>PLGA01000371.1 GCA_003139735.1 Bryobacterales bacterium | reverse complement strand
CGCTCCGTTCGGCGACATTCGGTGGCGCCAGGGCTCGCTTTCGGTGTTCCCGGCGCCCACGGTGGAGGAACTTCCGGCGCGAACCGCCTTCGTCATGCAGGCCAACGGCTTCGAGCCGCGCGCCGGCGGTCCGCAGGCGCTCGCCGCCGGCGTGCGTTACGTGGTCCTGATTGTCAAGGAAGGCCGCACCTACGACGAAACGCTGGGCGACATTCCCGGAGCGTCCAACGGGCCGGCGATGGGGATCCCCGGGTTGGCGCGGTTCGGAATGCGCGGTTACGTGGATGGGCGCCGGCAGCGGCTGAGCATCAAGGANNATTCGCCCTCCTGGCCGGCCGCCCTGGAATACGCGGCGGGGCAGGGGGCGACGGTGGAGGCTTTTGGCGGCCGCCAGGGCGCCGACGCCAGCATACCGGACCAGGACCGGGCCTCGCAGTTTATTGGCGAGATTGAGGAGCGGTATGTCAAGACCGGCGCGGATCTGCCGCGGCTGCTCTTCATCCGCCTGCCCAACGACGGCATGGCGGCCGCGCGCCCGGGCGATGGCTACCCCTACGCGGAATCGTTCGTCGCGGACAACGACTTGGCGCTGGGACGCATCGTGGAGTTTCTCTCCCGCACGAAGTGGTGGAGCCAAATGGCGGTATTCGCGACGGAGGACGGAGCGTGGGGCGGGGTGGACCACATCGACGCGCGGCGGACGGTGCTGTTATGCGCGGGGCCGTGGTCGAAACGCGATCACGTGACGCACACGAACACCGGCTTTCCCGGCCTGCTGAAGACCATTTTCGAGTTGCTGAATGTGCCGCCGATGAATCTTGAGGACGCCGCCGCGGCCGATTTGGCGGATTGCTTCGCGGCGAAGCCGGACCCGGCGCCCTACCACGCGCTCCCGGTGGACAAACGGATATTCGATCCGGGCGGGGCGAGCGAATCGCCGCGGTAGCGCAGCCTTTCAGACGGCGCCCGCGTTCTTTCACTCGCCGCAACCTCCCTCGCTGGCACCCCACGGGGGCCCATCTTTTTGCCACCTGGCGTTTGCACGGCAGCCTGCCTCGGGACCGTTTCCCGCCCGTCCCCATCGTTTCCGGAAAGGCGTTCGCCTGGATGGACCGAAACTTGGATGCAGCCCGCAGCGGCCCGCTCTGGCTGACTCGCGAAGAAATCGCCCGCGACGCGGCGGAATTTGCCCGCATTGTCCGGTACATCGAAAACAACCCTGTGAGAGCCGGACTGGCATCCAAGCCCGAGGAATATCGCTGGTCGAGCGCTTACGGGCGGGCGCTGTAGACGGTTGGAGAGGAAATGCCTGCAGGAATGCGGGCATCGCCGCCTGGAAAGGCTGCGCCACGGGATTACGCTTGCGCCGCAACGGCGCGGGGGCTTACTCTCAACTTCTATGCGTAAGCTTGCCCTCGTGTTTGCGCTGGCGCTGGGAGCTTGTTCTCCCGGGTTCGCCAAGGTGGTGGTCTTCTGGCAGCCGGGGTTCCCGACGGTTGCCAGCCAGCCGGTAAGCCGCGACGCGCTGGTGAAGGCGCTCGACGGCATGGCGCCGGTATTTGCCGGCATCGATGGGCTGAAGGACCCCGCCACGCTCAACGGCGCGGATCTGCTGGTGCTGCCCTACGGTTCGGCGTTTCCCACGGAGGCATGGAGCGGCATCCAGGCGTATGTCAGGGCGGGCGGCAACGTGCTGGCGCTGGGAGGCCAGGCGTTCCGGGTTCCGGTGACCGGCGGCGCCAACGGGAGGTTCAGCGAGGCCGCGCCGCAGGATACGTATGCGCGCGACGTGGGCATCCAGCACACGTATGAGGCGCCGGTTCCCACGCCGGATACCGTGAGGTTCGCGTGGCGCACCGAGTACGCCTTCCTGCGCCCGCTGGCGATTCACGCGCGGCGTTTCTTCGTTCTGGAAGGCCGGCTTTCGGGCCTGGGCTTCGTAATGAACGACGAGGGGCTGGAGGTGGCGGCTCCGGTGGTGGCGATGGACCGGGTGTTCGGCGCGGGCGCCGGCGGCGGACGGGGGGGCGAGGGAGGGCCGGCGTCGCGGATGGTGCTGCTCGATTTCGACCCGGCGGCGGGATTCTGGGATTCCTCCGACGGCATCTCGCTGGTGGCGCAGGCGGCCGGCTATGCGCGGCAGGGCGTAACCTTGTTCTCGATCGAGATGCCGTTTTCCACGCTCAAGCCGGGAGAGCCGGCCAGGGCGGTGGTCCACCTGCGCAACGCGGGGCGGGAACGCGCCAACAAGCCGCTGGCGGGCGAGGTGAGGCTGCAACTCATATCCGGGAACGTGGTGGAGGAGACGCTGACGGTTCCGGTTGCGGGCGCGCTGAATGCGGAAGCGCCATTCACCAAGAGCCTTGCGCCCGGCTTCTATACCGTGCGCGGGGTGTGGATGGAGGACGGCCAGGGGCGCGAGGCCTATCAGAACGGCGTGTGGGTGGAAGATGCGGCGCAGCTTACGGCCGGTCCGGTGTTGGGCGTGAAGAAGGATTTTCTTACGAGCGACGGCAAGCCGTTTTTCCCGGTGGGCGCCAATTACTTTTCGACGGAAGCCAACGGATGGGATTTCTCCGGGCCGCGCAACGCGTGGATCTGGGACCGCGATTTCGAGGAAATGCAGCGCTACGGGGTGACCTTCGTGCGCACGGGCGTTTGGAGCCCCACGCTGAGGCTGATCGATCCGGCCACCAAGGGCGTTACGGAGCGGTTCCTGCGCAACCTGGAGGCCTACCTGCTGAGCGCGCACCGGCACGGCATCATGGTCGATTTCACGTTTTACGCGTTCGCGCCGCGGCCGCTCGATCCCTCGGCGCCCAGCCCGCAGACGGCGGCTCCGCAGGCGGCGCCCGCGCCCGTGGCGGCGGCTGGCGGGGGACGCGGCGGACGCGGTGCACCGCAAGCGCCACCCGAGCCCAACGTGTACGTGGACCCGCAATCCGTCAAGACCGAGCTCGATTACGTGCTCTCCATCGTGAACCGGTTCAAGGACGTTCCGTGGCTGTGCTACGACCTGATCAACGAGCCGAGCTTCTCGAATCCTAATCGGCTGTGGACCGGGAATACTCCCAACGGCGACGCCGTGGAGCTGGATTTGTGGCGTAAATGGCTGGGGGCGAAGTATACGAGCCTGGGCGCATTGAGCGCGGCCTGGATGGTGACGCCGGACCAGCTCGGCGGCTTCGACAATATCCCGCTGCCCACCATCGCGAACCTTACCTTTGCCCGCAGCATGAATGGCGGCGCGGTGCGGGCGCTCGATTACAACCTGTTTGCGCAGGACGAGTTCACGGAATGGGTGCGCTCCATGGTGAGCGCGATCCGCGGGGCGGGCAGCAAACAACTGGTGAACGTGGGGCAGGACGAAGGCGGCGTGGCCAATCGCGTGCTGAACCAGTTCTACGCGGCGGGGGGCGTGGCTTTCACCACCAACCACACGTACTGGCAGGACGACGCGCTGTTGTGGGATTCGGTGGCCGCCAAGCGCCCCGGCATTCCGAATATCACCGGCGAAACGGGCTACCAGCCGGTGCGCAGCGCGGATGCCACATGGCGCTACGACGAGACCTCCGGGAACGCGCTGAACGAAAAGAAATGGGTCCTGGGATTCGCGGATGGCAGTAGCGGAGCGATGATGTGGGACTGGGACCGCGAGGTGGATTTCGGCATCCGGCGCAGTGACGGGTCGGCCAAGGTGGCGCAGACGGAGATGCGCGGGATCGGGCAGTTCGCCCTCAAAGCGGCGCCGTATGCCACGGACCTGGTTGCGCCTCAGGTGGCGCTGGTTCTGCCGCAATCCTTCCAGCTTTCGGTTTACAACAAGACGGCGCTCGAGGCGCAGCAGAACGCGGTTCGCGCGCTCTATTACTATGCGCGCGGCGAAGCGTACGCCGTCGGGGAATACCAGATCCAGGACTTGGGCAACCCCAAGCTGATCATCCTGCCCTCGACCAAGGGGCTGACGGCGGGCGCGTGGGACGCCATCCGCGCGAAGGTGAGCGCGGGGGCCACGCTGCTGGTGTCCGGACCGTTCGATGGGGACGCGCACTTCCACTCGACCGGCCGCGAAAAACAGACCGGCCTGGCTTACGAAACCGCGCCGCTGACGGTGCGCGAGGAGATCATGAAGCTTCCGGGCTCAGACGAGCGCCTTTCCTACGGCGGCGACAAGACCACCTACCTGGACCGCGCCGTACTGCCGGACAAGAGCCTCTGGGCGGAAAAGGCGCTGGGCCGGGGCAAGATCCTGTTTTCGCCCTTGCCGCTCGAGCTGAATGACAACCTGCAGACCATCGGGGATGTCTACCGATACGCGATGAAGAGCGCGGGCGTCACGCCGGCGTATACCACCGCGCTGCAGGACCCCGGCATCCTGATTTGCCCGACCAGATACCCGCGCGCGACGCTTTATGCGCTGACCTCGGAATCCGGGCAGACGGCGGTTTCCTTCACCGACCAGAAGAGCGGGAAGCAGTTTACGGGCACGCTCGATCCGGGCCGCTCGGCGCTGGTTCTGATCGGCCAGGATGGCGCCGTGCTGGCGTCCTATAATTGGAAGTAAAGACCCCGCAATGTTATTCAGCTTTGGTTCCGAAGCCGCGGTCCTCTCTTCGGAGGACCTTCGAGAGGCGTTGTTCGGCGCGCTGGCGTCGCTGGGGGAACGCCGAAAAGTGCTGGCGATTCCGCCGGACTTCAGCCGCTATCATTCGGGCGCCGGAGAGGTGACGGAGCTGATCTGGCAGTACTTCGGAGAACGGCTGGGGGGCGTCCTGCCGGCGATAGGAACGCATCGGCCCATGACCGCCGGCGAAATCGGCTCGATGTTCGGGAACGTTCCGCCGGGCCTGTTTCGAACGCACGACTGGCGCACGGACCTGGCCAACCTGGGCGAAGTGCCCGCCGCGTTCATCCGCGAGCAGTCCGAGGGGAACCTGGATTTTTCCTGGCCGGCGCAGGTGAACAAGTGGCTGGTGGAGGGCGGCTTCGACTTGATCCTGTCGATTGGACAGGTGGTCCCCCACGAAGTGATCGGCATGGCCAGCCACGCCAAGAACGTGCTGATCGGGACGGGCGGCGCCGACGGCATCGGCCGCAGTCACTACCTGGGCGCGGTTTACGGGATGGAGCGGATCATGGGCCGNNCGGCGACGATATCGAATGCTTTAGCCGGGCAGCCGAGCTGAGTCTCAAGGTGAACTTTATTATGCTCGACCGGCAGATCCGCAAGGCGGTGGTCTACCTGGACCCGGGCGAGTTCAAGAGCACGTGGATCGGCAATAAGGCGATCTATCGCACGCGCATGGCGCTGGCGGACGGCGCGGAGCTGACGGTGCTGGCGCCGGGCGTCAAGGAGTTCGGCGAGGACGCGGAGATCGACCGGCTGATCCGCAAGTACGGGTATGCCGGAACCCCGGCGGTGCTCGACTTTGTGCGCGACAACGCGGACCTGGCGGGGAATCTGGGCGCCGCGGCTCATCTGATTCACGGCTCCTCGGAGGGCCGCTTCACGATTACCTATTGCCCCGGGCATCTGAGCCGGAAGGAGATGGAAAGCGTGAACTTCCGGTACGGCGATCTTTCGGAGACGATGAAGAAGTACGACCCGTCGAAGCTGCGAGACGGCTATAACGCGGTGGACGGGGAAGAAGTGTTCTTCGTATCGAACCCCGCGCTGGGGCTGTGGGCGCACCGGAGCCGGTTTTAGGGGAACAACCCCACCCACTTCCGAAGCCTTGCAGGCATTGCGCGGGGTGGCGCAAACGACCGCCGCCACGGTGGTTTGCGAACTGGGCCAACGCGTGGCCCCCGAACCGACGCACCGCCGAACCTACTGCAAATGGACCGGCTGCGTGAAGGCTCCATTGCCCGCCGAATCCCACGCGGCGAAACGAACCCATTTTTTGCCGCTGGCGTCGAACGGGATGCTGTAGTGGTGGCTGGAGAATGGCGCCAGCCCGGTCGCCGATACGATTTCGCGTCCGGTGGTCTTGCCGTCGCCCCAGACCAGTTCGACGAACTCGCCGGGCCAGGTCCAATCCACGTCGGCCACGAAGGTGCGCTTCCCGCCCGTCCCCTGCAGGGAATAGTCGTGCAGCAGAACTTCCCCCGAGGTCACAAAGAAGTTGCCCGCCCGAAGGGCCTCGAGCACCGGCATCCAACCGTCGGAAAACTTCGGCAGGCGGTCGAGCTTGACGTAGTTGACGTCCAATTGCGGGTAGGTCTCGTCTTCGGGCGATTTGGTGTAGGTGTCGCCTTCCGCGATCAGGTATTTGGGGCCTGCCCAGTTGTTCATATCGTCCAGCAGGTCCAGGCACCGCACTTCGCACAAACGCTTCTGTGATTGGTCGACCGGCAAGGATTGGAAAGACGCGCCCGCGAACCGGTCGCTCAGGAAGTGCGGTTGATCTTTTACAGCGTCCGGATAGCCGTCCGAACTCTTGGTGCGGGGATGAGTCTGCCACATCAGGGCGTGCTCGTCGTTGAGCAACCGCGTCTCGGTTTCGCGGGACGACGTGTGATAGACCTTTCCGTAGGGCGCGATGTTCTCCGTATACGGTTGCTGCGCGGCTGGCCCTGTGGCGCCCGGACGGCCGAGCGGAGCGTGCGTGTAGTAGACCGGCTTGGGGAACAGGAACATGTAGTGCCCGCCAAAAGTGGCGTCGGGCTCCTCGCCGGGAATAATCAGGAAATCCCGGTCGGAAAAGCGCGCGCTGCCCTCGAAGTAGACCCGCTGCTCCTCCAGACGAATCTTGCCGGTGTCCGTGGGGTGCGAATCGGCATGGAAGTCGCACAGCGCCGCGATGTTAATGCCCAGCGCCCTGAAAGTGGGGATCCATGCCGGCTCGTGGTCGATCGTGCCGGCGTCGGTCAATTCTTCGTTGAAGTGGAAGTGAAAGTGGCTGACCATCACCTGGTATCCGGGCATGGGTTTGTAGACGTCGTCGTGGGTGAAAGCCATCACCGCCCGCTGGGTGGCCTGCGCGTTTCCCGAATCCAGGTAGAAGTAGACTGCCATCCGCTGCATCGTGCCCGGCGGAGCGTTGTAGAGCGCGAAGTTCTCCTCGAACTCGCGCGCCTGGTTGACGCGGCTCCGCCAGACCGCGTCGGTCACGCCGTAAGGTTTGAAGGATTCCTCGCGGTCGGCCTGGCGCACTCCCACGGCGAATGCGGCGTCGCTATCCTTGCGGTAGTAGTTGTATCCCAGGTTCGATTCCACTTCCCGCGCGAAAAAGAACTTGTGGGATGCGGGGAACACCGCCACCGAGCCGGCGCCGCTTTCGACGATCTCCACCCGGTTGCGCGCCTTCAGCGCCACCGCGTCGGTGTTGACCGCGCCGCCGAACAGGTAGTGCTGCCAGCCGCGGGCGACATCGCGCCACGCCAGACGGGTGCTGTCGCCGATGCCGAAACCCTTCAGGCCGGCCGCAAATTCATAGGCCACCGAAGGGGCGTCGGTCTTGGCCACCACTTCCTGGCGAATCAGGTTCGTTCCGCGATAAACGGTATACCGCAGGCCGCCGGAAAAGAGGCCCAGCGAGACCCCCGGGAAGTTCGCTTCCAAACGCGCGCCGTCGGTGTCCACCTGGCATCCGCTAATTTGAAACGTCGCCCACGCGCGCTGGATCTCTTCGGGCTTGCGCGGCAGATCGACCGCCGCGTTGGAACCGGGATGCCCGGGGACATTCAGCGGGGCGTCCCAGAACGCGAACCACTTCTGCCGCTCGATCACCTCCGGCGTATAGATGCCCAGTTGACGCAGCGGCGCCTCCTGCTGAGCTGAGATGCGCCGCCGGCCGGTGGTCACCTGGTATTCGGGAGTCAGGCCGCGTCCCAGTACGGACCACTTGCCGTTCTTCTCCACGGCCAGTTCCCGCACCACGGGCTGGCCGCCTTCGACCCCCAGCGTGGCGCGCAGCGTCTGGCCGCGCTCGCCCTGCCATGTCAGATCCAAAGAACCCGAGCGCATCTCGGCCTTCAATCCGTCGAGCGCCTTATAACCTTGAAAACTGCAATTGAGGGTTTGCGCGCCGCTCAAGGCCGAAAAGGCCAAACCGCAAAGCGTAATTCTCCGCCAGCCCATGTTTGTCACCGCCCCAGAGCCATGATAGCTCCGTGGCGGCGGCGCTTAAGACGCCTTCTGGTCGTGAGCCCGGCCGAAGTTGCGCAGGTATGCCGCCATCATGCGGTCGTGAAGACCGGTGTGGTCCCTGAGCCACAACCGGAAGAAGTCCACCATTTCGCAAACGGCGGCCGATTCGCCGGCGTCAATCCGCTCCGCGAACCGCTTCAGCCTGTTGCGAGCGGCGTCGTGCTGATGCTTGTGCCAGGCGTAGGATGGATACGCCGCGGACCGCATCATCCGCTCTTCCCCAGCCAGGTGGGAGCTCATGTCCTCGATCAGATCCTGAAGAAGCTCGTGCGCTTCGCCGCCCGCGGCCACGGTCCGGTTCAGCTCGTCCATATCCCGGGATATCTTGTCGTGCTCGTCATCGAGTTTAGGGATGTAGACCGAGTGCGGTTTTGCGCGCTTGGACGATGTCATAAGGCCTCTTCCAACCGAGATTGTAGCGCTTTTCAGGAGTATCGGAACCGAAACAATGCCGCGCGCCGGTCAGTGGGCCAGCGCTTCGGCCGGCTGCGGCGCGGGCATCTTGTGCTTGCACTCGGCGTTCGGACACTGCCAGATCACGCCGGACTTGAGCCACTTTTCCACCAGATAAGGGCTGCCGCACTTGGGGCACTTCTCCGCCACCGGCTTGCCCCACGCGACGAACTTGCATTCCGGATACCGTACGCAGCCGTAGAAAATCTTCCCCTTCTTGGAGCGGCGCTCGGAAATCTCGCCCTCGGAGCACTCCGGACATTTCACCCCGATGGTCTTCTGCTTCACATACTTGCAGGTGGGGTAGTTGCTGCATGCCGTGAACTCGCCGAACCGCCCGGTTTTCAGAACCAGATGGCTGCCGCAGTTGGGGCACTTCTCCTCGAGCGGCTGATCCGGCTTCTTCTGTTGGCCGCCGATCTGCTTGGTGGTCTTGCAGTCGGGATATCCGGTACAGGCGTAGAACGTGCCGAAGCGGCCTTTCTTGAGAACCATCGGCCGGCCGCAGTTTTCGCAATACTCGCCTTCACCCTGTTCGGCGAGATCGGCCTGAACCACATCCGTCAGGTCCACAGGAAGCTCGCGGGTGTACGTGCAGAAGTACTCGTTTCTCCGCCACGGCAGGGCGACGCCCTCGGCCGTATCGATCAGTTCCAGACCGCCATAGTACTGGTTGAGCTGGGGGTAGCGGGCTTGAGTTTTCTCCAGCCGAAGCGCAACGCTTTCCCGGTCCTTCAGCCGGCGCTCGGCCATGCGCGTTCGGAGATTCTCGATGCCGGCCTGGTACTTGTCCTGTATCCCCCGGCGGCGTTTCTCCACGTCCCTGGAATCCTTCGGCAGCCCGGCTGCGATTCCCTTCTCGATCTTTTCCAAATCGGAATCGTGCCGGGTCCGAATCTTTCCCCAACGCTCGTCGCTGTCCTTGCGCGCGCGCTCCTGTCGCAGGGCAATGTCCTTCTGCAGGCTTTCCAGGTCGGCTTCCGCGTTCTTTGGGGAGAACTCGGGGTAGCCGCTGCATGCGATGAAGCTGCCGTGCTTGCCCCACTTGATCACCAGCGGCTTGCCGCACTTCTCGCACGTCAAGTCGGTGGGCTTCTCCATCCGCTTGATGTCGGTCATGTGCTCTTCGGCGTGCTTCAAGTCCCGGTCGAACTTCTCGTAGAACTCGGCCATGGCGGCGCGCCAGTCGAGTTTGCCCTCCTCGATTTCGTCCAGCTCCTCTTCCATCCGCGCGGTGTACTTCACCTCGAAAATGTCGGCGAAGCTTTCGAGCAGAAGGTCGGTCACCACCTTGCCCAGTTCCGTGGGCTGGAACCGGCCGCCTTCCTTCATGACGTACTCGCGCTCCTGAATGGTGGAGAGGATGGAAGCGTAGGTGGACGGCCTGCCGACGCCGTCGGATTCGAGCTTCTTCACCAGCGTGGCTTCGTTGTAACGCGGCGGAGGCTCGGTGAAGTGCTGCTCGTGTTTCAACGCGCGCAGCCGCAGGAGTTCGCCTTCCAAAACCGCGGGCAGGCGGTGCTTCAACTCCTCGTCTTCTTCATCGGCCTGGTCCTTGCCTTCCTGGTAGACCTTGAGGAAGCCGTCGAACTTGAGCACCGAGCCGGTCGCGCGGAACAGGTACTCCATCCCGTTCTTGCCGTTCGCCGCGACATCGATGGTGGACTGGTCGTAGAGCGACGGCATCATCTGCGACGCCACAAAACGGTTCCACACCAGCCGGTAGAGCTTCATCTCGTCTTCGGCCAGATATTGCGCCACCACCTCGGGCGAGAACGCCATGGAAGTGGGGCGGATGGCTTCGTGAGCGTCCTGCGCGTCCTTCTTCGACTTATAAATGTTGGCGGCCTCCGGCAGAAACTCCTTGCCGTAGCGCTCGGCGATGTAGAGCCGCGCATCGCTCAGGGCATCCTGCGAGACGCGCGTGGAATCGGTGCGCATGTAGGTGATGAGGCCGACCGAGCCCTCCTTGCCCACCTCGATGCCTTCGTACAGCCTCTGCGCCAGCATCATCGTTCGCTTCACGCTGAAGCGCAGCTTGCGCGCGGATTCCTGCTGCAAGGTGGACGTGATGAAGGGCGCCACCGGGTTGCGCTTTTTCTCGCGCGTCCCTACCGATTTGGCGGCGTAGGCCGCGCCCTCGAGCTGCGCCAGAACGTCTTCCGCCGCCGCTTGGGAAGCCACCTCCGCCGGAGCGTCGTTCGCCTTGATCAGCCGCGCCATGATGTGCGGAGGCTTCTTGGCGCTCAGTTCGGCGTCGAGCGTCCAGTATTCCCGGGGAACGAAGGCTCTAATTTCACGCTCGCGTTCCACCACCACGCGCAACGCTACCGTCTGCACGCGCCCCGCCGACAAGCCGCGCCGCACCTTGTCCCACAATAGCGGCGAGATCTTGTAGCCCACCAGCCGGTCCAGCACGCGGCGCGCCTGCTGCGCGTCCACCAAATGGATATCCACCTGCCCGGGGTTGACGAAAGCCTTCTCGACGGCCTTCTTGGTAATCTCGTTGAACATCACGCGGAAAATGCGCGGGCCGTTCTTGCCGCCCTGGAGTTCCTCCTGGAGGTGGTAGCAGATGGCCTCTCCTTCGCGATCCGGGTCGGCCGCGAGGTAGACTTCTTCCACCTTCTTGGCCGCCTGCTTCAACTCGTTGAGAAGCTTCCTCTTTCCCTCGATGACTTCATAGCGCGGCTCGAAGCCGTTGTCGACGTCCACCGCCAGATCCCTCTTGGGAAGGTCCTTGACATGACCGAGTGAGGCCTTGACGATGTATTGCTTGCCTAGATATTTATTGATGGTCCTCGCCTTTGCGGGCGATTCCACGATTACCAAAGCTTTCGCCATATTTGACTTTCGGGAAGCGGCGCCCCCTGCGCCGTATTGCTGCCGTCACGATGCCGTCCATCCCGGACGGCGCTACCACACTTTAACAAAGTTCTTGCCCGGCAGTTGTTTGATCAAACCTAGCATCTCCAACTCGAAGAGCGCCGCAATCATCTCGGAAGGGGATATATCCTCCACCTTTTCAAGCAGTTCGTCCAGATGTATCGAAGCATCCACCTGCAATGCCTGGAGCGCGCGGCGGGCCACGGCGTCCAGTTCCGGCGCCTGGTCGTGCAATAAAGACGCCTGCGCGCCGCCCGGCGTTCCGCCCGCTTCGGCCTCGATCCGTTTTCGCCCCTCTTCTATTAGATGCCGGCGGGATTCGGCGGGAAGCTCGGAGACCACGTCGTTCCAGTCTTGCACCAGCCGCGCGCCCTGTTTAATCAGCAGGTTAGGCCCCCAACTTAATTTGGAGGTGATGTTGCCCGGCACCGCGAAAACCTCCCGCCCCTGGTCCATCGCCAGCTTGGCCGTAATGGCCGACCCGCTGTACTGCGCCCCTTCCACCACCAGCACGCCCACGCTGGCGCCGGAGATGATGCGGTTGCGGATGGGGAAGTTTTGCGGGAACGCCACGGCGCCCATGGGGAATTCGGAGACGATCAAGCCCTTCACCGCCAGCTCCGCCGCGAGTTTCCGGTTCTCGGACGGGTAAACTACGTCCACCCCGCAACCGAGCACCGCGACCGTATTGCCACCCGCCGCAAAGGCGCCCTTATGAGCGGCGCTATCGATGCCGCGGGCCATCCCGCTAACGATGGTCAGGCCGGCGTGAGAGAGGTCGGCCGAAAGCCGCTCCGCCACCGCCAGTCCGTAGGGAGTGGGCCGGCGTGTTCCCACCACGCCCAGGCAGATGGAGTCGAGCAGCTCCACCCGGCCGCGCGCGAAAAGCAGAATGGGCGGGTCGAAGATCTCGCGCAGCGCACGCGGATAACGCGCGTCGCCGAGCGTGATCAACACGGCGCCCGCCAGCGCCATCTTCTCGCGTTGCGTGGCGGCGTCTTCGAAGGCGCACCCGCTGGCGATGGACTGCGCCACGGACCCGTTGACGCCAGCGCCCTCCAGTTCCGTGCGCGACGCGCGGAAGATGGCTTGCGGCGTGCGAAAGCGCTGCAGCAACTTCCCGGAAGTTCTGGCGCCCAGACCCGGAATCAACCGGAGAGCCAGCCAGTAAAGCTCTTCTTCGGGGCTCGGAACGGGAGGCGGCATGAAGCCCTACGCTAGCAGCAGGGGGACGGGAGACGCAAGGGCGGCGGCTACGAGGCTGGCCGCGCGCCGGCTATTTTCCGATAGTGTCCGTTTTTCTGCCCCGAGCTACCGTGGCGACTTTTGGTGCCCACCACCTGTGCAATCCGCGGGGTTCGCGGCAGTCTCCGTACTAGTGGCCTTGGCGCTCGGGGGAAAAAAGGCCGAGCGCGCGACTGGGGGGCGGAAACCGGGAAACCGGGGACAGACGGGACGTTCACGCGCGCTTGTCGCCGACGACGTAAACGTCCCGTCCGTCACCTCGTTCCTGTCGCCGACGACGTAAACGTCCCGTCCGTCACCTCGTTCCTTGGCACTTTTTGCATCTGGCCTCAACGAACTGAGGTTTCCATTCGTCCTAGACCATTGAAGGAGATCCCACAACCGTGGTTCGGTTGATCGGCGGCGCGTGTTTGATCGTCTTGATGGCGTCCGGGCTGTTCGGCCAATCGGCGCAACCGCCTCGGGCTTTTGAGGTTGCCTCGGTCAAACCGCACGATGGGCCCTTGCACACGATGCGCGGCTTTTCCTCCTCCGGCACACGCCTGACGCTGGAAGGGGATCTGCCGGTTTACCTCATCATGGAAGCGTACAACTTGAAGATCTATCAGGTGTCCTTCGCCGTCCCGGAGCCCGAGAGGATCTATTACGATATTTTTGCCAGGGCCGAGGGCGATGGCGTCCCAAGCAGGAGCGAGTTCAGGCAGATGCTGCAAGCGCTCCTGGCCGATCGATTCAAGCTTAAAGTCCATCGCGAGACGAAGGAGATGCCGGTGTACGCGCTGCTCGTGGGCAAGAACGGACCGAAGTTCAAGGAAAGCGCCTCCGACGCGGTCTCCGCTGGCCGTGGCGGCCCAAATGGCCGCAATCAATATATCGCGCGGACAAAGGCCACCATGGAGGACTTGGCTCAGGATATCGGGAACAGCTTCTTGGTGGATCGGCCCGTCTTGGACAAGACAGGCCTTACCGGAACCTACGGCTACAGAATCGAGGCGACGCCCCAGGCCTGGATCGACAACAATCCGGAGCTGAGCGATATCGGCGTCTTCGCAGCGGTTCAGGAACAACTCGGCCTCAAGCTGGAGCCGCAAAAGGCCGCGGTCGAAATCCTGGTTGTGGACCATATCGAGAAGCCGACCCAAAATTGACGCCACCAGCCCCGGATACGCTCTTTTACGATGGAGACTGCGGGCTCTGCCATCGCGCCGTGACGTTCCTCCTGAAGCGCGACCGCAACGGGGAGCGGTTCCGGTTTGCTCCCCTCGATGGCCCGACGTTCCTGTCCAAAGTTCCTCCCGGCCAGCGCGTTAACCTCCCCGATAGCCTGGTGTTGCGCACCAGCGGCGGCGCACTGCTCACCCGCTCGAACGCCTGCATTTACGTCCTGCGGCGGCTCGGCGGACCGTGGAAAATCGCCGCCGCGCTTCTGGCCGCCGTCCCGCGGCCGCTGCGGGACGCCGCCTACAACCTGGTCGCCCGCGCCCGTTTCGCCGTCTCCGGCGGCAACGATTATCCCGACGCGACGTTCACCCTGCGCATCAGCTACGGCCAGGTGAAAGGCTACTTGAACGACGCCGGCCAGCCGGTGGAGTGGAGCACCGATTTCGCCGGCCTGTTCGCCAAATGCACCGGCCAGGATCCCTTCGTCCTGCCGGAACGCTGGTTGAAGGCCAAGGGCGCGCTGGACCTGAAGACGCCCTTGAACTTCGTCGCCACGGCCGACATCCACGGCGGCAATTCCGGCTCGGCAACACTGAATTCAAAGGGCGAAATCGTCGGTATCGTCTTTGATTCCAATATCGAAGCGCTCCCCAACCGGTTCATCTACACCGAGCGCCAGGCGCGCAGCGTGCACGTCGCCAGCCAGGGCATCGTGGAAGCCCTGCGAAAAGTTTACGGCACCCGGGATCTGTTGAAAGAATTGGGGTTCTGAGCGAACGGTCCTCTCCATTGATGACAAGGTATGGTTTTAATCAAAACCTAACGTAACAATTTGCCAAAAATGTGACTCAATATAAATGGGACCACAGGCGACGTCCGCTCCTCCGGCGTTCGCCTGATTCCCGCCGGGTGCATCCCGGCTTAGCACGGCCCGGGGGCTTCTCCTCCTCCTCTCCCCCGGGCTTTTAAATCTGGGGTGGTGTCCCGGCCGCGCTACCGCGCGAGTTCTCGAGACCGTTTCACCGCTGCCAGAACCGCAAAAGCACCGCAAATTCACCGTGAAATCACCGCAGTTTCACTGTGAAATCACCGTAACAACACCGCAAAATCACGGTTAAACCACGGTGAAAGCACGGTGTTCTTGTGGTACTTTCACGGTGGTTCCACGCTGCCTGCACGGTGAAATATACTTGGGACGGAGCCTCGGGAGGTCCGCACTGATGCCGCAAATGTCGCCTTATTCCAAAGGCGCCGCCTACGCGGGCCTCGCGTTGGTGACGCCGATCAGCGGCTGGATTTGTTTCAAAATAGGCCAGATGCTGGACCAGCGGGGTGGCACGACGTGGATTTCGCTGGTTGGCCTGCTGATCGGTTGCGCCTCCGGCATCTACGAAACCTACATCGCCGCCCTGCGCATCGAGGGTCTGGATAAGCCGAAGGGCGGAGCGGATAAGCCGGAATAGACCGTGCCAGAGACTGAATACACGGCAGTCCTCGGTCGCGTCCGGCAGATTTACTTGGTGCTGGTGGTGGCCGGCACGATCGGCTTCGCCGCTCAGGGCAACCGGCGGAACGCGGCGTCTTTCCTGGCGGGCGCGGCGATTTCGGGCGTCAGTTTCTGGCTGCTGAAGCGACTGGTGGACGATGTCGGAGCGGCGCTCGAGGGCCACAAGCCGCGCGGCGCGTCGGTGCTCGTGCATGCTCTCCGCTTGCTGCTGCTGGGTGGCGCCATGTTTGCTATCTTGAAAGTTTACGGGGCTTCTCCCAACTACCTTTGCGTGGGCCTTCTGATTCCGGTTGTGTCCATCACTCTGGAAGCCCTGTACGAGTGGATTTATGCCCGAACATGAACTGTGGTTGACGGCGCTGTTGAACCGCTTCCTGGCGGGGCCGGCCGAGATGGTGTTGAACCTCGCGTCCCGGTTGGGTTTGCCGGGCCTGCATCCGGGGCAGGGCCGGCCCTGGACCAATTACGTGGCCATGGAAATCCTGGTGATCCTGCTGCTCATGATCGCCGCCGCGGTGCTGCGCACGCGGTTGTCGGTGGAGCGGCCGGGCACGTTCCAGTTGAGCTTTGAAGCAGTTTACAATTTCCTGGGTGAGCAGGCCCGGGACATCGTCGGGCCCGACAGCGAGCGCTATCTCGCTTTCTTCTGCACGATCGCTATCTTCATCCTGTGCTCGAACCTGCTGGGCCTGGTCCCCTCGTTCGATGCGCCGACGATGTACTACTACGTGCCGGCAGGCGTCGCGGCGTGCTGCTTCGTGTATTACCACAGCCAGGGCGTGCGGGTGCAGGGGCCGCTCGGGTACCTGAAACATTTCGCCGGTCCGATGTGGTGGCTGGCGTGGTTCATGTTCCCGTTGGAGATCATCAGCCACTGCATTCGTCCTTTCTCCCTGACCGTCCGTCTTTACGCCAACATGTATGCCGGCGAGCAGGTGACGACGAGCTTTATCTCGCTGGTGCCGTTCGTCATTCCGATCGCGCTCATGGCGCTGCACATTCTTGTGTCACTCATCCAGGCGTTCATTTTCACGATGCTCACGATCGCCTACGTGGGCGGCGCGGTGGCGCAGGAGGAGCATTAACCGGCACGCGTTCGAGACCCAGGCCGCTACTGAGTAGCGGCCTGAATTGAATATGTGCCATGGAATCAGCGGCTTGCAAAAACGCAGACCGCTACGAGTAGCGGGTTCGGGCGTTTTGCCCGGTTCCGCCAGGGTTTTCCGCGCTCCCGCGAGCGCGAACTGAGTGTCCGGGCTTTCAGTGTGAGCCCCCGGCGTCCCAACGCACGGTGTGGAACCACCTTCTGGAGCCAGATTGATCCGAAGGAGAGTAACGTATGAAACTTCGCACGTTCGCAATTCTGGCGATTCTGTTCATGATCGCCGTTCCTATGTTCGCTCAGGGCACGCCACCGACCAGCACCGGCGTCTTCGTTCTGCCGGTGGCTTTCGCCATGGCGATCGCTTCCGGCCTGTGCGGCCTGGCGCAGGGCAAGGCCATCGCGGCCGCGGCCGAGGGCATCGCGCGCAATCCCGGCGCGGGCGGCGCGATCCGCATTCTGCTGCTGCTCGGCCTGGCGTTCATCGAGTCGCTGGCGCTGTTCACGTTCCTTAAGGCGTCCGTTTAGCGAAATCCTGCAAGACAAGTTCGACCGAAACGGCCCGGCGCAAGCTGGGCCGTTTTGTCTGCGCCTCAGTTGGTCCTCTTGAATAGAAGTGCACAGCGCCAGGCCGCCGCGATTTCTTACCCTGAAGAAGAACAGTCATGAAACTACACGGCATTTTTGTCCCGATCGCGACGCCGTTCAACTAC
>PLGA01000571.1:144-6214 GCA_003139735.1 Bryobacterales bacterium | reverse complement strand
AAAACGATCGTCTGCGCCACCAGACACGTGGAACGGTCCTGTCCAGTTATTTCTTGGACACTACACTGGCTAGCGGGACTTTACTAATTGGCTGCCGAAAGCCGACCGCTGCCGCTTCCTGTACAATCGTGATGACATGCGAATTCAGACGATGGCGCTGGCGGCGGTTGCGTGCGCGGGGTTGTACGGACAGGGACCGCTGCGCCTGCAGGTGGATGCCACGGACGCGCCGCGGCGGTTGTTCCACGTTCGAATGAACATCCCGGCCAAACCGGGGCCCTTGACGCTGCTTTATCCCGAGTGGATTCCGGGCGAACACGCGCCCACCGGTCCGGTGGTCAATCTGGCGGGCCTCAAGATCACGTCGGGCGACAGGCCGGTGGCGTGGCGCCGCGACGACGTAAACATGTATGCGTTTCACCTGGACGTTCCGGACGGCGCAACGGCCCTCGATGTGGCGTTCGATTTCATCTCGCCTCCGGACGAGCAGGGCTTCTCCTCCGGGAGCTCGGCCACCAGCCGGCTTGCGGTGATCAATTGGAACCAGCTCACGCTGTACCCGCAGGGCGCACAGCCGGACGATCTGCAGGTTCAGGCTTCGCTGCGGCTGCCGGATTCGTGGACTTTTGGAACGGCGCTGCCGCTGCGGCCAAACACCGGCGCGGAGATCGACTTCGAGCCGGTTTCCCTGACCACGCTGATCGATTCGCCGTTGGCGGCGGGCCTCTGGTATAACCGGGTGGGCCTCGGAACGGATCTCGGGGCGCCGCATTTCCTGGACATTGTGGGCGATAGCGCGCGCGCTATCGAGATGGGTCCCGACGCGATCGCCGCCTACAAGCGCCTGGTGGCCGAGACCGGCGCGCTGTTCGGCGCGCGCCATTATCGCGATTATCATTTTCTGCTGACCTTGAGCGACCACGTGGCGCACTTCGGCCTGGAGCACCATGAATCGAGCGACGACCGGGTGGGGGAACGAACCCTGATCGACGACGCGCCGCGCAAGATGTCCGCGACTTTGCTGTCGCACGAATTCGTGCATTCCTGGAACGGCAAGTACCGCCGTCCCGCCGGCCTGGCATCCGGGGAGCATGACGGCGGGTACGACTTTCCGATGAAGGGCGACCTGCTGTGGGTTTATGAAGGGCTGACGGAGTATCTCGGCGAGATCCTCGCGCCGAGGAGCGGACTGGAGACGCCCCAGGAGTTCCTGGACTCGCTGGCCATGACGGCGGCGGCGATGGACGCGGAGAAGGGCAGAACATGGCGCCCGCTGGCGGACACGGCGGTGGACGCGCAGGTTCTGTACGAGGCCGGGAACGACTACGAGAACTACCGGCGCAGCGTGGATTTCTATCCGGAAGGCACGTTGATCTGGCTGGAGGCCGACGTTCAGATCCGCCAGCTCAGCAAAGGCGCGAAGTCTTTGGACGATTTCTGCCGCGCGTTTTTCGGCGGTTCGGGCGGGGTCCCGGCCATGAAGACCTACACATTCGACGATGTGGCGGCGGCGCTCAATGCGGTTCAGCCTTACGACTGGGCGGGATTCCTCCGCTCGCGTCTGGACTCTACCGCGGAGCATGCGCCGCTGGGCGGAATTACGGGAGGCGGCTGGAGGCTCATCTATAACGCGATACCCTCCGGCATGTGGACAGCCGCGGCCGAAGACCACAAGCTGACCGACTTGAGCTACTCGCTCGGGTTCAAGGTAAAGGACGACGGCGCGATCGTCGATGTGATCATGGGCGGCCCGGCGCAGAAAGCCGGCGTGGCTCCATCGACGCAACTGATCGCGGTGGACAACCGGCAGTTCACGCCCGCCGTTTTGCGCGCCGCCGTAGAGGCGACCGCCGCCGCTTCCAAGACTCTGGATTTGCTGGTAAAGAACGGCGAGTATTATGAAGTCCGGCGGATCGAGTACGCGGGCGGTGAGAAATTCCCATCGCTGGTGCGAGACCCGGCCGCTTCCGATCTGCTCTCGCAGATCATCGCGCCGGCGGCCAAGAAATAGCGGCAATCGACGCGTTGGTCCTTGGTTTGCCTTCGCTGGCGTAGTGCAATACCGGAGAAGCCGAAGAATCCGGTGTGGGAGCAGCCATGGTCATGGCGGAGCGGGCCTTAGGGGTCCGCTCCAACCCAATGGCTCGGGGCCCGGTTTCACCCGGCGGATGTGCCGGCGGCTCGACAGTGTGCCGGGGGGTCTACAATGCGGCGAGGTCCCTCAATGAGGCAGAATGGAGTGGTAGCCCACAATTGAAGCACATCCTGCTCCAGGCTGCGGGCCGCGCCTTTCTTCCCCGGCAGGCCGGCGGCGAGAGCCGAAATCGAACGAGGTGTACGTGAAGAGTTATCTGCCTGGCTTTGTCTGTGCATGTCTGGTCTGGTTCGGCTCGACGGCGCCCGCCGGCGCGCAACCGCCGGCCGCTCCGCCGGCCGCTCCGCCGGCGGCGGGCGCGCCCCAGGCTCCCAATGGCCAGACCCCTACGGTTCAGGGCGAGCCATCCCAAGAACCGGACGTCGACACTTCTCTGGCGAACCTGCCGGAGCTGCCCAAGATCCCGGAAGTGCAGATGCCGGGCGAGCGCGGTTTTTCGGTGGGCGCCAGCCTGTGGTGGGCTAATTCCAGGCCGGAGTTTGAAAAGGGATCGTTCGCGCTCGCCTATCTGGGCAACATCCGCATGGAGGGAGCGCCCAAGGTCAATCAGGCCTTCGACGGGGCTTTCGCGCTCGGGCTGCACAATGTGCTGCGGATTTCCTACTTCGAAACCAGGGCGGCCGGCAACGAATANNTACTTTCTGCGGAGCGCCAAGCTGTCATTCGATTACCTGACGTGGCCTTATCCGGTGAAGACCAGCAGGTTCCGTTTGAAGACCCTATGGCAGTTGCAGTACATGGAGGTCCGAACGGGTTTCGACGCGCCCCTGAAGCAGTTCACGGTTGAGAATACCACTTGGGCCACCTCCGAAATCCACAGGTTCATTCTGCCGGAGTTCGGCATCGGTACGCAGTACTGGGTGACGCGCGGATTCAGGGTAGAGACGCGAGGGGCGGGGTTTTCGATCCCCCACCATCAAAATAGTTGGGATTTTGAAGGCTCGCTAAACTTCCGGGCGGGCCCGCTGGAACTACAGGTGGGCTATAAGGGGTACCACTTCAGAACTTCGGCGCAGCAGGATTTCTGGGTGCGCGGGACGATGGTTGGCCCGTTCGTCGGTCTGCACTGGTACTCGGATTCGATGGCGACGAAGTAGGGGCGGAGATTTCTTGACGCGGAGACGCAGAGACGCGGAGAAAACTGTGTGTAAAAGGAATCGGCGGAAAGGTCGGGTTTGGGGCGCTTGAAGGGGCTCGGTCAAACCATTATAAACGGCTTCCTCCGCGTCTCTGCGTCTCCGCGTCGAATTTCAGCGCCGCCACCTCCTCGCCGGCAAGATTTCTCCACGTCCCGATGGGCAAATCCGCGATGTGAACCGGTCCGATGGCGGTGCGGACGAGTTTCTGGACCTTGCTGCCGACGGCTTCGATCATGCGGCGGACCTGGCGATTGCGTCCCTCGGTGATGGTCATTTCCAGGTACGTGCGTTTGGCCCCATCCCGAAGGCGGCGGACAACGGCCGGGCGCGTGGGTCCGTCGCTCAACTCCACGCCCTGGCGCAGGCGCTCGATTTGTTCGTCGTCAAGGAGCGTGGCAGCCTTGATTTGGTAGGTTTTGGGAACCTTGTGATGAGGGTCCGTCACGGTTTCGGCGAACGCCGTGTCGTTGGTCATCAGCAGAAGGCCGCTGGTATCCAGATCCAGCCGGCCAACCGGAGACAGCCATGTCCCGGCGCCGCCGATCAGATCGTAGACTGTCGGGCGGCCGTCCGGGTCTCGCGCCGTGGTCAGGTACCCCTTGGGCTTGTACAGCAGGATGTACGTCTTGGCAGCCGGTTGGAGCGGCTTTCCGTCAAGCGTAATGCGGTCCAGCTTCAGATCGACCCATTGGTCCGGATTGCGGACGGTCTTTCCGTTCACGCGCACGCGTCCGGCGGCGATCCAACTTCGTGCGTCGGTCCGCGATCCCAAACCAGCTTTTGAAAAAGCCCGTTCGAGGGTCTTCAGCGGACGTTTCGTCTTTAACTTGCCTGTCTGTGGCATCGCGTTCCGATCAAAGGTACCAGTACTAATGTTACAGTAGGTTCAGGAAAAACAAACGGGGACAATTCTGATTCGGGGCGCCCGCCAACTGCTGACGTTGCGAGGGTCCAACGGCCCCCGTTGCGGGACGGCGCTTGGCGAGCTAGGCCTGATTAAGGATGGATCCCTCCTGATTCGCAATGGCGAAGTGGTGGAAGTGGGTCCCACCCGCCGGGTGGAAAACCTGGCTGAAGCGCGCAAAGCCGCGGAGATCAATGCAGCCGGGCGCGTAGTCATGCCCGGATTCGTCGACAGCCATACCCACATGGCGTTTCCGCCGCCGGGCGCGGCGGGCCTCGACACGGAGGCGGCGGCGAGTGAGATTCGCGCCACCAATGGCCAGCGCCTGGAGAGGCGCGCGCGCAGCTACCTGGAAGCCATGGCGCGGCACGGAACCACCACGGTGGAAGTGAAGACGGGATGCGGCGCGGACCAGAGAGCCGAGATCAAAATCCTGCGCGTTCTTGCGGCGGTGAAACGGGTTCCGTTGGACGTGGTTGCGACCTTCCTCTTCCGGATGCCGGCGAGCGGCGCCGGCGGTTCGTCCGAAAACGACTGGGCATTCCGCGAACTGATGCCGAAGATCCGGCGGCGCGGCCTGGCGGCGTTCGCGGACGTTCTGTGGGAGAGCGATGCGGGCCGGGTCGCTTGCCTTGTCCGATACCTGGGAGTGGCGCGCGAACTGGGCTTTCCGTGCAAGGTGCATGCCGACCAGCCGAACGCCGGGGCGGCCATCCAGGCGGCGGTGGAGTGCCTGGCATTGTCCATCGATCACCTGGAGTGGGCCACCGCCTCCGAAGCGCGCCTGCTGGCCGGTTCGAGCGCCATGGCGACATTGCTGCCGTATGGGGCGTTCCAGAGCGGCGGCCCGGGGGCGCCCGCGCGCGCGCTGATCGATTCGGGGGTGCCGGTGGCCCTGGGCAGCAACTTCAACCCGCTGCTGACGCCCACACTGAACATGCAAACCGTGGTGGCGCTGGCGTGTCTGCGAATGCGCATGACGGCGGCCGAAGCCATTTCAGCAGCCACCATTAACGGAGCTCACGCGGTGGGGCGGGCGAGCCGCACGGGTTCTCTGGAACCCGGCAAACTGGCGGACCTGCTGATCCTCGATGCGTCGGATTACCAGGAGTTGGCGCGCCGCTTCGGCACGAACCTGGTGTACATGACCATGAAGCGCGGCGAGATTATCTATAAACAGGGCGCGGTCTCGGGCAGCCGGACGGATTCCACATCGCTACCGGTCGTTTGATCATGCAAAGGGGGCCGAGACGGTAAGCGTGCGCCGGCGTTCCTGGTGATACTGGGCAAGGGTCTGGTTAGCGCTCAGGACGGTGGCGAGTTCTTCCGCGATGCGCTGCAAATCCGCGCCGCGCAGAACAAAATACAATTCGTCTTCGCCGATCTCCGTGTACACGCGGTTTCCGATGCAGCCGGAGCTGGCTACCGCGCCTTGCGCCAACGCGGCGGGGATGGCCATACAGGTCGGGCGGCCGAGCAGCGGCAGGCTGGACATGGCGCCAGCGCGGGTGGCGGCTTCGGCCAGCAGCATGACGCGGCCCGGTTTTCCGGCCGCCAGCACCACGGCGGGAGGGACAGGCGTATCTCCGAGCGGCGCGTAGACGACCACCTTGGGGGCCTCGGGCAGTTGAAATACGCCGGGAATCTCCTCCATGCGGATGTATCCGATGCCGGTCATGAGGGTGAGCGCCTGCTGCAGTTCGGGCATGCGTTCGGCCGGGAGCGCATTGTGGGTGTAGCCGCCAATTGGGCAATTCAGATGATCGGAGGCCGCAGCATAGAAAACGCGTCCGCCGGCGGCAATCCGCCAGAACGCGCAGGCGGCGGGTTCGGAGCCTTCGAACCTGGCGACGCCCGCGGGCGGTTCGGCGG
>PLGA01000571.1:0-134 GCA_003139735.1 Bryobacterales bacterium | reverse complement strand
GGAGGTTCGATTCGCATGAGATGGTTACGTTTTTGCGTCGCCGCGCTGGCCTGCGCCGCGGCGGCCAATGCCCAGAGCTTGACTGGCCGGTGGGAAGCGCGGATGTACCAGGTGGACGAGGGCCGCAAGATGGT
>PLGA01000163.1 GCA_003139735.1 Bryobacterales bacterium | reverse complement strand
AGGGAGAGAGATAGACGCCGAATCCCAAACCGTGGCGCTTGGCCGCGGCGGCGATATCCCGGACCACGTCGCCCTTGCCGGATTGCCAGGAGCTCTTGCGGATGGAATGTTCGGTGGCGGCGGTGGGCCATAGGCAGAATCCGTCGTGGTGCTTGCAGGTGAGGATCACGCCGCCCATTCCGGCAGCGGCCAGCGCCGCGACGATGGCGTCGGGATCGAACGCGGTGGGCTGGAACAGGTTCTCATCTTCGTTTCCATTGCCCCATTCCTGGCCCGTGAACGTGTTGACGCCGAAGTGCAGGAAGGCGGTGGTTTCGAGCCGGTGCCACTTGAGCTGGCGTTCCGACGGGATCGCTCCGAAAGGGGCGGGAGGCGCAACGTCGCCCGCCGCCGCTAAAGCCGCCGAAACCGGCAGCGCCGATAGGAAACCGCGTCTGCTAATCACGCCTCCAGGATAGCGAACTGCGCGTCCGCCGCGGTCAACTGCCCCTTTCCTCGGGGAACGGAAGCATGTCGGGAGACAAAATGCGCGCGCCCATCCAGCCGGCATCCGTGAAGCGGCGCGGAGACGGGGTGACGACGATTTTGTAGCTGCTGTCTTCGAGCGGCGGCGCGGTAGCCTGCGAACGGAGGGGATAGACCAGGGCCAGGCACTTCAGAATCGCGTAGATATCGCCGTCTTCGGGCTGTCGGAAGTCGAAGCCCTGCGAGCGGAAATGCACGGAGACGCCCCGTCCGGAGAGCCGCCACGCGAGAAACGCGCAGCAATCGACGGCGCGCTCGAACCAGGCGTCGAGCGTAAACGGGATGTCGCGGTCGAGGAACATTTCGACGGTCGCCTCCTGCTCGCGCGCGAATTCGCGGACCTGCACGGCGCCGACGTGGGCGGAGGCTTTCCAATCGATATGATGGGCGCTCTCCTGGACTTCGTAGGGGCGGATGCGATAGAAGTCCTTGCCCAGGCCGCGGTAATGAGTTTCGATCTCGCCATCGATCCCGAACAGGAGATCCTCGAAGCCGGGGTGCGGGTCCAGGGATGGATACACGAGAGTTTCGCGGCGGAGCGTGACGCGCGCGGATTTTTCCAGGAACCCGAAGGGAAATGAGGTAGAGAAAGCGAAGCCGTTCTGGCGATAGGTCCCGCGCCTGGGGAAGCGCACTTCGACGGTCTCTCCCAGCGTGGCGCGGCTGGCGATCAGGGGAAAATAGACTCCCGACTTGAGAGTTGGGCTGTCCGGGCTGTGAATGGCTTCCACGCGAATGGAGAACGACGGCATCAGCCACTTCTGGTTGCGCACGAAGAGCTTGGCGGGGACGTGGCGGCCGGCGGGGATGTGTTCGGGAACCAGGAAATCGAGTTCGAGCCCGGCCAGGCACATGCGGCTGACGAAACCCGAGACAATCAGCGTGGCCAGCATGGCGGCCACGATCAGGAAGAGCAGATTATTAGCCGACGCGACGGCGGCGAAGCCGATCAGCAAAAGGGCAAACACGAACAGCAGGCCGCCGCGCGTGACCTTGTAGCGAACACGGCGTGTGAAAAAGCTTCGGAACTGCCGCCAACGGTTGCGCACGGGGGGTGTCTTGATTGTAGCGCCTGACTAGCGGTCTGCGGCCGAAATCCTGATGCGAAGCATCGCGGTCAATACCGCTCTCTCACGTTCGCGGCTCGGCTCGATGTCCCTGAATTTGCAGAGCCGCGAACGTAAGAGAGCGGTTGTCAGCCGCTCGGGATAATACGCATTCTGCCCGCCNNTGGCAGGGGGCCCACAAACCCGGCGGGCGCCCCGGCCCGCAGGCTTTCCGGATTAGGGAATCGACGGTCCGCGCCGCAGGCCAGCCGCGCCGGTGATAGCATGAGAGCAGATGAGGCGCGCTTGGCTGTGGTCGTTGGTTCTTCTGGGTCGCCCGGCCTTCCCCTGCAACTGCCCGTCACCCGCGCCGGTCTGCAATGCGGTCGCCTACAGCAACGTGGTCTTCATCGGCACGGTGGAATCAATTTCGCCGATCTTCCTGAGCGACTGGAATCTTTCGCGGCGCCCGGAACTCCAACAACTCAACCAGGCCAATGAGCGATATCTGGCCGACCGCTCGCCGCAGAACCTGGCTCGATTGAAAGACGTCTTCGGCCAGACTTTCCCCGACTTGCAGGACGACCAGCGCGACCGTCTCGACAAGGCCGACTCGCAAAAGTCCCTGGTGGATCTCTTTTACGCCGTGCTCGGCCACGAGAAGCGCGTCCGATTCCACGTGGGCGCCGGAGCCGTGTTCCGCAATGGCGGCGGCGACGACGACGACCAGAAGAGCAAGGCCAAGGGCAAAGACGCGGCCAAGGATAAGGCCGCCCCCAAGAAGGCCAAGGACGACGATGACGACGCCAAGGATCAGGTTCTCGACGTCTGGACGCCCTTTGGCGATTGCGGTTACGATTTCCAGACCGGCGAGACGTACCTGGTTTACGCCGACAGCGACGAAGACACCAGCGTGATAGATACCGACCGCTGCACGCGCACGCAGAGGCTGTCGGACGCCGGTCCCGACCTGGCATACCTCTATTTCTATAAGGAACGCAAGGCGGCATCGGGGCGCCTGGAAGGCTTCACCACCTTCGATGCGCTCTATGCGGGCAAGCCGCACGACGCGGATAAGATCGACCAGCCCGCCCCGGGCCTTACGGTGGAACTGAAATCTCCGGAGGGGACGCGCTACGCCCGGTCCGATCCCGACGGGAAGTTTCTATTCGACGGATTGGAAGCCGGCGACTATCTGCTTTCCGGCTACGCACCCGGATTTCCCGACCACGTGGAGCTGTTGTCCGGCCCCAAGCGATTCCACATGGACGCGCAAGGGTGTTCCAGCCAGGTTCTGGCGATTCCGAAATAGCCGTAGCCGTTCTTCAGTAATGAAAGCGGTAACGGAATTCGAGATAGATTTGCCGCGTGTCGTTAAAGTGGAATCCGCCAAAGGTCAGGCTGTTATCGAGTAAGACGCGGCGGTTCGCGACATTCAGCGCGGTGAACGAGAGTTTGTATCTCTCGCCAAAGCTTTTCCCCAGGGAGATGTCGACCGTGGTGTGCTGGGGCAGATAGTTCCCCGGATATTGCGCATCGGGCAGCCCGTTCGTGAACCCCGAACCGTAGTACACATTCATCGAAGCGAACGCATTCCACGGAAGAGTCGAGTTGACGCCCACGTTCAACGTGTTTCTCTGATCGTGGTCCACCGGCGCCAGTCCCGGGGGCGGCTCGCATCCGGCGGGCGCGGGAACGGGGCAGATCAAACCTCCCGTGAAAGGCGGCGCGGCCTGTGCGATCTGATTCGAATACGCCAAGTGAACCTGGGCGCGGCGCCAGATGCGCGGGGAACGCAGCGTGGTCTCCCAACCTTGAATCAGGGCGTAGGACCAAGTGAGCGGCCAGAAGATGTTGGAGTCGCCGATATTGCTGTGGTCCAGCCAGTTCGTCGCGCGCGTTTGAAAGTTGTCTTCCGCGAGCACCCAACCGCCGAATGGAATCGAGACGCCGATTTGGTATTCGTGGTCGCGCTCGCCGCGCAGGGCGCCGAAGGTCAGCGTCTGGCTGGAGGCTAACTCAAGCAAGGGACCGGTAGCAGTCAGCAGCGGGGGCGCTTGATAGAATTGGCCCACAAAGCCATGAAAGACCCAGTTCACCTTCGGGATTCTGATGGCAATGCCCAGCCGCGGGTCGGTCGCGTTCTCGATGACGGCCGGTTGGGTTCCTCCGCTCACCGATCCGGAGTCGAAATGCGCGTAGCGCAAGCCGGCGATCAGCGTCAACCACGAGGTCGCCTTAAACCGGTCGCTGAGGAACGCCTCAGCGAGGCCGCCGGTTACGGCAGCGGAAGACGGCCCGAAGTTCTGACAGCTTGTACCGCAGTCCGTAAAGACGTTGTTAAAGAAGTTGCTTTGATGCTGGGCGAATCCATACACGCCCACTTCAATGTCGTTATTCTTCAAAACGGTTGCGTTCAAGCTCGCTTGCAGACCGGCATAGTTGGCGGTCTGGTCCACCGTCGAGATCACTGGCGTATCGTTCGGCGAAGGGCTGTAGCTGGCCTCATTGTAGTGATAGAAGGGAGATACCGTCATGAGCAGGTTCGGATTAAATGTGTGGATCCAGGAGAAGGCAATGTAGCCATCGGGTTCACGTTCGCTGTCGTGAAGGCCGTAACTTTGGTAAACCTGATTCCCGGATGAATTAGGATTGGGGTCGATAGGGATCTGATAGTAATCCTGTCGCAGCGAGGCCACCATCCGCAGTTGGTTCGAGGGGCTCGCGTTGAATATGAAGGACGCGAATC
>PLGA01000057.1 GCA_003139735.1 Bryobacterales bacterium | reverse complement strand
AATCGCTTCCTGGACCATCTTCACTTCGAGGAGCGCAAGATCTTCTACATCACCCAGCACTCCATCCGCCCGCCCGCGTTCGCCGTTTTCACGGACGGCCGCGGGCCGCTGCACTTCTCCCACGAACGCTATCTGATGAACCAGATCCGCAAGCGTTTCGATTTTCGCGGCACCCCCATCGTGCTCGAAACCAGGGCGAAAGGCAAGCCGCGCAAACGGTAGGTGGGGACAGGCCGGCCCGGCGTCCGGCGACTGCTCGTTTGCGTTTTGCGGCGTCATCCCCTTAGACTAGAGAGCATAATCATGAAGATGCCCATACTCAATCCAGGAGGGCGCTGGTATGTGGAATAAACGCAGGGAGGAAGAACCGCCACATCCTTCTACCCCCGCACTTCCCCATGCTCCGCCGCCCGTGGCGCAAATTCCCATAGAACCGAAGAAGGAGACTATGCCTGTGTCCAGCATGCCCGTTGGAAGACTCGACCCGGAAAGCCGCGGTGGTTCGGCTAGCATCGGAAAGGCCGTGAAGATCGTCGGCCAGATCTTCAGCAAGGAGGACTTGTTCATCGATGGCGACGTCGAAGGTACCGTCGAGGCGCTGGAGAATAAGCTGACCATCGGTCCGCACGGCGCCGCCAAAGCCGGGATCAAGGCGCGCGAAGTGGTGCTCCAGGGGAGCATTCAGGGCAACGTGGAAGCCGCCGAGAAGGTGGACATCAGGAAAGACGCCCGTTTGGTGGGCGACGTCCGCACCGCGCGGATCGTAATCGAGGACGGCGCGTTTTTCAAGGGCAGCATCGACATCGTGAAGCCCGANNGCAGCCGGCGGCCGCTCCGGCCAGCGGGCCACATCCGGCCCCCGTCGGCGCGCCGGCGTTTGGACCCGAGAAGCGCTAAGCCAGCCGAATCGAGCCGTCCCATGAAGTTCCCAGGTCCGCTGAGAAGCCTTCTGCGAGGCCGGAACGCTCCGCCGGGAAATGGGACAGCCGCGCCCGCGCCCGCTCNNCTCTCCTCGCGCCGATTCTCCGCCGCGCGGGCGAGCCGTGGAGGATTCGCCCGCCACGCGGCCAAGCCGGGGACTCGAGGAGTTCTTCTCCCACATTCGAGGCCAGTCCGGCCTGACCATCCTGGAACTCGGCGGCGCCACCCAACAGAACGTCAGCTTCATTACCAACCTGGGCCATCGCCTGTACTCCGAAGACTTCCTGCAAATCCTGAACGACTCGTTCGGCGAGGACAAGGCGGATCAGTCCAATCCGGGCCGCATCGAGTACTTCCTCCGCCAAACGCTGGATTATCCGGACGAACATTTCGACGGAGTTCTGATTTGGGACCTTCTCGAGTATTTGGAGCCCGCTCTGCTGGCCGCGGTGGTGGACCGTTTGCGCAGGGTCGTGCGGCCGAACAGCTATCTCTTGGCGTTTTTCCACTCCGACGACAAGCTGGAGGCGGTACCCATCTACACGTTCCGAATCATGGCCATGAATGCGCTTCAAGTGACGCAACGCGGAACCCGGAGTCCGGCGCAGCTTTTCAATAACCGCGGCGTCGAAAGGCTTTTCGGAAAATTCGAATCCGTGAAGTTCTTCCTNNACAGACGGAACGTTTTCCTGATATTTTCCGCCCCCTCCACCCACTACTTCTATGCATGGCCCGCCTCGCACGCGTCCTTTCGGCTGATACGCCCTATCACGTCACCCAGCGCGGTAACGCGCGCCAACCCGTCTTCGAATCCGATGCCGACCGCCTGGTTTACCTCGACCTCCTCCGCGCCAACTGCCGCATCCACGCCCTTTCGGTCATCGGTTATTGCCTCATGTCTAACCACGTCCACCTGATCTTGTTCCCCCGCCGCCCCGAGTCGCTGCCGCTCGCCCTCAAGCACACCCACGGACGCTACGCCGCCTACTTCAACGCCCGCCGCGCCTCCTCCGGCCACCTCTGGCAGGGCCGCTATTACTCCTGCCCTCTGGACCCGCCGCATCTCTGGGCCGCCCTCCGCTACACCGAGCTGAACCCGGCCCGAGCCGGCATCGTCGAGTTCTCCGCCGACTACCCCTGGTCCACCGCGGCCGCGCATTCCGGGCTCGCCGCGCCCGCATCGTGGCTGGACATGGGGCCATTTGCGGAGGTCTGGACACCGGGCGATTGGCGCCAGTACCTCGGACAGCCCGAAATCGCCGGCGAGGCCGACGCCATCCGCCAAAGCACCCACACGGGCCGCCCCCTCGGCGCGCCGGATTTCATCGAACGCCTGGANNACCCGCCGAAAAACGAACCCGACGGCCGGCAGCAATCCCTAACCTTCGAGGCTCACTGACGACAGGATAACGTCCCGTTGTCCCCGTATTGCCCCCCGTATTGCCCCGTATTGCCCCCGGCGGGGCGTGTCCCCTGGTTGACTCCATAACTACGGAAGAGGACGATACGTGAATTGCTGAATTTTCACCTGCCCGGCGCCCTTCCCGTAAATACCAAGCTTGATGCTCGAAAAGCCGTTCAGCGCATTGGTCTGGTATAC
>PLGA01000521.1 GCA_003139735.1 Bryobacterales bacterium | reverse complement strand
GCCCGTCAGCGCGCTTTGGAGGGAAATCACAGTGGCGAATCCGAACACTCCTTTTGGCTCTTCGGCGATCCGCCAGTCTCCCGACAGCAGGCGCGCCGACGCCGCGGCGCAAACCGAGTCGGAGGGCAGGTCAAGTGAGCGTTGACGCAGCCTGTAACTCCGCGATTCACCGCCCTGTTCTGGCCCGTCCGGCGCCTGTCATTGGCCTGTTGTTTACTGCTCCGCGCCGGTTCGACAGCCGATGTTTTGCGCGGTTCGCAGCCGATCCACGATTTGGCGTACTGGCCGGAAAAGCCCAAGCTGCAAATGCGCTTCGGAATGAGAGCCTAACCAGGCTTGCTGTCTCAGCGGTATGCTTCGCGGCGGTTGCGAATGTGCAGAATCCGGATGATGTCCGGCTTCTCATAGATGAAACGAACTCGCCAGTCTCCCACGCGCAACCTAAGTTGGCGCCCCTCGGCTGCCAGCATCTTTATGTCGCCAGAGCCGGTTTGAGCAAACCGTTCTATGGCCTCCTCCACCTGGTCCCGGTCGCGGTTAGGCAACCGTTCCAGATCCCTTGCAGCCTGGGGGCGAAACAGGACCCGCTTCATGCCCGCATACGCCGGAGAAGTTCAAACGGGATGTCGGGAGATGCGTCCGACAGAGACGACGCCACTGAGGCTCGCTCTTCCTCCGTCTCCGGCTCGTCGTCGAGCGGTGCGGTCAGGATCGCCAGTTCCACTGGATCCGCTAAGGCTCGCAGGATTTTGCGGGCTGCCGGCACATCGCTCTCGGGGATATGGTCCACCAGGGTGTGCAACTCGTGGCGGTCGATGTCGGCCATAACTCCTCCCCTTGAGTTTACTCCATCTCATCCGTGGCCCGTCGCTGGCAGAACCGATTACAACGCGCGCCACTCTCCTGTTATTGGCCTGTTATTTACAGGTCGGCCTGTGCCAGCTCGACATCGTACGTTCTCCGAAGACCCTAACTGTGGGGCGGCCCGGTTACCTGCGTGAAACCTCGAAGAAATGGAGTTGGCGCAGGCGGATCCCGTGCTGCGCCGTCGCCCAGCGGATCGAGCAACGCACTGCGCAGAATACGCCCGCTTTGGAGAACTTCTCGGCTCGGGAAACAATGCAGGATAGTCATCCGGATGGAGGACGGCCAAAGCCAGCAGCGCGCTTCCGCCAGCCCCATCCCGGAGATCCGACTACCCGGGGTCCAAGAGTTCGCCGCCGAAGCTGATTCTCATGGAAGCTCACGCCCCGTCCAACGTGTAGGCCGCCACCAGTTTCCGCTCGACGGCGAAAACATTCTGGCCGAAGCGCCGCTCCTGGATTTCCGACCGCTCCGTAAACAGGCCTTCTATAATGACTTCGAAGTCGATCCCGCATTTCTCCTGGAATTGCCGCGGTCCAATCCGGTGCAGCTCCATGTGCTCCTCGTGGGTTAGCGGGATGCACGCAATCTCGATGACGCCGCCGAAGACTATTTCGAGTGCCGGCGCGGTTGCGGAAACGCTCGCATTATGCGAACATTGGGAAGTGAACGTGATCAGCAGGACGACCGTCAAACGCTTCGCCGCCGCCCACGCTGATGCAGCTGACGAACTCCTTCGCTGGTGGCGGACCGCGAGCCGTTCGACCTGGCGGAGTCTTTCCGACGTGCGGCAGTGCTTCCCGGACGCCGATCAATTCCAATCGCTGTTGATCTTCAACATCCGGCATAACTACTATCGGCTGGTCGTGAAAGTCGACTACAGGGCGAAGCTGCTTATGGTCAAGGAGTTCCTCACCCACACGCAATACATGCGAGGAGATTGGAAGAAATGAGCGCACTAGCCATTGACGACAAGAAGTATGCTCGGGTGCTGGCGAAAGTGCTGCCTCGGGTGATCTCCACGGAAGAAGAACACGAGCGCACGCTGGCCGAGGTCGAGAAACTGATGGACAAAGGCGAACAGCGAACCGCTGAGGAGGACGCCGTGCTCGATCTGATGGTTCGCCTCATAACGGCTTATGAGGAGGAGCGCTATCCTATTCCGAGCTTCTCTCCACGTGACATGCTCTTGTACCTGATGGAACAGCGCGGCCTTCGCCAGGCGGATCTTCTGCCGATCTTCAAGTCCAAAGGATATGCCTCGGACGTCGTCAACGGAAAGAGAGCCATCAGCAAGACGCATGCCCGCCGGCTTGCGGAGCACTTCCGAGTTTCGATCGACCTGTTTATCTGAACCGTCAGCCCTCGACGAGAAAATGGCTAGCTTTCGCGATCCGAGGCGTCAAAATCGCGCATGATTCCGGCGGCTTCAGCCTGATAGTCCACATCGGCGGCCATGAGTGCGAACTCGGCGTCGATGGCCTCGCGTTCCCGGCGGCGCGGAGTCTGGCTCGCGCGGTTGCCGCCGCGGCTAAACCGTGCAGGCAAGGGCCTATTCGCCGACCCGTTAGGTCCTGCTGATACCGCCTATTCTTGTCGGCGGTCAGAAGCAGGTCGAAACCGGCCCACTTGGGTTCGGCGCGTTGCTCATGGCGCGCACACTTTCTCCTGCAAACCGGCCGGCGACAACTGTCTGAAGTCCCCGAGATTGAACGTATAAATACGCTCTACCGCGCATCTTGCTGCGCAGCGCAGCAGCAGAGCGTCGTAAATCTTCGCGCCGGTCCATCCACCGCTTGCCATCGTGTTCAGCGCCTCCAGATAGTCCTCTTTGCCGAGCGATACGACCTCAAAATGCGGCAGGATGTTCTCGGTGACGATGCGCGCCGCTTCGACCGGATGAATGCGCGGCTGGACCGGCAGGCGCGTGAGTGCGGCAAATACTTCCGTGATCGAGTGCTGGCCCATAAACCCCTTGTCCTGCCCCGCGGCGACGCGCAACAGCGCAGGCCTGGCTCGCGCGTAGTGCGGATGGCTTTGCTCGGAGGCGGCAACGAGAACTGTTGTATCGAAGAAAATATCCACGGGGCTACGCTTTCAAAACGGACTCAATCCGCTCCTCGCGCACGTTCTCAACGATGCGGTCCCAGTTCGCCCCGGGTTCCGGGTTGCCCTGATGGACCCACAGACCATCGACCTTGACCATGGATGGCCGTTGTTGGACCCTCTTGAGAAGCACGCCCTCCGACTGCTCAATAGCCTCCAGTTCCGTTTCCGGCTTGAAGCCCAGCCGCTCCCGCAGAGGTTTGGGAACGACGATGCGCCCCGCCTTATCGATCCCGAGTTTCATACCATTAATAATACCACATGCCATTGATAATGGCAACAAGCGAAAGCCGATGCCTTTTGGCTCCGCATCTAGGAGTCTGTCGGAGATAA
>PLGA01000132.1:757-3646 GCA_003139735.1 Bryobacterales bacterium | reverse complement strand
GAGGCAAGATTGGCCGGTCAATCTCGGTATTTCCGATCCGGTCAGTCGGCGTCGCCTAAGGCGCTCGGCGGCAAGGGGCTTAATCCTCGGAATTCCGTCTCCCAAGGCGAGATCCCGCCGTCCTGTAGCGTTAAAGTGGGTGCGGGGGTCCGGGCTCCGATTCGCTCTCTCGGGGAATGCGTCAACTGGCGCCCGTGACCAACCCGCAGACGGGCGAAACCCTTTCAGCACGCTGCATCACAGGTTCAATTCCGTGCGTGGTAGTCGAAAACCTGCTCGACAGGCGCTCCGAAGACCCGGGCGATGCGGAAGGCCAGAAGCAGCGACGGGAAGTACTTGCCCGCCTCCAATGCCATGATGGTGTGGCGCGTCACGCCCGCCTGTTTCGCCAGTTGATCCTGGGTCATTTCTCCGTGCTCGAAACGGAGCCGGCGAATGTGGTTTTTGATCTCCGGCTCCTGATTAAGCATGCGATCCACCGCGGTAGAGCAGGATCGTCGTCAGAGCTTGCACTCCCAGGACGAGCACCGCCGCCCACCAGACAGCTTCCGCGAGAGTCCAGACCGGCACGGTCAGGGTAGTGTCCCATCCCTTGATAAACCCGATCACGAGAATGAGACCAATGAACGCCAGCCAGAGCGCGCTGAATCCGGCCCGGACCGCCTTGTTGGCAATCTCGCGTTCACGTTCATCGAAGGTTCGCCGTTGGAAATGGCGTCGGCTAGAAGCCGGGAGTGCGGTCAGCGCTAACAGCGCGAAAACCGAAGCGTTGGCCGGGCCGTGCCCGAGGAATGCGAGAAAGACGCCATACGCGGCGATGGTCATCACCACCACTCCCAGCGTCCACCACGCCCACTTTTCTGAGTTCGACACGTAATCTCCTTATTGTTATGTATAAGTAACTTAAAGTAAACTATAAATTACATCATGTGAGTTGTCAAGCACTTCCCTGGGTCCCCGCCAACATCCTGATCTAGCCGAAAAACGCGGGTGCTTTCGGTCAAATCCTGGTATGTGGATTTTGAGAAACTACGCCCCGCACAGGTGTCGCCCCGGATGGAATGCCCCCGTTCACAGTTCCGCGGATCGTCCCCTTCGAAGTGCGGGTCGTCATCGTACTGTCTGCGGGGCGCGCGTCGTCAGCCCTCGGCTTCCCAGCGGAAGCGCATGACGGCGAGGGCGCCGAAGGCCATCGCGGCGCCGGTGAGCAGTGCGATGGGGAGGATGGCGGCGGAAAAGCCAAGGCCGCGCCAAGTGGTGGCGTCCAGGCCGTCCATGGCCCAGCGGGTTGGGATGACGACGGTCAGCTTCTGAAGCCAGGCCGGGAAGATAAACGTCGGAACCCAGGCGCCGCCCAGCATCACCATGAGCAATGTGGTGAGGATGGCGATGCCGCGGGTGGCTTCGGGGGTCTTGCCGAGGGCGGCGATCAGCAATCCCCAGGCCGCAGTCATCAACGAAAAGGCCGCGCAGACGCCCAGGAACCCGGCCATGCTGCCCTGAATGCGCACGCCGAAGACGATTCGCGCGAAGGTGAAGATCACCATGAGAACGAACATCGAGGTGAAGGCGGCGCTGGTTGCGCGGCTGCCTAACAGAACCGCTCGCGACAAGGGAGCGGCGCGCAGGCGCTTCCAGACGCCGGTTTGGCGCTGCAGGAGCAAGGCGATGCCCACGTCGATTCCGACGAACAGAATGAACTGGATGCCCATGCCGCCAAAGGCATGCGCGTAGCCGTTGTAGGGGACGCCCGTACCGGAGGTGACGGCTTCGGAGCGCATTTGAAAGGGCACGGTGAGTCCTTCGCGAGGCGGTTGCGCGGCGGATCCCTGGCCGGCGGCATTTAACTTCTGGACGCCTTCGAGCAACTGGCGGAGGTTTTTCTTTTGGTCCGGCGGGAGGCCGAACTGGTCGAGCCGCCCGAGCGTGTCGCCGATCATTTCGCGGCCGGTCCGGCCGTTGAACATCTCCTTGCTGACGGCCTCCATGACATGGCCGGTGAGGATTCCCTGGACCATGCTCATTTCCGCGGCGTGCGAGGGGTCGTAAAGCGTTCCGATCTCCGGCTTGGCGGCGGTGGGGTTGAAGAACGCCTGACCGGCGGCGGCGCCGAAGCCTCTGGGGATTACGCAGGCGACCGTGGCCTTGCCTTTGCGCACGGCCTCGCGGGCAAGGTCCAGGGTGGAAGGCTTTACGTCCAGGCTCTTGTCGGCGGTCAGGCGGCTGACGATTTCGCGGGAGATGGCGCTGGCGTCCTGGTCGACGGCCAGGACGGGAATGCGGCTGGCTTCGGTCGAGCCGCTACCGCCGAAGACGAAGCCGAAGAACGAGGCAATGGCGATGGGAGCGGCGATGCTCATCATGAGGCTGCGCCGGTCGTGGAAATAGAGCTTGACGTCCTTGCGAGCCAAGGCCAGGAATGGGGTGAACATCAGTCGCGCAAGCTCCTTCCGGTGAGCGTGAGAAAGACGGTTTCGAGGCTGGCGCGCTGGCTGGCCAGGTGTTCGAAAGGATGGCCATGTTCGGCCAGCCATTGAAGGATTCCGGGGGTATCCGCGGCCAGGTCGCGGATACCGATGCGCAGCGTGCCGTTGCTCGCTTCCACGGATTGAACGCCGGGGAGGGCCTGCAAGTCTTCGAGCCGGGGGCCGTTTTCCGAATCTTCGAACTCGATGGTCAAGATGTTGGCGCCGGGCAAGAGGCGGTGGAGGCCTTGCATGGTGTCGTCGGCGATGACCTTGCCATGATCGACGATGACCATGCGGTCGCAAAGGCGCTCGGCCTCTTCCATGTAGTGGGTGGTATAGAGCAGGGTCTTGCCGCGTTTCTTGAGGGTTTCCAAGTTGTCGAAGATGGCGTTGCGGCTCTGCGGGTCCACGCCCACGGTCG
>PLGA01000132.1:0-733 GCA_003139735.1 Bryobacterales bacterium | reverse complement strand
GAGGTCGAGCGCCGCGTCGATGGCGCGACAGCGCTCGTTGAAGTCCATGCCATAGAGCGCGCCGAATAGATGGAGGTTCTCGCGGGCGGAGATTTCGGGGTAAAGGCCGATATCCTGCGGGACCAGACCGATATTGCGCTTGAGCGGATCGGTATCACCTCGCAAAGGGCGGCCGCCGATCAAGACCTCTCCGGAATCCGGGCGCAACAAGCCGGCGATGATGGAGACGGTGGTGGTCTTCCCGGCGCCGTTGGGTCCGAGCAAGCCGATGGTTTCGCCTGCGCCGGCTTCGAGGCTGACGCCATCCACCGCGACAATGCCGCCGTAGCTCTTACGGAGTGCGATTACTTCCAACACTAGTGTATGGATACGCGCGAGAACTTCGGAAGTTCCGCCCCTTATTAACCATTGTTATGGTACGCGAACAAACTCATGAACGGGGTTTAACGGGAGCAAGCCAGAATCCCGTGTCCACTTGGCTGCCGTCCTTCAGCTTTCGATTCTAACTGTCCGTTCGGCGCTATCGAGTTCGGTATCCTGGCTCATCTTAGTGGGCGCGTCGACTGCCGCCTGCGCTGAACGTGCGTGCACGAAAGTCGTCTGCTAACATAGCTTCTCGTTCACGACGCCAGTTGCATGGCGGATGCGTGTCCGGTCTGGAGACGATATGAAGCGTCGGTACTTCTTGTGTGGGGTGGCGCCGCTCGTGGCCCGCGGGGCGATCGCCCAGAAT
>PLGA01000008.1 GCA_003139735.1 Bryobacterales bacterium | reverse complement strand
ATGCCGCGCTCGTGAGCCGCTTCAAGCCCTTCGCCGATCTGGATCGCAAGCTCGACGGCTTCCCCCAGTTGCAGGGGGCGTTGCGAGATCTTCTTCTGCAAGGTAGGACCGTCGATGCAGGCCATGGCGATAAAGATCTCGCCGTCCTGGTCATCGACTTCGTAGACCGTGCAGATATTGGAATGGTCCAGGGAGGCCGCGGCCTGGGCCTCGTGGAGGAAGCGTTGCCGCAACCCGGCATCCGTCACCCGGCCGGCGGACAGGAACTTGAGGGCCACTGTCCGTTTCAGGCGAGTATCCTCGGCGCGGTAAACCTCACCCATGGCGCCCTCGCCGAGTTTCTCGAGAAGGTGGTAATGCGAGATGTTCCCCTCGCGCATAGCGCAAACCTTATGTTCGGACCCTATTATAGTCGAATCGGTCGTCCGTATGGATCGTCATAGGCCGCTCCGGCCGCTCCTGCGTGCGCGCGGGGGTCAACCTACGGCTATCAGCAATCGGCCGGGCGCGGCGCCAAGGGAACTCCGCCGGCCTCGCCGCCCGACCCGTTACTCCGGTGGGCGCGGCGTGGTATAGAGGGCGGACAGTCCTTTCTGGTCGAAAATCTTGACGATCTTGTCTCTCCTGGCCAGCAGCCCCTTGATCTGATCGCTACCGACATCGTAGGCGCCGATCTCCTTTTTCAGAGTGGCTGCGTCGAGCTGCTTCATTTTCTCCAGCAACGCGGAATCGCATCTTTTCAGGACCTTTGCGTCCATGAGATCGGGGTTGCTCCGGAACGCCCGCGTGTGGTCGATCATCCACAGTTGCCAGTTCTTGTCGTAGAGGAGGTTCCCCACGTTCCTGTCAATGTTGTAGATCAGTTGATCGAACACATTGACGATAGCCATTTGGTCGCTCCAGGTCTGCTTGTCGGGCGATTGCAGTTTCTTGGATTGCCTCTCGCCTTCGTCCATCATCACGTCGTCGACCCACCAGGTGAAGGCCGCGTGACTGCCTTGATAGGTGCGCTCCACCGTAGCGGGAATCATGTTCAGCCCCAGCAGCCGGTCGAGTTTGTAGGCGGCCACATTGAACTCCCACGAATCGCGGAAGATCCGCTCCATCCCCATATTGGTCTCAAAGTTGTGCGAGGTCTCGTCAATCCGCTGGATGCTGACGTCGTGAGTCAGTTGCCCGTCGCTCAAGGTCGCTCTCACCGTATTGGTGATCCCCTTAGCCGCCGGTTTGACCGAAACGACCTTGGCCTTCAGGAGGAACTCCTCCTTTTGCGCGTGCGTGAGTCCGGCTGGCGCGGATGCGCTCTGAGCGAAGATTGTCAGGAAGCCGGCTGCCAGGAACGTCGGCAAACGGCGTGAGAATGTGAAATCGTATTGGCGCATAATCCCTCACTGGCGGCGCCGGAGCGAGACTCCGGCAACCGGTGCGTCAATTATATACGCATCGTAGAAACTGTCAACTAATGAGCGATATAAAGCGACAGTTTGTCTGAACGCAGGACCGATGTCCGCCCGGCTTCACTCGGGACTTTTCAGCCTGAACATCACGGTCGCGCTGGCTTTCATCAGATCGTCCAGAATCTCATGGGGCTGGCGGTGTTCGGCGGCGGGCGGTTGCTCGCCCACCACCTGCCAGAGCAACTGGCGCGTCTTCGCGGGGAGGATGGTCTCTAGGTACTCCAGGGCCGTGGCGCGGAGATGCCGGTCTTCCATGCGCAAAGCCCGGAAGGCCATCAGCAGAGGCCCCTCCGGGTATTCCAGCGCTAGAAGGCTGAACACGTGCTGGAGTCCGGCATGCGAGCGCTCCTTGAGGAATTCGTCGAGCCCGTCGACGCCGAAAACCTCCGACTCGTTTTCCATCAGGCGTTGCCCCTCGCCGAAGAGCATTCCGGCGGAAAGCTCCCGTTCCACCGCGGCCAGAAGCACTTCGCGGCCGATCCGCAATTCCGGTTTGGCGCGCTTGAGCCTGAGCAGCGCGCGCGAGCATTGCGCCCGGACCTCGAAGCGCTCATCGCTCAAACCGAGCAGAAGACCGTCGATCGCCCGCTGATGGGGGACACCGGCGAGCAACCCCGGGATTTTGCGGCGGACTTCGAAATCCTGGCCGGTTCCGGTCAGGCAGTCGCAGAGCAATCCGACCCAGCGCTCCGCCACAGGCTGAAGCCGCGCCAGAACTTCCGCGCCCGCTTCGCGCGATCCCAGCAGTTGGATGAGTTGCGCGGCCACCAAAGGATGGCCCGCATCGGCGGATGCCACGGCGTTTCGCACGGCGGCCGCATCCTTGGAGCGCAGGAGCGCCACCTGCAACAGAGCGGGGTCGCCGGCCAGACCCGCGGCGGCCCTGGGGGCCATCGAGGCCGGTACAAGCGGCGCGGTAGCCGGGCCCAGGCCGGAGCGCGCGATCGCAGTCTTGGTGGTGAGGTCGAGCGACCCGCTCAAGTCGAGTTCCGCGCCCCGGTGCATGAGACTGCGCGCCAGCGCCTTCACGTACGCGCGATCCACCAGGCTGACCAGCGCCAACGCCATGGCTGCCAGGACGGCCGCCGCCGTCAGAATCCAGGAGGCGGGCTGCACGGCCAGGCGAAGAACCATCTTGGCGATCACGCTCCCGGTAAAATCGCCTGACCGCTCGGCCCCCACGTCCACGATGGTCTTGATGCGGCGCTTCTGGGCGGCGGGCAGCGGCGTGAAACACACTTCGTAGCCGGACTTGAACAAGGAGTTGCGAACCCCCGCTTCCGCCCCGCGGACGGCGCTCATCACGCCAATCCCCGGAAACAGCAGGGCGAGGAAACTGCCGGCCGCCGTGGTGGCTGGAAGCGCCGCCATGGTCTTCCCCAGCCCCAGGGACTCGAGCGACTTGTTGGTGACCAGCGATTGCAACAAAAAAGTCAGCAGGGAGGACCCCGTGTAGAACAGAGCGAAGAAACGGACCAGCCCCGGGCCCTTGCCGAAATGAGCCGTGGCGGAGAACTTGAAGGCGAAATCGAGCAGAGAGGCGGAAACCGCAGCCAGCATCACCAGCGCGGCCAGGGTCCGCAGATAGCGCGGCTCCTCTGAGGGCGTCGCTGCCGGATGGGGTGACTGGAGCCGCCTGCGCGGTTCCTTCGCCCCCGAAGAACTTCGCGCCAGCCTGAGGAGCACCATACCGCAGGCAAAGTGCGCCAGGCTGAGCAACAGCAGCAGGCTGCCGGCCTGAAACCACGCCACCAGCCGTTCCGCCAGAAGGCCGCCCGCCAAACCGCCCACTGTCCCGGCGGCCGAGATCCGCCCGATCTTGCGCTTGGCCTCCCGCGGGTCGAATTCCTCGCTCAGCATGGACCAAAATCCTGAAAAAAGCACGGCGCCCAACCCGAATGTGTGAAGATACACCAGCACCGACGCGATCCTCGGCTGAACCGGCAAGAGGAGCCATTCGCCGATTTGCAGAACGCCGCTCACGAAGAACGCGTAAGGCAGCGTGCGGGCCGGAGATCGCCAGGCGAACAGCCGCGCCGCCAGATAACTCATTAGAACGGAAAGCGCGGCCGCGGCGGCCACCATCTCGGGCAAGTGAGCCGGCCCGAACCACGTCAGAAAGTACCCGTCGCGTGCCGCCTTGCCCGCCAGTTGGTGCAGCATGAGTAGCGCCGCGGCGGCTTGGAACCCGCGAAACAGGCGCTCGCGCTGCTGGCTCGGCAATGGCGTATCCGTTTTTGATCCGGGCAAGGTTATCTCAGAATCAGCCTACCAGAGCCGCCGCCTGCCGCGCTCCGCTTTTTCGCGGCCTGCAAAGAGATTAGAATAGGGCGGAATGGGCGGCGATCTTACGGGCCGGACGGTGTTGCACTACCGCATCCTCGACAAACTGGGGGAAGGCGGTATGGGCGCCGTCTACCGCGCCGAAGACGGCCGCATGAAGCGGACCGTCGCTTTGAAGTTCCTGGCTCCCGCGGCGCTTTCCGACCCCAGCGCTCACAAGCGGTTTGTACGGGAGGCGCAGGCCGCGGGACTGCTCGATCACCCCAACATCTGCACGGTCTACGGCATGGAGGAGGCTGACGGGTTGTCTTTCATCGTCATGACCTGCGTGGAAGGCCTTACGTTGGCGCAGAAGATGAATGAGGGGATGACGCTCGGCGAGATCGTCGACTGCGTCATTGCCATCGCCGAAGCGTGCGGATACGCTCACGGCCGCGGCATCGTTCACAGGGATCTCAAGGCCGCCAACATCATCGTAAACGCGCTGGGAACCCCCAAGATTACCGATTTCGGATTGGCGCGCGTGGAGGACCGCTCGCGGCTCACCATGCCGGGAACGCTCATGGGAACCATCACCTCCATGGCGCCGGAGCAGTTGATGGCGGAGGACGCGGACCGCCGAACGGATATCTGGGCCCTGGGGGTCCTCCTGTACGAGATGCTGACTGGCATGCGCCCTTTCGAGCGGCCTACCTTGGACCGCACGATGCAGGCCATCCTGCACGAAACCCCGCCTTCTCCGCGCGCCGTCGATCCCAGGCTGCCCGGCGAGTTCGCCGTGGTGTTCGAAAGATGCTTGGCCAAGGCGCGCAGTGAGCGTTACCAGCACATGGATGAGCTCGCCGTCGATTTGCGCGCCATCCGCCAGCGGCTGATCCCATCGCAGGAGGAGATTCTGATTCAGCGCGGCAAGACTGGCCAAGCCACAGCCGTCACGCAGACCATCGCCAAAGCGCCTCCGCCCTTGCCTGCCGCCAAACCAGCCAGACTCGGGTGGCCCATGTTGGTTGGAATCGGGGCCGTGGCCGTGGCCGTGATCGTCCTTCTGATCTGGCTGTCCAAATGACGGCGGCTGGCGTTGTACAATACTCTGCCAGGGCGTAACACAGGGAATAAATGCGTCACCTTGCGGCCCGGTGCAGATCAATGCCCGCTGAGGTTTTCTTGACATGTGCGAGCCTAAGACGCTGCTGAAGTATCCCGAGCCGAAGTCGCAGGTTTCCTTCCCCGTCTTTAAAACGGACGGCGAAAAGCCCAAGAACGTGGTCGAGAAGTTCCTGTCTCTGTTCGCCGACGTGCGCGCTGGGGAAGGGATTTCCGCCCTGCTGATGGCCCTGAACGTCTTCCTGCTCCTGACCGGCTACTACCTGCTGAAAACCGCGCGCGAGCCGCTGATCCTGACCGAGGCCGGAGCCAAGAACGAGGCGTACCTGTCCGCCGCGCAGGCCATCCTGCTGCTCGGGGTCATCCCGTTCTACGGCTGGATCGGCAGCCGCGTGGACCGTCTGAAGCTGGTGGCCGGGGCGAACCTGTTCTTCGCCGCGAACCTGGTTGTCTTCGCCGCAATCGGCCATGCCGGCATCCACGTCGGCGTGGCGTTTTACGTTTGGGTGGGGATCTTCAACGTGTTCGTCATTTCTCAGTTCTGGCAGTTCGCCAACGACATTTACACCGAGGGACAGGGCCGCAGGCTGTTCCCCATGATCGGCGTGGGCAGCGCGCTGGGGGCGGTTGCGGGCGCATGGCTGGCCGCCCGTCTCTCCAGCCGTTTCCATTCGCCGTATGAGCTGATGTTGCTGTGCGCCATCGCCCTCTTGATCTCCATTGCGATCGTCTTCGCCGTGAACCGCAGGGAAATCCGGCGGGAAGACGCCCAATCGGCGCGGGAGGCGGAGCAGCCGCTGGGACGCGAGGGTGGCTTTCAACTGCTGGCGCGCGACCGATACCTGTTTTGGATCGCCATTCTGGCGGTGACGCTCAACATGGTGAACTCGTGCGGCGAGTACGTGATCCGGCAGCTTCTGCAAAACGAATCCATTCTGCGCTACGGCCAGGCGGCGGCCTCCCTGGCGCAACGCCAGCGCTACATCGCCACGTTCATGGGCGATTACCTCACCTCGTACAACGCCGCGGCCCTGGTCATGCAACTGCTGCTGGTCTCCCGCCTGATACGTTACGCCGGGGTGCGCGCCTGCCTGTTCATCCTGCCTTGCATTTCGCTGGCGGGCTACTCGGCCATCGCCATCGCTCCGCTCTTGAGCTTGGTACGCATTGTGAAGGTGACCGAGAACTCCGTCGATTACTCCCTGCAAAACACCATCAACCAGGCGCTGTTTTTGCCCACGTCCCGCGAGGCCAAGTACAAGGCGAAGGCCGCCGTGGATACGTTCTGCAAGCGCTTCGGCGACGTGCTCACGGCTGTGTTGGTGAAGACGGGCGCCGATCTGCGCGCCATCTGCGCGTTCAGCGTGGCGCTGGCGCTGGCTTGGCTGTGGTCCGCGACGCGCATCGCCAAAGAGCACCGCAAGCGCACGGTATAGCCGATTATTTCTTCCGCCCCTCGGTCCAGTTCAGCACAACGGTAAGGGGACATTGCGGTCCCTCCGATGAGCCTCGGCTTATCGGAAACCCTCCACCAGCATCAGGCTAAAGCTGCTGTGGTCCCTTTGTGGCCACACCACATATGCATCGTCCGGCGAAACGCCCAGGCAGTAGTTCACGGGAGCCTTGTCCAGCGCAACGACGGTTCTAATCTTGCCGGCAGCGGTGTCGAAGAACTGGATCGTCTTGGCATCCGGGCTGAAGTACACGCCGTTTGAGGTCACCGCGAACATTCTGAATTGCTGCGCGGGAGGAGCCTGCAGGATCTGCGTTTCCTCGCCTCCCTGCGCCGGCATCCTGAACACACCCGGCTGCGAGAACTTATCGTAGTAAAGGTACTTGCCATCGGGCGATTCGAATGCCGCGTAGCCGCCCGAGCGTGTCACCTGAACCGGCTCGCCACCGTCTTTCGACACTTTCCAGGTCTGGTATTGGCCGCTGCGGTCAGAAGTGGAATAGACCCAAAGACCGTCGTGCGACCAACTCGCAATCACATTGCCGCTGGGGTGATTTGTGATGCGGCGAGGTTCGCCACCGTCCGCAGCAACCACGTAGATCTCAAACTGCCCCTCCTTAGCCGAGTCCAGGGCCAGCCAGCGGCTATCCGGCGACCAGCGAGGCGTTCCGCAGATTGGACCGTCGAAGTGGGTGATCTGCTGACAGTTGGAGCCGTCCGCGTCGCAAGTCCAGACCTCCCTGTTTCCGCTCCGGTCGGATTGAAACGCGATCTTGCGCCAGTCCGGGGAGTACTGCGGGATGCTTTGGTAAGACGTCGAGCCGATAAGCATCTTGCGCTCTCCGGTGCGAGTGTCCAGACGCCAGAGGTTGTCGTTGACGATCCACCAAGTGTACACAAGGCGCTGTGGCGAGCGGGAAATCGAAGGCTGAGAGGCGGACGGAGCCGCGTAGGGCAGGTGCTCCGGCGTACCTCCGGACGCGTGGACCCGCCAGAGAGCGCTCGGCTCGCCGCCCCCGTAAACGATCTCGCGGCCATTGGCGGTCCACGCAATGCCGGCCACTCCGATGTAGCGCNNAATGCCGGCCACTCCGATGGAGAGGCCACGATGTAGCGCCGATCCGTGACCCTCGCCGGCTCTCCCTTCGGCCGCAGATCCCGCGTCAGCCGTTGCACATACAGCTCGGAAACAAAGCTCTTCTCCTGACGCGCGAACGCCAGGGCGCTGCCATCCGGTGAAATGGACGGGACCCGGTCACCCAAAGGGTTTTCGGCGCCCGCGGACTGGGTCACGAACGTGGTCAAGCGGCGACGCTCCAGAGTGTCCACGTTGATCGCCCAAATGCTGAACGGTCCCTGTGGCGGCGAATCCTGCGCGGCAAAGGCCAGCCACTTGGCGTCCGGTGTCCAGGAGAGGTACGAGGCGCTTGGTATCTCCGTGAGCTTGCGCTCCGGCCCGCCGAGAGACGGTATCAACAGGACCGTAGCGTTGCTCCCTTGCCACCGCTCGAATGCGATCCAGCGGTCGTCCGGAGACCACGCTGGGTCGAAATCTACCGCCGGGTCCGTGGTGAGCCGCACCGGCGTGCCCGACCCGCCGATCTGCTTCGCGTAGATGTCGTAGTTGTCTTCCTTATCGCCGTTCCATTGGAAGGCCACCTTGCTGCCGTCGGGAGACAACGATGGTTGGCCTGCGCTGCCTGAAGAAGTCAGAGGTACCGCTGTGAGACCGCTGGGCGTTCCCTCCGCAGGGAAAATGACTCGACCCAGA
>PLGA01000051.1:223-2800 GCA_003139735.1 Bryobacterales bacterium | reverse complement strand
TGGGCTCTTATGTCGCGCACCCACCACACGGGTTTACGGCGCCATCACTGGAATCGTGGTAATGGTGAAGCCGCCGGGAATCGTGGCGGCGCGCAGGCCAAGCGGGGCGATCTGGCCGCCCAAAGGGGTGACGAACTCCACGGTCCCACGTACGTTCTCCGTAAACGCCCAGCCTCCATTAGACGTGTCCGTCAACATGAACGACGTATGGCCCTGCGCCGGAAGACTGATGGCGCCTGTGCCGATCTGCGCGCCCGTGACATCCCGCATGATCACGTTGACGACGGCCGGCTTCGCGGCCACGTTCGCTAACGCGAGGCCCGTTGACAGGATGCCCGTATCGTCGAACACCAGAATGTAGGACGGCGCGTTCACCACCTCGAGCGGCACCACCGCCTCCTGGCCCGTCGGGTCGTACCGGAATACCGCGAAGCCGCCAATGTTGCCGGTCGTGGTGAGGATCGCCGAGCCGCTGGTGGTGGTCGGGCCTCCGAGGTCCTGGAGGACGACGATGAGCGAGCCGCCTGCGGGAATGCTCTGGCTCAGGTTGCTGGCCGTGCTTACCGCGCCGGTCTGCGGATAGCTGAGCGGTAGCGGAACGGGGAGCCCACTGTCGCCGATGAAATTCAGGTTGGCGGTCGCTGCCGCGGAACCGGTGTTGACTAGAGTGAAGGTGGTCTGCCAACCGCCGCCGGAGACGAAGTGCGGAAAAATGCCCCCGCCCGTGCCCACGCCAGCCAGCGCCGGCAGGGAGGTTACGGCGAAGCTTGAGCTGTTCGGAATTGCGTTCGCCCGTAGCCCCATCACGCTGATTTGCCCGTTCTGGGGCGTATCGAACTCCACCGTGCCGCGCACGTTGGCGGTCTTCGGAAATCCGTACGTAGGATCCGTCAACATGAAGGAGTTGTGACCCTGCGCCGGAAGATCGATCGATCCCTGGCCGATTTGGGCGCCGGTGTCGTCGCGAATCACAACATTGACATTGGCCGCACTGGGCGCGAGGTTCGCGATTGCGAGGCCGGTCGAGACTACGCCGGTGTTGTCGAACGCGAGAAGATACGAGGCGGCGTTGCGCGTCTCGAGCGGCACTGTCGCCGCTTGGCCGCTTGACGTGTATGTGAAGATCGCGAAGCCGTTGATGTCGCCATTTGTCAGCAACTGCGCCCAACCCTCCGCGTTAGGCTGCGAGGCTGGGCCGGTGGTGTCGAGAATCAGCGAGGCGCCGGCGGCGAGCGTCTCGTCGAAGGTCGACGCGAGCGTCGTTCCCGCAGCGGGTTGCTGCGTGTAGGTGAACGGCAGCCACGGCGTTCCCCCGCTATCGCCATAGAAATTCAACCGCGCTTCGCCCTGCGTGCTACCTAAATTAACGACCGTAAACGAAGTGTCCCATCCGCCCGCCGATGCGACTTGCGCCATGGATCCCGCGAACGTCAGCCCGGAGGCCGAGGCGCTTTCCTGAGTGACCGTGAAGATCTGTCCTCCGATGTCGATGGTTCCCGAGCGCGCCCCGCCGCTGTTAGCCGAGATAGTAAAGGTCACGGCGCCGCTGCCCGAGCCGGACGCCCCGCTTGTGATGGTGATCCAGGCGGAGTTGCTAAACGCCTCCCAGGACGAGCCAGGGGCGGCATTCACCTGAATGCTGCCGCCGCTGGCCGACGCGCCCACCGACGCGGCTTCCGCCGACAGCGGAGGAGTGAGGAAGGCGGCTGGCGCGATCTTGGCGACAAAGCCGTGGTAGCAGCAGCCGCTGGCGCCGGCGGTGGTCTGGAATGCGCCTGGGGTTGTGATTAAGTTGGCGCCGCTGTCATTGCCGGCGAGATAGATCGTGCCGGCGGGGTCGACTGCCAGCCCGGCTGGAACCGTGGAATCGAGCCCCTTGGATCCGATGGTCGTAGAGAACAGCAGGTTCGCGCCTGTGGGGTCCAGCTCGGCGATCAACACCTGCTGGTCCCCGCCGGTCGGGGTTGGTTCCACGGGATTGACCATTGGAAAGCCTACTCCAGGTTGCCCCATGATATAGACGTTCCCGTTCCCATCCAACTGGATAGGTCCGGTGGAATATACGGCGTCGCTCCCATCGGGCTTGGCGCTTCCTACAAAGGTAGACCAGAGGATGGCGGTGGCGGTAGGATTCAGCTTGGTCACGTGGGCAGCCGAGCAGGTCTGCCCATTCGGCCCGCAGACGGTCGAATAAGCGCCGGCCGTCACGGGAAAATCCGTGGAATTGGTATATCCGACGATATAGGCATTGCTAGAGCTGTCGATGGCGATACCGCTGATGTAATCGCCCAAATTCGAAGTATGCCCGCCAAGGTAGGTGGCGTAGGCCAACGACGCTCCGCCGGCGGAAGTGACGGGAGTGAACTTTGCGACGAAGCCGCGCCAAGCCGTCACATAGACTCCATTTGTCGGGTCCAGGGGAACGCCGACGGGCTGAATGACGCCGGCCGTGGTTGGCAGCTTGCCGGCCATGGTGTCGCCGACCAGATAGAAGTTGCCGCTGGCATCCACCGTAACCCCTGTGCCCCAGGTAGCGCCGCAACCGTTTAAGCACCCAAATCCATTCTCGTCGCCGAA
>PLGA01000051.1:0-122 GCA_003139735.1 Bryobacterales bacterium | reverse complement strand
GTGGGATTCAGCTTGGTCACAAAAGCGGAAGCATTAGAACCGTAGCAGGTTGGATGAATGGGCCCATCATTGCTAGGGTTCGGGTCGCAGACTGTCTGATACGCTCCGGTGGTTACCGGGAA
>PLGA01000597.1 GCA_003139735.1 Bryobacterales bacterium | reverse complement strand
GCCGCTGTAAACTAGATGCATGAGCGACGTGAGCTACATATGTAGGGCCGCCACGCGGCACAGCAGCCAAGGCCGCGGCAGGATACATGCATGAATGATGTGATCTACGGCATTCATCCGGTCAGCGAGGCGCTGAAGTCGCGGGAGCGCCGCTTCGACTACGTAGCCGTCAGCCGCGACCGCACAGATCCCCGCATGCAGCGCATCATCGACGACTGCCGGGGACAGGGAGTTCCGGTGCGCTTTGTTCCGCACGAGGAGATCGACCGCGCAACCCGCACCAACACGCACCAGGGAGTGATGGCGTTCACTTCGCAGAAAGTTTTTTCCGGCATCGACGATCTGATTGCCAACCGCCGCGGCGAATACGTCTTCCTGCTGGTGCTGGACGGAGTGGAAGATCCGCACAACCTGGGGGCCCTGCTGCGCACGGCCGACGGCGCCGGAGTGGACGNNCGGGGCCGTGATTCCCGAAAGGCGCGCGGCGGGCATAACCGGGACGGTCGTCAAAGCTTCGGCTGGAGCCTCCGAGCATCTGCCGGTGGCGCGGGTGGTCAACATCGCGCGCACGCTCGATGACTTGAAGGAACAGAACGTCTGGACGGTTGGACTTGACGAGCGCGGAGCCGAGAGCTACGACGCGCTCGATTACAACATGCATTGCGCACTGGTGCTCGGAGCCGAAGGCAAAGGACTGCACGAGCTGGTGCGCAAAAAATGCGATTTGCTGATTTCCATTCCGATGATGGGCAGCGTCGCATCGCTCAACGTCTCGGTTGCCGGNNCGAAACGGACGAGGCAAAGCAGAGTGATTTTCGAAACAGGCAGGATCTCGCGAACCGGCATGCGTCTTCTTTTCTGGCTCGTTTTCTGGCTCGCGGTGGTGCTGGCGGCATTTCCGCTCGAGGCGCTGGACCGCGACGCATTTACCTTTACACGCTACTCTCTGCGGGCGAGCCTGCGGCCGGCCGAGCACGAATTTGAGGCCGGAGGAACCATCGAGTTGCGCAACGACTCGACTTCCCCGCAAAAAGAAGTGCCGCTGCAGATCTCTTCGTCGCTGGCGTGGAAGGAAATCCAGCTCGAAGGCCATCAGCCGGTCGCCTATATCACCCAGAGTTATACCTCCGACATCGACCATACAGGAGCGCTCGAAGAGGCTATCGTTACCCTGCCGGAAGCGCTGGCTCCCGGCGCCACGCTGAAGCTGGAGGTGAGCTACGGCGGCGAGATCAGGAGGAGTTCCGGACGTTTGACCCGGATTGGGGCTCCCGAAAGCATTATCCAGCAGAGCGATTGGGACGAGATCGGCGAGCACTTCGGCGCCGTACGCGGACTCGGCTACGTCACTTGGTATCCAGTTTCGATCGAGGCCGTCAGCCTCAGCGACGGCACCGCGATGTTTGACGCGGTTGCCCGCTGGAAGCGGCGCCACGAGCAGACTACGATTCACCTGGAGTTGTCGTTGAACTTCGACGCGGCGCACCCGGCACCGCTTTCGCTCGTTACCAATGGACGCACGCAAGCAGGCGCCGCCGGGCAGCCCGAAGCGTTCAGCTCCTCGAAGGGCGGACGGGTCACGGTCGAAGCGGTCGGGACCGACTTCCAGGCCGCGTCAACGCCGGTGTTTGCCTTCGGAGAGTTCCTCAAACTGGAAGGCATTGCGGTCACCGTTCTCCACGCTCCGGACCAAGTCGACGCGGCGAGGGCCTACGCAGACTCGGCCGAGGAGGCCGAGCGCGTGCTGGCCGACTGGTTTGGTCCGCTGAAAAACCGGCCGCGAGTGGTAGCGCTCCGCGATCCCAATGCGGCGGCGTTTGAAAGCGAGAACCTGATGCTGGCCCCGCTGCGCCCAATCTCAAACCAAGCCCGGCAAATGTTGCTGGCGCGGGTGCTCGTACATGGCAGCATAGGGTCGCCGCGAAAGTGGATATCGGAGGGGCTGGCGCGCTTTGGCCAGGCATTGCTGGTCGAGCGGCAGGCAGGGCGCACCGCCGCGAACGAGTTTCTGGCCCAGGTGCTGCCCCCGCTGATCCGGATCGAACGGGACGCGGGACCGGCTGCGGAGGCCGCCAAAAGGGCCGAGCGCGATTCTCTCATCCATACCAATGACGAACTGCTCTACACCGGCAAAGGCGCTTACGTGTGGTGGATGCTTCGCGACATCGCCGGCGACACGGCCCTGACCAAGGCGATTGCCGCCTACCGTCCCGAACAGGACCGGGATGCGGCTTACGTGCAGCAACTGATCGAGGCGCAATCCACGCCCCGGCGCAACTTGCAGGCGTTCTTCGACTCCTGGGTGTACCACGATTACGGATTGCCGGATCTACGCATCGACGCCACCAACGCGCGCCAGACGGTGGAGAACACCTACGTGGTCAGCGTCACCGTCGAGAACCTGACGCGCGTCTGGGTAGAGGTTCAGGTGGCGGTGAAGAACGCCAACGGCGATGCCCGTTTGGCGCGTCTACAGCTGCCGGGAAACGCCAAGAACACCACCCGAATCGCTTTTCAGGGGATGCCGGCGATGGCTGAAATCAACGATGGCAGCGTGCCGGAACTGGATCTCACGCACAACCAGATGCCAGTGCTGCCGCCGGGGCAACCCTAAAAGANNACTCTGCAACTCTGGGAAGCTCCAAAAAAAGCGACGAGGCGAAGACGTGAGCTACCTACAATTTCTGGGCGCGGCCGGCACGGTTACCGGTTCCAAACACCTCATCCATATCAATAGCAATTCCGACGCGAGCGGCACCAGCGGCTTTCAGACGCTGCTCGATTGCGGCCTGTTCCAGGGGCCGAAGGAGTGGCGTCTCAAGAACTGGCAGGACACGCCGGTGCCGGCGCGCGCGATCGATGCCGTGGTGCTGACGCACGCCCACCTCGACCACAGCGGATGGATTCCCCGCCTGGTGGCCGAAGGCTATCGCGGACAGGTTTACGCCACGCCGCCGACGGTCGACTTATGCGGCATCCTGCTTCCCGATTCCGGCTACCTGCAGGAAGAAGACGCGGCGTTCCATAATAAGCAGAAATCTTCCAAACACGATCCGGCCCTGCCTCTCTACACCTTGCAGCAGGCGCGGGCGTCGCTGGCGCAGTTCTCGCCCATAGAGTTCGGCAAAAACGTGCAGCTCAGCCCTGAAGTCGACTTCCGTTTTGTGCGCTCGGCGCACATCCTCGGGGCGGCGATGACGGAGGTGACGTTCACGGCGAAAGGGGAGAAGCGGGTCTGCCTGTTCACCGGCGATATCGGCCGGGTGCGCGACAGCGAGAGCACGCCCGGCAAGGTGGTGCATTCCGGACCGACGGAGGGCGAGTCGCCCGACGTGCTGGTCATGGAGTCGACTTACGGCAACCGGCAGCATCC
>PLGA01000343.1 GCA_003139735.1 Bryobacterales bacterium | reverse complement strand
CGGTCGCCGATGATCAGCTCGCGCTGGCCGCGGCCGATAGGTATCATGGCGTCGATGGCCTTGATGCCGGTCTGCATCGGCTCCCGCACGGGCTGGCGCGCGACCACGCCGGGCGCGAGGCGTTCGACGGGGCTGAACTGGGTGGTTTGGACCGGGCCCTTGCCATCGATGGGGCGCCCGAGCGCGTCCACCACGCGTCCGATGAGGGCCTCGCCCACGGGCACGGACATGATGCGGCGGGTGCGGCGGACCTCGTCGCCTTCCTTGATTTCGGTGTAGTCCCCCAGGAGCACGGCGCCCACCTGGTCTTCTTCCAGGNNTCTTCCAGGTTCATGGCGATGCCGGCGACATCGTGCGGGAACTCGATCAACTCGCCCGCCATGACCTTGTCCAGGCCATGGATGCGGGCGATGCCGTAGCCCACGGAGATCACCGCGCCGACTTCCGAAACGTCGATCACGCGCTCGTAGTTTTCAATCTCCTGGCGGAGAATCCCGGTAATCTCATCCGCTCGAATTTGAGCCATAGTGTTCTCGATCAGCTTTCCGCGCCCAGGCGCCGCTCCAGCGACTTCAGTTGGCCGCGCACCGAGCCGTCGTAGACCGTGGAGCCGATGCGCGCGACCACGCCTCCGATCAGCGACTCGTCGATGGCGAAACGCATACGGATGCGCTTGCCGGTGAGACGGTCCAACTCCGCGTTCAGGGCGGCGCGCCGCGCTTCGTCGAACTCGGTCGGCGTGGACACGTCGGCGCGGGCGAAGCCCAGGCGTTCATCCGCAATCTCTTCGAATCTTTGCGCGATTTCCGGCAGGGCGCCCATGCGGCCGTGGTCCACCAGAACGAACAGGAAATTGCGCGTAATGGGCGAGAGTTTCAGGATATCGGAGATGCGCCCGACCACGGCTCTTTTTCGGTTGACGGGGACCGCCGGGGTGGCCAGCGCCTGGCGCAGCTCGACGGAGCTTTGGAGCGTGTCCGCGATGGCGCGCAATTCGAGCGCGGCGCCAGGTGGGCGCAAGGCGGACCCGCCTGCGGCGACGACATCCGCCAGGGCGTTGGCGTATCGCGTGGCTACGGTGGAAAGCGTCATGGGTTCCTAAGCGGCACGGGCTCCGGAGCGGGGCTGTCGAGGCCGCGGACGAACTCGCGCACCAACTCGTCCTGCGTAGCCGTGGTCATGCGGGCGCGGATCAACCGCTCCGCCAGCGCCACCGCCAGTTCCGCGGAGTGGCGCTTCAACTCGGCGCGCGCGGCCTTGGCGGCCAATGCGATGTCCTGTTCGGCCTGGGCGTGGATTTTGGCCGTTTCGACGACCGTCTGTTGGGCGATGCGCTCCGCCTCCGCCAGCGCCTGTTTCCGCGATTCCTCGCGCAAGGCAGCGATATCGGATTGGATGCCGGCCAGGCGGCGCTCCATTTCAGCGGCGCGCGCTTCGGCTTGCTTGCGCAATTGGCCGGCTTCGGCCATGTCCTGGACGATCTTGGCGGAGCGGGCGGTGAAGAATGGGCGGCCGTTCTTGCCCGCCAGATATCCCAATCCCGCGGCCAGGACCAGGAAGTTGGCCCATTCCCAAGCCTTAATACGGCCTTCGCCGCTTTCGCCGGACGATTGCGCGCAAAGCGGCGGGACAGCCGCCAAACCTAGAAGCAGGGCCAGGAACGCGAGGCGCCTCATGCGGCGCTCTGCCTGAGAAGGGAATCGGCGATCTGGCCGGCAAGGGACCCCACATTGGCGGCCAGCGCGACCTTGGCCACTTCCACGTCGGCGGCGAGGGAAGCTTTGGCCTCCCGCGCCAACTCGCCAGCGCGCTCCCGCGCCGCCGCCGTATCGGCCGCGCGGCGCTCCTGCAACTCCTTAAAGGATTGTTCCCGCGCCTTGTAGATCTCCGCGCGCGCGGTGCGCATGGCAGCTTCATACTCGGCCGCCTTGGCGGAGGCGCGCTCCACGGTTTGTTCCGCAAGTTTCCGCGAGCCTTCAGTGGCTTCGTAGCGCTGTTGGAGCACTTTCTCCAGAGGTTGGAAGAAGACCTTCTTCAGGTAGAAGGTAAGCAGAAAGACCAGGAAAAACGTGGGCGTGGCTCGTAACAGTATTCCGCCCAGTGCGTGAAGGGTCGATTCCATTGCAGTTCAGAGGAAAATCCGCTGAGAGTCTCTTTGAAGCCATAGCCTAACACCGTGCGAAAACGCACGTCAACCGCGAAGAATGCCGGCGCGCCCAGAGGGCCCCCGGCCGGCATAGCAGGCTGGAAGCCCACTTACGAAACGGAGAGGTTGCAATACCGGTCAGGCCCTATGGCCGCCCAACACCTTGGCGCCGAACGCGCCGCCGGCGACGCTGAGTCCGATAATCAGCAGGAACAGAAACCCCAACGAAAACAGCAGCGCTACCGCCATGCCCGCAGGGCTCTGGAAGAACTGGACCATTTGGCGTTGCAGAGCCGGGTCCTGGGTGGGCGTGTTCTTCATCTGTTCCAGCCAGAGGGAACCCCAGCGGCCCGAAATCGCATTGACCGCGAAAACCAGCGCCCCCAAGGGGAACATCACGAGGCCGGTAATCCATCCGATGTGTATGCCGGCGCTGACATCCAGCAGACGCCTGGTTTTCCGCCGGTAAAGGTAGACCGCGACGAAGCCGGCGGCCAGCCAGTTCACGAGCGGGAAAATCAAACACAGGACTGTGGCGGACACTCCGACGTAAACCGCGATGCGCACGGCCACCTGGTCGTGAAAGGTCAAGCGCGGCCCGGCGGTGTCCGCGGGCGGAGGTGGAGGCGGAGGCGGCGTGACCGGCGCGGAGACGGGCTCGGGCGGATCGTCGGGCGTCACGAGGTCGCGCTGCGGCTTGCCGCACTTATGGCAGAACAGGGCGTCGGGCGGCAATTGGGCGCCGCATGTGCAAGAATCGGGCATTGTTAGACACTCCTAGTGTGACGCAGGCCCGGCCCTAGAAGCAACTGGGCCACGGGGGGATTGACCTAAGGCAAAGCCCCGCAAGGGGACGAGAGAACGTTCTTTCGCCCCCAAGGGGGCTTGATCGTTTTCGTTGTCGTCCCACGGCTCACGCCGTGGGCTACGTTCTTTCGCTCCTACGGAGCTTGGGGCGCGGCTTCCGTCGATCCCATGGAGGCGCTGCGGTCGGAATGAGTGACCGGAGAAAAGGCTTAATGGCCACAGATGAACACGGATGAACACAGATAAGGCAAAACACAAACGCCTTTCTTGATTTTTCTTATCCGTGTTCATCCGTGTTCATCTGTGGCCAGTTCTCTTAGCTCGGCTTCCAGCGCAACACGGGTTTGCGGGCGGCGGTGACTTCGTCGACGCGGCTGGTGCGGGTGGTGTAGGGGGCGTTCTTGACGAGCTGCGGGTCCGTCTCCGCTTCCTTCGCGATGGAAATCATCGCGTCGATGAAGGCATCGAGTTCCAGGATGCCCTCGGTTTCGGTGGGTTCGATCATGAGCGCGCCGTGGACGATCAAGGGGAAGCTCACCGTGTAGGGATGGAAGCCGTAATCGATCAAGCGCTTGGCGATGTCTCCGGTGCGCACGCCGCACGGTTGCTGCCGGGCGTCGCTGAACACCACTTCATGCATGCTGGGAGAGGAATAGGGCAGATCGAAGTAAGGCTCGAGGCGCTTGCGGATGTAGTTGGCGTTGAGCACGGCGTCTTCGGTGGTCTGCCGCAGGCCGTCGGGACCGTTGGCCATGATGTAGGCCAGAGCCCGCACAAGCATGCCGAAGTTGCCGTAGAACATGCGCACGCGGCCGATGCTTTGCGGGCGGTTGTACTCGAAGCCGAGCGTGCCATCGGCGCGCTCGATGACCACCGGAACCGGCAGAAAGGGTTCCATGAACCGTTTGCAGGCCACCGGCCCGGAACCCGGGCCGCCGCCGCCGTGCGGGGTCGAGAAGGTCTTGTGCAGNNGCGTTCATGTTGGCGCCGTCCATGTAAAGCAGGCCGCCTTTGGCGTGCACGATCTCGGCAATTTTGCCGATCTGCTGATCGAAGACGCCGAGGGTGTTCGGGTTCGTCAGCATCAGTCCGGCCACGTCCTGGTTCATCTGCGCCTCAAGCGCCGACAGCTCGACCTCGCCTTGCTGGTTGGAGCTGAGGTTCTCGACCTGGTAGCCGACCATGGCCGCGGTCGCCGGATTGGTGCCGTGCGCGGA
>PLGA01000109.1 GCA_003139735.1 Bryobacterales bacterium | reverse complement strand
CGCGTCTTTGAGAAGTTGATGAACCGCTCAACCGAAAGCGAAATCAAAACCGCAATTGTGCCGTGAACTTGTAGCGCCGGTCTCCAGACCGGCTGTAGTGCGGGTCTCCTGACCCGCGCTCTTCGAGCTGAACCCCGACACCTGAACCCCGACACCTGAACCCTAGCGAACTGTCAAGTTCGCCTTCAGCGGCGTACTCGCCGACGAATCCCCCACCATCACCTGGAATTCGCCCGTCGCCACGGCCCACGCATGCGTCTTTTCTGACCAGAAAGAAAACGCCCGCGCATCCAGCTTCACTTCCACCGTCTTCGCTTCCCCCGGATTCAGCATGACCCGGCTGAACGCCTTCAACTGCAGCGGCGGCTCGTTCCCCTCGTTAATTGCCGGGAAGCCCAAATACACCTCGGCCACCTCAGCCCCGGTGCGCTTGCCGGTATTCGTCACCTTGAAGCTAACGGTCGCGTTTGCGCCGCCCGGCTGCTTGCTCACCTTCAGCCCGTCGAAGCTGAACTGTGTGTACGAAAGCCCGAAGCCGAACGGAAACAGCGGCGGAATGTTGTGTGCAGTGTAGCCGCGGTAGCCCACCTCGAGCCCCTCGTTGTAATGCGCCACGCCATTCACGCCCGGATACTGCTCCGGACTGCTGGCCAGCGTATCCTCCACGCTGCGCGGAAAACTGAGCGGCAGCTTGCCGCTCGGATTCACCTTGCCCGTCAGCACGTCGGCCACAGCGTGCCCATCTTCCTCGCCCGGATACCACGCCTCCAGCACCGCGGCCACGCTGTCAATCCACGGCATCAGCACCGCCGACCCGCTCTTCACCACGACCACGGTCTTCGCATTCGCCTTGACGACCGCCCTGATCAGGTCATTCTGCGCCGCAGGCAACTCCAGGCTCTGATCCCGTCCCTCCGTATCCTGGTCGCCCACCATCACGATCACCAGTTCCGCCTTCTTGGCCGCTTCGGCCGCAGCGTTGATGTCGCCGCCGTCCATCACGGTAAGGCGTGCCTTCAGCTCCGCGCTCAACCCGTCATACGGCGTAATCGTGTACAGCGGAATCACGTGCGAGCTGCCCCCGCCGCCCGTATTCGGCCGCACCGCGTAAGGCCCCACCACTAGAACGGTCTTGAGCAACGTTGCATCCAGCGGCAGCAATCCACCATCGTTCTTCAGCAGCACCATCCCCTGCGCCGCAATCTGCCGAGAGATTGCCCCATGTTCCAGCGCCGGAATCGGAACCGGTTTCGCCTGCGGCCCAAAGTCGCCAAACTCGATCATCTTCGCGAACCGCCGCACCAGCTTTTCATCGATTACCGCAACCGGAACCTCACCCGCATCCACCGCCTTGCGCAGCTCCTTATCGAAATAAATCCCCGTCGGCATTTCCAGATCCAGCCCGTTCAAGGCGCTGGGCACGGTCGAGTGCGTCGCGCCCCAGTCGGAGAGGACGAACCCGTCGTATCCCCACTCCTTCTTCAAGACCCCATCCAGCAGCGGCGCATTTTCGCAGTTAAACGCCCCATTCACCTTCGGGTACGCGCACATCAGCGACGCCGAATGAGCCTCCCTGATCGATGCCTCGAAGCCCGGCATGTATATCTCGCGCAGCGCCCGCTCGCCGATCACCTCGTTGACACTATGCCGGTCCGCCTCCTGGTTGTTAGCGAGATAATGCTTCACATTCGCCATCATCCCGGTGCTCTGTATGCCCTCAATCGTGGCCACTGCAATGCGCCCCGTGAGAAAAGGATCTTCACCGAAGCTCTCAAACACGCGTCCGCCCTGGGGCACGCGCGCGATGTTGATGTCGGGCGATTCAAAGAGCAGGCTGCCCAGCGAACGTGTTTCCTGGGCCTCGATCTTTCCATACGTACGCGCCAGTTCCGGATCCCACGTCGCCGCCAGAGCAATGGGCGCCGGCATCGCGGTGGCCGGCGGTTGCGGGCTCGCCCCGCCCGGTCCCACGCCAGCCGGTCCATTCGTCATCCAGAAATCCGGAATGCCCAGCCGCGGCACGCCCGGCACCATCCTGTATCGCGTCGCATCGTGCACGCCATGCAATGAGCTGATCTTTTCGTCCAGCGTCATCCGCGCCACGATCTGCCGCGCCCGCGCCACAGCCTGCGCATGGCTCACATGAACCTGCTGCGCCAGAACTGCCGCCGAAAAGCCGCCCGCGATGAAGGCTGCTATTGCGAAGCTTATTGAAGCAAGGAAAGGAATTCGTAGAGAGGAAATTGCACGAAGGAACTTTTTCAAGGTGTTCTCGATTCCGAAGATCAATCCAGCGGAATTTTACCATTCACGCTCCTTCACTCTCAGGCCGCTCCAAGAAGAACTTTCCGTGCCCCATCCTTTCCGCGTCTTTTTGCGGAAAGGGTGGGAAACGCGCCCTTCTACTCCCTAATGGCTACTACCTACTCCCGGTTTCCCGTGGTAGGACCACTTGAGCCCATCAGCGTATGATGATTTCCGCAAGCAATTCACTCTTTCAAGAGGCAGTTCCGTGATTCGACTCAAAATCTCCCGCAACTACGCCGCGACCCTATGCGCGCTGGTATTTGCGTCCTGCGGCGCGCTCCATGCCGCCCCAACCTGCAATCCCCGCGACTTCGGCGCCAAGGGCGACGGAACCACCAAGGACACCGCCGCCATTCAGGCCGCCGTTGACGCCTGCGCGGCCAAGGGCGGCGGCACCGTTCGCCTCACCGAGGGAGAGTATTTGAGCGCGCCCATCGTGCTCAAAAGCAACATCACCCTCCAGCTCGACAAAGGCGCCACGCTGCTCGGTTCGCCCGATCACGCCGACTATCCCGCAAAAATCGAGTTCCGTCTTCCCACTCTACAGCCGCTCGTCAGCGCCACCAATGCTGAGAACGTGGCCATCACCGGCGAAGGCACCATCGACGGCCAAGGCGAAAGCTGGTGGCAGATGGCGCGCGGCGTCCACGATGCCGGCGTCATGGGCAATCCCCATCCCCGCCCGCGCCTCGTCGTCTTTGACCACTGCAAGCACGTGCGCGTCGAGGGCGTCACCATCCAGAACTCGCCCTTCTGGCA
>PLGA01000635.1:1650-22099 GCA_003139735.1 Bryobacterales bacterium | reverse complement strand
GCCGCCGCGCAGGCGTTGCGCTTCGCCCGCGAGGGAAACGCGCAAACCATTTGCGTCCATGGCGACACCCCTGGAGCGGTTGCCATCCTGAAAGCCTGCCGCCAGGCGCTGGCGGCGTGTTAGGGTCTGGAGAGCAGCCTTTTTTTCGTCCCCAGTTATTGAAATCACGGGCGGTTAGCTCAGTTGGTTATAGCGCCTGCCTTACAAGCAGCGCGGCGCCGTCTTCCAAAGCCTCTCTAGATTCACCTCCACTTTCAAGGTTTTCAATAACTTGGGGAATCTGCTTTTCGNNGTCACGGTTTTGCCACGGTCGACGTCGACTCACGATATCCGGTCCCCGACATCCATCGACACCAGCGGGCGGCCGGTTTGGCCGCGGCGAACTTTCCAAGCCCAAAACAGTCGAAACCCTTGCGGCGCCACGCGACGACGGTGTCCGGTTTGACGATGCACAGAGCCGAGCGCCACTCGTCCCAGGCTGCACAAAACCAAGCCCACAGGAACCGGTCGAACCGATTGAGCTTCGGTCTGTTCACCGAGCGTTGCAGTACGCCAAGTTGGTGGCGGAGGGCGATGATCTCAAGCTGCAATGCCGCTCAAGTTCGAAAAGCAGACATCGCGGACGCAAACAACGCCGACAGTACGGCCGCAGGCGAGAATTGACGAGAGTGGGTACTTCCACTTTATCAGTCAGATCGGGAATTACGGGAAGGAGTGTCGATGCGAACAGAAACGGCGCCACGGCGTGTTTGCGGCTTCAGAGCGCGGCCGCGAAGGTCTGAAACAGGGTGCGCTGTTCGGGATCGTTCGAAACTTGATTCTCGGGGTGCCACTGGACCGCCAGAACGTACCGCCGCGCGGGGAGTTCGATGGCTTCGACAGTTCCGTCTTCCGGGTCACTGGCGCAGACCTTGAACCCGCCTGCAAGTCGCGCTACCGCCTGGTGGTGCCGTGAGTTCACCTCCCACATCTGCCGGTGAGCGATGCTCGCCAGCATGCTGCCGGGCTCAATCACCACGCGGTGGGCCGGCAGGCCTCGGTCGGAGGTGCGCCTGACATGGCGCCCGACGGTTGGCAGGTGCTGGACGAGGCTGCCCCCAAAATGCACATTCAGGAGTTGCATCCCACGGCAAATCCCAAGCAGCGGCAGGTCGCGAGCCAACGCTTCATCGATGAGGGCGGCTTCGACGGCATCCCGCTCCGGATCGGGCGGATCGGTTTCCGGAGAAGCAATTTCGCCGTAGAGCGCCGGGTCCACGTCGCCGCCGCCGGTCAGTAAGAGTCCGCAACACGGGCCGATCCGGAGGCCGGTCCGGACTTCCTCCAGCACCGGCTCCGCTCCGACGGATTCAATCGCGCGAGCATACGGCTGGACGTCCGAACTTTCCCGATATACGACGAGGACTCTTTCGCTCATGGTCGTGGCCCTACCAATTGTACCCGTCGCGCGATCGCATCCGTTTAGTAGGGGCGCTCTCGAACCAAGACCCTGCCTGAAATACGTGCTAAGCTCAGTGGCACGTGAGAGCCGCTAGTTGTGAGCCCTGATCTCCTTCAGATGCTGTTGCCCGACCGGTCGACTTATAATGAGTTCGCGCCGGACGGATTCACCGCCCGGCCTTACTGGTCCGCGGTTATCGAATCGCTCCAGAACATTGGCCCCGACGAATTGGCGCGCCGCTGGGAGCGCGCGGAACGTCGCATCCGTGAGAACGGCGTCACCTATAACGTCTACACCGACCCGCAAGGTGTGAACCGGCCACTGGCCATCGATCCTATTCCGCTGCTTATCCCGCCGGACGAATGGCGTGTCATCGAGGCAGGGATCACGCAGCGGGCGCACCTGCTTAATCTGCTCCTGGGTGACATCTACGGAGCTCGCCAACTCGTTCAGAACGGGGACATTCCGGCGGCCTTGCTATTTGCAAATCCGGCTTTTCTGCGGCCCTTGACCGGGGTAGCACCACCCCAGCGTGGCCATCTCCATTTAATCGGAGTGGACCTGGCGCGCTCGCCAGACGGCCGCTGGTGGGTGCTCGCCGACCGCACGCAATCGCCTTCGGGAACGGGATATGCGCTGCAAAATCGCACGATCGTGGCGGACGTTCTGCCGGAGGCGTTTGGCGCCGCAAACGTCAGGCGGCTGGCTTCCTTCTTCCGCGCCTGGCGTGAGGCGCTGCTCGGCTTGGCGCATTGCGATCATCCACGCGCGGTTCTGCTGACACCCGGACCCTACAACGAGACCTACTTCGAGCACTCCTACCTGGCACGGTATCTCGGACTTACGCTGGCTGAGGGATCTGATCTGACCGTTCGCGACCGGCGGGCCTATCTGAAAACGGTGGAAGGCCTGCAACCGGTCCACGTAATTCTGCGCCGCGTTGACGATAGTTTCTGCGATCCCATGGAACTCCGCCACGATTCCTTCCTGGGAGTGGCGGGCCTGGTGGACGCGGTACATGCCGGCACCGTCGTAGTGGTCAACGCACTGGGGAGCGGCGTGATAGAGACCGCAGCCATCATGCCGTTTCTTCCCGGCTTGGCAGAGAAACTGTTGGGAGAGGCCCTCAAACTGCCATCCGTGGCGACCTGGTGGTGTGGGCAGGATTACGCGCTGGATTGGGTGCTGAACCATCTGGATCGCGTGGTGGTCAAACCTGCGTTCCCGTTGCGTGGAATGGAACCCGTCTTCGGCGCAGGCCTCTCCCAGGTGGAAAAGCGGAGGGTCGGAGAACAGATACGTTCGCGCCCCTACGAGTACGTGGCGCAGGAACAGGTGAATCTCTCAACCGCGCCGGTTTGGGACCAGGGCCGCCTGTATCCGCGCAGCATGGTGCTGCGGACGTATGTTCTGAACACCAGTGCCGGTTGGATCGCAATGCCCGGCGGCCTGGTCCGCGTGTCGGAAGCCGACGGCCAGGTGGTATCCATGCAGCGCGGGGGCCGCAGCAAAGACGCCTGGGTTCTGTGGGACGGACCGGTCGACACCTTTAGCATGCTGCGTCCAAGGAACCAGCCAGTCCAACTGGAACGCACGACGGCCGACCTGCCTAGCCGCGCCGCGGACAACCTTTTCTGGCTGGGCCGTTACGCCGAACGGTCGGAGTCCATTGCACGCCTGCTGCGTTGTCTGATGACGCGCGTCCGGCGAGCCAATCACACCGAACTTGCCTGCCTGTTTCGGCTGCACGGTTGTTTGGGTTCGCCGCACAGCACACTGCCCAAAGATCGCCCGGCCAGTGCGCGCGATCTGGAAGATGAGTTGGTCTCGTTAATGTCGGACGTCGAGCGGCCGGACAGCCTGGCGTCCAATCTGGCGGAGGCCCATCGCGTCGGTGGAAACGTTCGCGAGCGGCTCTCCTCGGATATGTCGCGACTGGTGGTTGACCTGGCGGAATCCGCCCGCACCGAGGACTACATGCTCTTTGTCGAGTACTCGGCCGTACTCAACGGGTGCCTGGAGCTGCTCTCCGCATTCTCCGGCATGGAACGGGAAAACATTACCCGCGGATCCGGCTGGCTTTTCCTGAGTTTGGGACGCAGATTGGAACGGGCGATGTACTCGGTGAGGCATCTCAGGGAATTGACCTCAGGGCTGGATGAACAAAGCTGGCCCGTGCTGGAATATATATTGGAGGTGGCTGATAGTTCCATGACTTATCGCTCCCGCTACTTCACTACCTTGCAGCCCATCGCGGTGCTGGACGTATTGATGGCGGATGAAAACAATCCCCGGTCGTTAAACTTCCAGATGGCTCATTTGGCCGATTTACATAGGAGGCTGCCGCGGCACGATCCCGCCGATCAGCAGGCAATACAACACGCGGTAACATTGCTGCGCGGTCTGGACCTGGAGAAGCTGGAATTTCCGCTGCCCGGAGGCGGTTTGCCCGCGGGTTATTCCGATGGACAATCGCAGATCGACCGTGCTCTTGGCTCGATCCAAGAACTCCTCCCTTCCTGGGCGGATAATATCTCGCTCATGTACTTCGACCATGCGCACACGTACCCGATCAGTATAGGTGGATGACTTACCGAATCGTTCATAAGACTACTTATAAGTACAGGGTTCCCGTCTCCGTCGGGAATCACATAGCCTACCTGACTCCCCGGACTCTGGCTCACCACACTTGCACGTCGCATGAGTTGCTGGTGACGCCGTCTCCCTCCGGAGTAAGCGAGCGGTTGGACTACTTTGGGAATCCTGTCACGTTTTTCACCATTCGGGAGCCGCATGACGAGCTGCGCGTAGAAGCTCGCAGCCGGGTCGTCATCGACGATTGTCCGGCAATTTGGCCGGAACACTCACAACCTTGGGAAGAAGTGGCACGATCTCTGCCGGCCGATCGCAGTCCGGAAGGACTAGAAGCTTATCAGTTTGTGTTTGAGTCGCCTCGTGTCAAGCCGGGCGCCGAGTTTAGGAAATATGCATTGCCCTCCTTTTCGCCGGCCAGGCCGCTTACTGAAGCGCTGCTCGACCTCACTGGACGGATCTACAAGGATTTCCGCTTTGATTCAAAGGCAACCAACGTACGGACGCCGCCGGAAGAGGTGCTTCGTCACGGTCGCGGCGTCTGTCAGGACTTCGCTCACTTGCAGGTAGCATGCTTGCGATCACTAGGCCTGCCCGCCAGGTATGTGAGCGGGTACCTGCGGACCTACCCTCCGCCTGGGCGCGCCCGGCTGGTGGGAGCGGATGCTTCGCACGCCTGGGTGTCCGTGTATTGCCCCGGCGCCGGCTGGCTGGACGTGGATCCGACCAACAATCTGGTCCCGTTCCAGGGTCACGTCACGCTCTCCTGGGGCCGGGATTACGGTGACGTTAGTCCGGTGCGCGGCGTAATCCAGGGTGGGCGCGAGCATAGAGTCGAAGTCGGTGTGGATATGGAACCGGACTAATGCTCTGACGCCCGCAGGGTTCCACCTGCCCACACGTCGATATCACCCATCCGCCTCGGTGACGTTCACACTGACGTCCATCCCCACGAACGCCTCCGGGGGACCCTCGTAGGTGCCCCATAAGGGCAGCACTTGCTCGGGGCTCCAGGCCACGGCGACGCGAATCAGATTGCGATTACCAATGATGCTGTTGGTAGGGTCGAAATCGATCCACCCGGCGCCGGGTAGATAGGCCTGCACCCATGCATGAGTCGATCCGCCCCCCGCCAGCCCGGAACTGTTGGGAATGAAGATATAGCCGCTGACAAACCGCGCGGCGACGCCCAGTGACCGCGTGGCTTCTATCATCAGGACCGCGAAATCCCGGCAACTGCCGGTGCGGGTGCGCAACGTTTCCTCCGGAGGCTGCACGCCCTTCTCGACGCGGCGGGAATAGGTGAAGTCCCAGCGGATGCCAGACGTCATGGCGCGCAGTATTTTCATGGTGTTGGAGGTATCCGCCGGATCGAGAAACTGCAATGCCCACGTCGCCACGCTCTCGGACGCGTAGCGCTTCGTCAGAGCGTTGGAGAGACTGGGAAAGTCCTCATCGGAATATCGAAATGGATACGTTCGCGCGTACTCTTCCAGCGGATACTCCGGCATGGAGTTTTCGAAATGCTCCAGCGTCACCGTGCTTTCGAAACGCAGTTCCGACGTGGTTCCTTCAAAAGTGGCCACGGCGACTGAGTTATCGAACGGGTCGTGCAGCCAGCGCAACTGCACGGGTTGCGGCGTAATGAGCAGGTCGGTTCGGATCAATCGGAGGTCGTGACTGGCGCGAGGGCGGAACATCATCCGGTGTTCCCCCAGGCCGACGGGTTCCCGGTAGCGGTAGACGGTGGAGTGGTGGACGGTGAGAAGGGACATCAGTCAATCATTCCGGGATCTCGTCAGTCCAGACCTTGAAACCTTCCAGGTAATTGGGCCCGAAGGTGGTGGTAATCGCGACATCGGATGCGTCGCGGCCTCTCGCCATCAGGACGCGGCTCATGCGGGGCACATTGTTGCGCGGATCGAAAATGTGCCAGCGGCCGCCGATCCAGGCCTCGAACCACGCGGCGAAATCGCCCGGTGGGAAAGGCGGCGGGGTTCCGACATCGCCAAGGTAGCCGGTGCAATATCGCGCCGGAATGTTCATGCAGCGGCAGAAAGTGATCGCCAGATGCGCGTAGTCGCGGCAAACACCGGCCTGCTCCTGGAAAGCCTGCGAGGCGCTACGGGTGGGACGGGCATCCTGGTAGTTGAAAACGATATGGTTATGAACGTAATCGCAGATGGCCCGCACGCGCGGATACCCTGGAACCGTGCCTCCAAAGAGTTGCCATGCCGTTTGAGACAGCAGGTCGGTCTCGCAATAACGGCTGCCCAGGAGGAACAGCAAAGTATCTTCCGGCAGATCCTCCACGGAGTCCTGCCAAGCCTCGGTCATAACCTCGTCCGGTTTGCCGTTATCTCTAATCACGCCGTCGGCCGTAAGGCGGAGGCGGCCCGCGGGCGCGAGCACGCGGTGGCACTGGTTGCCAAAGCTGTCGCGATAGCCGGTTACCGGAATGGGGGGTTCGATGGTCAGGCTGTCGGGAACGACAATGTCAGAGGTGCGGGAATCGTGGACATTTAAAACAAGGATGATCGGCGTGGATCGTGGAAAGCTATAAATCAGTTCATAACCGATCCGGAGTTGCATTGGAAGGTACCTAATCTACGGCGCGAAATCCGCGAAGTGAATTAAATGGGCACGCAATGGACCAAATTACTCGTTCGGCCGCCCTAGATGGAGCCTCACTACGTTCATCATACCAGGATGAACCACTCCAGTGCTCGCTACCTGCGCATCAATCGCGGTATACTTGTTGTCGTAGCTCTGTGGCCTGGCCCTATTCCCCGTCGAATGGCCCCTGGTTCAGTCGACCCGGAAAGGAGTGTCCATGCCAGCACAATCCGCTCACCTCCAGATGCGCGTCCCCTTCGGCGATTATGCGCTGGGCTCGGCTTATGACGAAATGTTCCGCGCCGACGGACGGCCTCGGGCGCATTACCGGAATCTCTACACGCAGCTTTTGAACCTTCCCTCCGAAGATCTGTATCGCTTCAAGAAGGAAGCCGATCTCTCGTTTTTCAACCAGGGCATCACCTTTACCGTGTATGGGCGCGCCGAGGGCACGGAGCAGATCTTCCCGCATGATTTGCTGCCGCGAATCGTCACCAGTTCGGAATGGGCGACCATCGAGCGCGGTCTCATACAGCGCATTACGGCTCTCAACCTGTTCCTCGCCGACGTTTATCATGAGCGGCGCATCGTGAAGGACCGGGTCATCCCCGGCGAAATCATCTACACCTGCAAGCACTTCCGCCGGCAGATGCAGGGGGTAAGAATTCCGCGCGACGTTTATATCAGCGTGGCGGGGACCGACTTGATCCGCATGCCAGATGGCAGGTTTGTGGTACTCGAAGACAATCTGCGCGTTCCCAGCGGCGTCTCGTATATGTTGACCAGCCGCAAGGTGATGAAGCAGATCTTTCCGGCGCTGTTTCGAAAATGCGGCGTGCGGCCCATCGAGCAGTATAGCCAGGAGCTTCTGTCCACGCTTCGTTCACTAGCGCCGGAGGGCCGCTCCACCATCGTCCTGCTAACCCCCGGGACTTACAATTCGGCGTACTTCGAGCACGCATTCCTCGCCCGGCAAATGGGAATCGAGCTGGTTGAGGGACGCGATCTTGTGGTGCACGACAATACCGTCTACATGCGAACCACTTCCGGTTTGCAGCGCGTGGACGTCATATACCGCCGCGTCGACGACGATTTCGTCGATCCACTCGCGTTCCGCGCCGATTCTACCCTGGGGGTAGCGGGACTCTTCAACGCCTACCGGGCGGGGAAGGTGGTGCTCGCCAACGCTCTCGGCTCGGGAGTTGCCGACGATAAAGCGATCTACTCCTACGTTCCCAAGATCATTCGTTATTACCTGGATGAAGACCCCATTGTGGATAACGTGGAGACCTTTCTGATGACGGACCGCGCGCAGCGCGACGAGGTGTGCGGAAACCTGGAAAAATACGTGGTCAAAGCCGTAGGCGAGTCCGGAGGTTACGGCATGCTCATCGGTCCGCACAGCAGCCGCGAGCAACAGGCCGAATTCCGCGAGAAGATTTTGGCCGATCCCAGAAACTACATCGCACAGCCCACCATCACGCTGTCGGCAGCCCCCTGTTTTATGAATGGGCGAATTGAGCCGCGGCACGTGGATCTGAGGCCGTACGTTCTATTTGGCGAGAAGGCCACCATCGTGCCGGGCGGGCTTACCCGAGTCGCGTTGCGTCGGGGTTCCCTGGTGGTAAATTCATCCCAGGGCGGAGGTTCCAAGGACACGTGGGTTTTACTGAACTGAACATCAAGGTGGTTCCATGCTTTCCCGCGTAGCCGATAGTCTCTATTGGATGAGCCGCTATTTCGAGCGTGCCAACCACTGCGCGCGCGTGCTGGAAGCCAATCACAACCTCATGCTGAATCCTTCGAAGCTCTCCACCGAAGAGAGATGGCAGCGCATCATGGCGTCACTTGGTATCGCGCCGGCTGCCGGCGGCATCGACCCGCAGAGCGCCATGGTCAAGCTGACCAGCGACGCAGGCTTCGAATCGTCCATCGCATTCTGTATCGCGGTAAGCCGCGAGAATGCGGGCCAGGTTCGCGAGCAGATCAGTTCGGAGATGTGGGAAGGCTTGAACAGTTTGTATCACAAGGTTACAAAGGCAAGCGCCAACCTGGAGGCGGACACCGACCCGATGCGACTGGTCGTCGCCGTTCGGGAAGGCTCCTACCAGTTTCACGGTATAACAGACGCCACCATGAACCATGGCGAGGGGTGGCAATTCATTCAACTGGGTAAGTACATGGAACGTTCCTGCGCATTGCCGGTCCTGCTGGATGCCTATTTCTCCAGGGCTGGGGAAGCGGATACCTTGGATTGGGTGGGATTGCTGGCGAGTTGCGCGGCTTTTGAATCGTACTGCAAGGTATATACCGCCGAGCTAAGACCGGATTCGGTGGCCGAATTTCTGCTGCTGAATCCGGAATTCCCGTATTCCGTTTGCTACGCAGTGGAGCGGATGAGCGCGGCGATTGCCGCGATCTCCCAGACGTCTTTCACCAAGGCCAGCGTCCGGATTGAGCGAATTGCCGGACGGCTGCGCGCTTCTCTGGCGTATGCCCAGATTGCGGAAATCATGATCGGCGGGGTGCACCGTTGCCTCAACGATGTCATTGAGCAGTGCGAGAGCCTGCATGCGGCGGTTCACATGGTCTATATCGATTACCCGATCCAATCGGCCCTGGAGGCTTGATGTTCTACGCGGTGCGGCATTTCACTCGTTTTCGATACAGCCTTCCCGTTTGGCAGAGCGCCATGGAATTGCGCATGCAGCCGCGGAGCGAGAACACTCAACGCTGCTTCAGTTTTCAATTGTCCATAAGTCCCCAGGCCCGGGTTTTCTCCTACAAGGATCACCTCGGCAATCTGGTTCATCATTTCGACGTTCCCGGGCATCACCAGCAATTGACGATTATCGCTGACGCTTTGGTGGAGGTGGAAAACCCCTCGCCGCTGCCGCAGTCGTTGGGCCCCGGCGCATGGGACGAACTCGATGCCATGATCGACCGGGAGGATTACTGGGATATGCTGATGCCGAGCCGTTTCGCCTGTACCTCTCCTGAGGTCGAAGAGCTCGCAAAAGCTCTGGAAGTAGTGGAACGCGGCAGGCGGGAACCTTTGGAACTGCTGACCACCCTGAACTCCAGGATCAACCAGTATTTTTCTTACGTAAAGCGCAGCACAGGGGTCAATTCTCCCGTGGAGGAAGCCATCCGATCGCGCCAGGGCGTTTGTCAGGATTTTGCGCACACCATGATTGCCATCGTGCGAAACCTGCGAATTCCGTGCCGGTATGTGAGCGGCTACCTTCATCGCGATCCCGGGGATTCCGATCGCTCCGATGAGGGAGCTACTCATGCATGGGTGGAGGCACTTCTGCCGCGTATTGGTTGGGTTGGCTTTGACCCGACGAATAGCCTAATTGTGGGAGGAAGACACATACGAACTGCGATCGGGCGCGACTATGCGGACGTGTCCCCAACTGTAGGCGCCATGAGAGGATCGGCGGAAACAGAACTGCAGGTGCGCGTCCGCGTGACTCCGTCCAATGCCCTGCTGCCTCCCGACAAGGAGTTTGCGTCGGACGAGGAGTGGTCCCGTTTTCTGATGAATGACCAGCAAGCCGAGAAGTTGGAGGCGCAGCAGCAACTCCAGCAACAGTAGCTGCCTCGAACTAGCCATGGCCATTCAGGTTGCGCTTCATCATCAAACCGTGTACCGGTACGACCGGCGGGTGTCGCTCGGTCCTCAAGTGATCAGGCTGCGCCCCGCCCCGCACTGCCGCACGCCGATCCTGTCCTATTCGCTCAGAGTTCTTCCCAAGAACCAGTTCATTAACTGGCAGCAGGACCCGCAGGGCAACTATCTGGCGCGCCTGGTCTTCCCGGAACCAACCACGGAGCTATCTGTTGAAGTCGATCTGGTTGCCGAAATGGCGGTATACAATCCGTTCGACTTCTTCCTGGAGCCGCACGCGGAACAATATCCCTTTTGCTACGACGCCTCAGCCGCCCGCGAGTTGCGCCCATTTCTCGAAACCGAGGTGGATAGCCCGCGGCTCTCTGCTTTTCTCGCCAAAGTGCCGCGCGAGCCCCAGCGCACCATGGATTTTCTGGTCGCCCTGAATCAAATGGTGCAGAGCGAGATCGGCTACGTCATCCGCATGGAGCCTGGGGTGCAGACGTCCGAGGAGACCCTCACGCTGCGCACCGGTTCCTGCCGCGATTCAGCATGGCTGCTGGTCCAGGCCATGCGCCGCCTCGGGCTGGCGGCGCGCTTTGTGTCCGGTTATCTGATTCAGCTTGTCGCCGATGTCAAGCCGTTGGAAGGACCGTCCGGGCCCACCGCCGATTTCACGGACTTGCACGCGTGGGCCGAAGCCTATCTTCCGGGCGCCGGCTGGGTGGGGTTCGATCCCACGTCCGGCCTGCTCGCGGGCGAGGGGCACATCCCGCTGGCATGCACTCCGGACGCCAGCAGCGCGGCGCCGATCACCGGTCTGCTCCAACCATGCAACACGGAATTCCGGCACGAAATGACAGTGCAGCGAATTTGCGAATCGCCGCGCGTCACCAAGCCATACACCCAGCAACAGTGGCAGGCAATCGAAAAACTCGGTCACCAGGTGGATGCCGATCTGCGTTCCGGGGACGTGCGCCTCACCATGGGCGGCGAACCGACTTTCGTTTCTCTCGACGACGTCGATGGGCCCGAATGGACTACCGCCGCGCTGGGGCCGGTAAAGCGCCAACGCGCTGTGGAACTGCTGGGCAGGCTGCGCCAACACTTCGCGCCCCAGGGCTTGCTGCATTTCGGCCAGGGCAAGTGGTATCCCGGCGAGCCCCTGCCGCGCTGGGCATTCGGTTGCTACTGGCGCAAGGACAAAGTCCCCATTTGGGAGGATGCGAGCCTCATCGCAGCGGACGGAAAAAACTACGGCTACACGGCGGAGCATGCACGCCGGTTTATGGATGCACTCACCCACCGTCTCCAGGTAGACCCCGCATTCATCATTGCCGCGTACGAAGATGTCTTCTATTACCTTTGGAAGGAACGCAAGCTGCCGGTCAACGTCGATCCGCTGGACCCCAAGATCGAAGACCCGCTCGAGCGCGGCCGCCTGGCGCAGGTTTTCGAACACGGCCTGGGACAGCCGATAGGATACGTCCTTCCGTTGCGGCCAATCACGACCCGTTCGGGGGAGCCGGGCTGGACCAGTCAGCCTTGGTTTCTCGCCTCGAAGCAGATGTTTCTGGTTCCGGGCGATTCCTCGATGGGTTACCGATTGCCGCTGGAATCTCTTCCCTGGACCAAACCGGAAGATGTTCTCTATTCCTACGAACCGGATCCCTTTGCGAAGCGTACCCGCCTTCCGTCCAGGCCGGAGCGCAAGAGATACCTGTTCGACGCGCCCTATGCTGCGGACGCGCCTCCTGCCGCCCACACCGAACCTCCGGAGAAGGGCCGATCGGCGGAGTGGATTACCCGTCCCGCCATCTGCGTGGAATCCCGACAGGGCAAGCTGTTCGTCTTCATGCCGCCGGTCGAGAACATCCGTGATTATCTGGATCTGGTGGCCGCCCTCGAAGATACGGCCGCCTACCTTAAGATGCCGGTTCTTCTGGAAGGGTATACCCCTCCCAACGACGTCCGCATCAACGTCTTGAAGGTGACTCCGGATCCCGGAGTGATCGAAGTCAACATTCATCCGGCGGCATCCTGGGACGAGCTTAGGACCAACACCACGACGCTCTACGAACTGGCGCGCCAAAGCCGTTTGGGCACCGAGAAATTCATGTTGGATGGACAACACTCCGGGACCGGCGGCGGAAACCATGTGGTGATGGGCGGACCGACTCCGGAAGACAGTCCGTTCCTGCGGCGTCCCGATCTGTTGCGAAGCTTGATCGGATACTGGCACAATCACCCGTCCCTGTCCTATCTGCTCTCGGGATTGTTCATCGGTCCCACCAGTCAACATCCGCGCGTGGACGAGGCGCGCACGGATGCCATCTACGAGCTGGAAATCGCCTTCGACCAGATCCCCGACAAGGATTCTCCTGGAGGTCCGCTGTGGCTGGCCGATCGCGTGTTTCGTCATCTTCTCACCGATCTGACAGGGAACACGCACCGCGCCGAGTTCTGCATCGACAAACTCTACTCGCCAGACTCCTCCGGATCACGGCTCGGACTGGTGGAGTTGCGCGCTTTTGAGATGCCCCCGCACGCGCAGATGAGCCTCACGCAACAATTGCTGGTGCGGGCGCTGACGGCACACTTCTGGGAAACTCCGTACCGCCGGGAACTCGTTTGGTGGGGGACCGCGCTGCACGACCGCTTCATGCTGCCGCACTTTGTTCAAGTGGACTGGGAGAACGTGATGGCGGATCTTCGTGAGGCGGGGTTCGAGTTCCAGGTAGAGTGGTTTGCCCCGCACTTCGAGTTTCGCTTTCCGCAGATCGGTTCGGTAACCCGGCAGGGTGTGCGGCTGGAATTGCGGCACGCACTGGAGCCGTGGCACGTGCTCGGTGAAGAGGTCTCCGGGAGCGCGACTGTCCGCAACGTGGATTCATCGCTGGAGCGGCTCCAGGTGAAAGTGAGCGGAATGACGGAACAGCGCTTTGTGGTGGCGTGCAACGGCCGCCGCGTGCCGCTCAATCCCACGGGAGAAAGCGGCGAATTTGTGGCTGGGGTGCGTTATCGCGCCTGGCAGCCGCCATCCTGCCTGCACCCAAACATCCCGATACATACCCCCCTGGTGTTCGATATCGTCGACACCTGGTCCGGCCGCGCCATCGGCGGCTGCACGTATCATGTCACGCATCCCGGCGGACGAGCCAACAAACAGTTCCCTGTCAACGCACAAGAGGCGGAGAGCCGTCGTCTGGCCCGGTTTCAGGATACCGGTCACACTGCGGGCATGATGGTTGTGCCACCGAAGGAGGACAATCCCGAATTTCCGTTTACGCTGGATTTGCGACGTACCCGGTGAAGATCCGCGCAGGCGTCGCCTTGTCGTTCCCGCAGTGGGCGATTCGCCGCAGGTCTTCGGCAGCGGGCTACGCCGGGTTCGGCCTGTTCGGCCGTGCGGCCTGAGCGCGCTTCCATTCATCTGGCAGCCAGGCCGGAAGGTCGCTGAGGCGCGTCGCCGGCGGTCCTTACCTGCCTATTTTAGGCCCCACCAAGGCGCCGGCCCGCGCCAATTCGTCAACTTGCCGGACATCGGCGGCCGCCAGCAGCAAACCGCCTGCCGCGGCGTTCTCGCTGGCCTGGCTCTCGTCCCGCGCGCCCACCAGCGCGTGCGTGATGCCGAGCTGCGCGAGTGTCCAGGCAATCACCAACTGGCCGTCCGTCAAGCCATACTTCCCGGCCACGGGCCGCATCCGGTCGAGCATTTCCCTGACTCGAATCCGGGACGCGCGGCTGAACAACGGGCTGTGGCTGCGCAAATCGTCTTCCGGGAAAACGCGGTCTGGATCGACCTTACCAGTCAACAGCCCATTCGCGAGCGGCGAGTAGGCCAGCACCGCCATATGGTTTTGCGCGCAATAAGGCAGGTACTCGCGCTCCAAGCCGCGATGGAGCATGCTGTACTGTTCCTGCGCAGCATCCACCGGCCCCACGGACCGGTATTGCCGCACCTGAGCGACGGTGCAGTTGGAGACTCCGATGGCGCGAATCTTGCCCTGCTTCTTCAAGTCGAGCAGCGTGCCCATCGTCTCTTCGATTGGCGTGGTGGAATCCTGCCAGTGCGTCTGGTAGAGATCGATGTAGTCGGTTTCGAGACGCCGCAAGCTTTGTTCGACTTCATATCGAATGGAGTCCGCGCCGAGGTAACGGTGAATGCGCGCGCCGTTCTGATCGACGAAGAACGTGCCTTTGCCGGTGTGCCAGACCAAGCCGCACTTGGTGGCGAGAATGACCTTGTCGCGGCGCCCGCGAACGGCTTCACCCACGATGCGTTCGGAGAGACCGAGCCCATAGGCCGGCGCGGTGTCGATGAAGTTTACGCCGGCATCGAGCGAAGTGTGAATCGAGCGGACCGACTTCTGAACGTCGGTCCCTCCCCACATCCATCCGCCGATGGCCCAAGCGCCATGCGCCACGACGGAAGCCGTAATTCCAGATTGTCCAATAGGTGTGTATCTCATACTTGCAGGGATTGCATCTCATGGGCCATCCGCCAAATATTGCATGGAATCGACTTATCTGGCGGGGTGGAGAGCCACTGCGAAACGGGCCGGGGAGCGGGATCGCGAATTCGCGAGTTGCCGCGAGTTACGGCTGGATCGCCGTCTTAAGGCTGGGCTTGAGAGGCATACCGGCAAGGCTGCGGGCGTCCCATCCCCCGCCGAGCCCTTTCACTAACATCACCGACGCCACCAACCGGCTGCCTTGAATCTGAGCGGCCTCACGCTGGTTGGAAAGCAAGCTCTGCTGAGCCGTGACTACGTCCAGATAAGTGACCAGCCCGCCGGTATAACGATTAAGCGCCATATTCAGCGCAAGTTGTGAGTCCGTCACGGCGGCGTCCTGGGACTTCGCCCCACTAGCGAACACTTCGAGGCCGGCCAGCGCATCCTCGACTTCCTGAAACGCCACCAGCACGGTTTGGCGGTATTGCGCCACCGAGTCCTGGTATCCCGCTTTCGCGAAATCCACACCGGCGCGGATACGGCCGCCGGAAATAAGTGGCTGCGCCAGCGTCGCGCCAACCGCCCACAGCGAACTAGGCAGCGAGATGAGGTTCCCAATGCCGGTGCTCTCGATGCCCGCGCTGGCCGCCAGTTGCAAGCTCGGGTAGTAAGCTGACGTGGCCACGCCGACCTGGGCATTGGCCGCGGCCATCAGGCGCTCTTGCATCGCAATGTCCGGGCGGCGTTCCAGCAGGTCCGACGGCACGCCGTCCGGTATCGCCGGAAGATCCTTCGCCAGCGAGCTGGACTCCACCCGAAAATCCTGGGCCGGGGCGCCGCATAGCACGGCGAGCGCATGCTCGTAGTTGGCGCGCAGGCGGCGCTCCAGAGCCGCTTGCGTGCGGGTGGACTCCAGCAACGCCTGTTCCTGCGCCAGGTCGAGACCGGAAGCGACTCCCCCGTCGTGACGGTTCTGGACCAGCGCCGTAGCCTTCTCCATCGACGCGACCGTGTCGTCCAAAATGCGGATTTCCGCATCCACCTCCGAGAGCGTGAAGTAGTCAGCGGCCGCCTCCGCGGCCAGCACCAGCTTCACGTTCTCGAAGTCCGCGCCGGCGGCCTGGTAGGACGCATTGGCGGCTTCCACACTGCGCCTGGTCTTTCCGAAAAGATCCGGCTCGTAGCTCAGCACGAACGGCAAGCTCCAGGCGCTTTGCGTAACCGGCCCGTCCACCACCCCGCCCAGAGACGGGCGGTTGGCCGAGAGCCGAAACCGCTGGAACGACGGCGACACGCCAACTTGCGGGTAGAAGTTGCTCATGGCAACCGAGGCCAGCGCGCGCGCCTGCTCCACCCGCGCGCCCGCCGAGACCAAGTCCTGATTCGCTGCCAGTACCGCGGTTTCCAGGCGATTCAGTTCCGTGTCCCGGAAGATCTCCCACCACGCGCCCTTGGGGATCTGATCTCTTGGATCTCCCTGCCGCCAGGGACCTTCCGTATGCCAGGCCGCCGGTTGCGGGACCGGGGGCGTGTGGTAGGCCGGCCCAACCGGAGCGCACGCTGCCAACAGGGCCGCCAACCCGGTCAAAACCGTGATACGCGCGCGTCTCATAAGGGTCTCCGTTCCGACCCATCCGCAGCAACGTGGACGCTCTGGCCGTTCTCCAGCGAGTCGGGAGGATTCTGCACCACCCTATCGCCCGCCCGAATGCCTCCGAGGATTTCCAGACTCGTACCGAAATCGCGCCCAATCGCGATGGGCCGCAATTCGATGCGATCGCCGGGCCTCACGACAGCCACCGCCGGCCCTTCGGATCGGAAGAGCATGGCGCTCGATGGCACGGAGAGCCGGCTGCCATTCACCGGCACGTCAAAGTGCACTTGGGCATATGCGCCCGGCAAGAGGCGCCCATCCGGGTTCGGGACATCCACTTCAGTGAGGAGGGTGCGCGTATTCTGGTCTATCGCGTTGGCTGTCCGCACCACGGTCCCGGTGAAACGCGCCGACGGAAATTCGGCCAGAGCGATCCAGGCCCGCATGTCCGCGCGTATGGACGGCGCGTCGGCTTCCGGAATNNATACACGCGCAACGGATCGATCAACGCGAGGTTGAACAGCTCTTTGCCAGATCCGCCGTTGCCGGCGTTCACCAACGCTCCGATATCCACGTTGCGCCGCGTAAGCACGCCCCCGAAAGGAGCGTAGACGTACTTGAACGATTCGAGTTGTTCCAGACGCCGGACATTGGCGTCCGCCGCGGCCATGTTCGCCTGGGCCTGGGCGTAATCGCTGGTCCTCTGGTCGAGCTCCTGTTGCGAGACCGAGTCCGTCCGCCGCAATTCGCGCCAGCGGTCCGCGCTGGTCCGCGCCAGGTCCAGGGCCGCCACCATCTGCTGGCGCGCCGCCTGCGCTTGGGAGAGTTCCTGGTCCACTTCGGGCGTATCCAAGTCGGCCAGTAAGTCGCCTTTCTGGACGGTTGCGCCGATGTCTTTGTACCAATGGAGGAGATAGCCGTTGGTGCGCGCGTAAATGGGCGATTCCGTGTAGGCCTGCACGCTCCCCGGCAACTCCAGCTCGTTGGACCGCGGTTCGGGCCGCGGATAGGCGACCGAAACCGTGGTGACCGCCAGCCGCGCGGTTTCCGCCGACAACGCGATTTGCTCTTTGGCCCGCGCCTTGATGCTGAGGACGCCGGCGGCGGATAAGCCCAATACGGCCACCAGCGCCGCGACGATCCAGCGCATGGCGGAATGGGACTGCGTGTGAGTGTCTTCGGCCTGTGATTCAAGTAATGAAGTCTCTTGGGTAGACATATGTTCACCTTCAATTCGAGGAAGATTTCCGCTCGCCGGCTCCGTGGATCAGAGCGAAGACCGTCGGAACAAAGAACAGGGTTGCAATCGTCGCGAAGAGCAATCCACCGATCACGGCCCGCCCCAGTGGCGCGTTCTGCTCTCCGCCTTCGCCGAGTCCCATGGCCATGGGCGCCATGCCGATCATCATGGCCAGTGCAGTCATCAGGACCGGGCGCATGCGCGTATGGCCGGCCGCCGCCGCGGCCTCCCGGGCCGGCATCCCTTCCTCCACCCGTTCCCGGGCGAAGGAAACCATCAGGATGCTGTTGGCGGTGGCTACGCCCACGCACATAATGGCGCCGGTGAGCGAGGGCACGTTCAACGTCGTGTGAGTCAACAGCAAGGCCCATGTGATTCCAGCCAGAGCGCCGGGCAACGCCGTAATGATAATGAACGGGTCGAGCCACGATTGAAACTTCACCACAATCAGCAGGTAGGCGAGCACGATGGCCATAGCGACCCCAGCCCCCAGTCCGACGAACGACTGCGCCATCGTAGACACCTGTCCGTTGATGGTCAGATGACTGCCTTTCGGAAGCTGCTCTTGCAGTTGCCCGGTCACAGCGCGGACATCGCGCGCCACGCCGCCGAGATCCCGGCCCTGCACCGACGCGAAGACGTCCACCAGCGGCTGCACATTATAGTGGGAAATCACAGCAGGCTGGTTTACATGGCGGAACGACGCCAGGTTCGCCAGGATTTGCGGGTCGGGCGAAGCAGGGGTCCGAATGGGCGTATCGAGCAGCGCTTTCACCGAATCCACTCGATACTGCGGCGTCTGCACGGCCACGTTGTAGCTGATTCCGTTTTGCGGATTGAGCCAGAACGTGGGCGCCGTCTGGAAGCTGGAACTCAAGGAAACCAGCAGGTTCTGCGCCACGTCGCGCTGGCTGAGTCCCACCGATTGCGCGAAGGTCCGATCCACGTCCAGGTGCAGCGTGGGATTGTCGTAGGCCTGCTGCACGTGGACGTCCACGGCTCCCGGAATGGAGCGCAGCCGGTTGGCCAATTCACGCGCCACGTTGTAATTGGCCAGTTGGTCGGCGCCGGCGATCTGCACGTCGATAGGCGCGGGCACGCCGAAGTTAAGAATCTGCGTGACGATGTCGGCCGGCTGGAAGAAGAATTGAGTGGACGGAAACCGCCGCGGCAGTTCCTCCCGCAACAGCTTCACATACTCCGCGGTTGGCCGGTGATCCTTCTTGAGCGAGACCAGGATCTCGGCGTCCGGCGTGCCGATGGTTCCGGCGTTGCTGTAAGAAAGATTGATGCCGCTGCAGGGCAGGCCGATGTTGTCGAGCACGGTGTCCAGTTCGCCGGCCGGGATCATGGTGCGGATGGTGTTCTCGATCTCGTCTGTCAGGCGCGCGGTCTCTTCGATCCGCAGGCCGGTGCGCGCGCGCACGTGCAGGCGCATCAACCCGGCGTCCACCTGCGGAAACAAGTCCTGGCCCAGCGTGAAGACGAAGCCCAACGAGGCGATACAGAGCGCCAGGAATGCTGCGGCGAAGATGCGTCCGTGCCGTATGCAAGCTTCGAGTGCGTTCCGGTAGCTGTCGCGCAGCCGTTCGAAGGCATTCTCGAACCGCTGGTGGAAGCGCCCAAACGCGCCCGGCTCCGCGCGCAAATTGTGGTTGCGCAAGAGGAACATCACCATCGTCGGGACCAGTGTTCGCGAGAGCAGATAGGAAGCCAGCATGGCGAAGATCACGGCTTCCGCCAGCGGCACGAACAGGAAACGCGTAACCCCGCTCAGAAAGAACATGGGCACGAAAACGATGCAGATGCAGAGCGTGGAAACGAACGCCGGCACGGCGATTTCCTGCGCGCCGTCGAGAATGGCATTCCTCAGTTCTTTTCCGAGCAACCGGTTCCGCTCGATGTTCTCGATTTCCACAGTGGCGTCGTCCACCAGGATTCCCACCGCCAGCGCCAGGCCGCCCAGAGTCATCAGGTTCATGGTTTCGCCCAGCGCGCTGAGACAGATCACCGAAACCAGGATGGCCAGCGGAATTGAAATGGCGATGATCAGGGTGCTGCGCCAGTTACCTAAAAACAGAAGGATCATGGCGGCCGTAAGGCACGCCGCGGTGAGCGCTTCGCGGATGACGCCTTGGACAGCCGCGCGAACGAAGATGGATTGGTCGAACAGCGGCGTGATCTTCAACTCCGGCGGCAGCGCCGCGGCCATCGCCGACAATGCCGACCGCACATCGTGCACAATCGTGAGCGTGGATGCGGAGCCTGTCTTGTAGACGCTGAGCAGCGCGCTGCGGCCTCCGTCCTGCCGCACGATATTGGTCTGCGGCGAGAAACCGTCGCGCACGTGCGCGACATCTCGCATATAAATCGTCGCGCCGCCGAGGGTCATAACCGGCAGGTTGTTCAGCGCGTCGATGGTCTGGGTGCTGCCGTTCATTTCCACCTGGTATTCGAGAGGCCCGAGTTTGGCCGTGCCGGAAGGCAGTATCAGGTTTTCCGCGCTGACGGCGTTCACCACATCGTTCGGCGACAGCCCTTTGGCTTGCATGGCCGCCGAGTCGATGTCGATCGAAACCAGCCGCTGCTTGCCGCCATACGGCCAGGGAACCGATGCGCCCTGCACCGTCGCCAACTGAGTCCGCATCGTGTTAGCGCCCAGATCGAACAACTGTTGCTCACTTAGGCGCGAGCTGCTAAGGCCGATCTGCAACACCGGCACGGTCGATGCGCTGTAACTCAGGATCAGCGGAGGCGTCGTTCCCGGCGGAAGCTGGCGCAGTTGGGTCTGGCATATCGCCGTGACTTGCGCCAGCGCCGTCGCGATCGTGACGGACGGCCGGAAAAACAGCTTGATCACGCCGACACCGTTGTAGGACTGCGACTCCATATG
>PLGA01000635.1:0-1602 GCA_003139735.1 Bryobacterales bacterium | reverse complement strand
AATCACCAGCGGGCTGACCAGCAAAATCAGCAGCGCCAGCACAACGAAGGTATACGGGCGGTTGAGAGCGACTCTTACAATCCACATATGAGCATCCCTGCCCGTTAAGAATGCAAACGCAGGGCCGAATAGAACGGCCCGCATCTTATAGAAATAACGGAGGTCGCGCCCACGCCACACGGCGCCGGCTGGGTTTCGGACTCGCGAAATCGCGAGATCTCACGAGTTAATTACCGCCGGCCGAACGGAACTTGAACTTGTCGATCTTAAGCGCGCGGATCTTCGATTCGAGCGTAGATGCCGGAATNNTAATCAGGAGTCAGAACTTCGGATTCGAGCGTAGATGCCGGAATGCGCAGCCGCGCCGCGGCGCCATGCGGTCCGGCTACCCGGCCCTTCGCCTCCGCAAGCGCAGCCTCAATCGAGTCTCTCTCGTTCTGTTGCAGAACATCCCCAGCCGAAGCTGCTTTGCGCGCCACGGCCCCCTCCAACATACTTGCGTCAATTCGCAGAGTGCCGCCCTCCGCCAGAATCACGCCGCGCTCAATCACATTCTGCAGCTCGCGGATATTCCCGGGCCAGTGATACGATTGCAGCAACTCCATGGTCTCCCGGTCGATACGGCTGACCTTGCGGCCCAGGCGCTCTCCGAAACGCCTTACGAAGTGCTCCACCAGCGGAGGGATGTCTTGGCTGCGTTCCCGCAGCGGCGGCACTACCAGCGGAAAAACGTTCAAACGATAGTACAAGTCGCCGCGAAACTCCCGCTGCTCCACCATGGCCGGCAGATGGCGGCTGGTCGCAGCCACCAGCCGGACGTTCACCTTAATGGTGTGCGCGCTGCCCAGGCGTTCGAATTCCTGCTCCTGCAAAACCCGCAGAAGCTTGGGCTGCAACTCCGGTGGAATGTCTCCCACTTCGTCCAGGAACAAAGTTCCCTGATGCGCCAGCTCGAATCGCCCAGTCCTGCGGGCAATGGCTCCGGTGAACGCGCCCTTTTCATGGCCGAACAATTCGCTCTCCACCAGCCCCAGTGGAATCGCGGCGCAATTCACCTTCACGAAAGTGTGGTCGCGGCGCCCGCTCATATTGTGGATGGCCCGCGCGACGAGTTCTTTACCGACGCCGGTCTCGCCCAAAATCAGGACGGTCGAATCGGTGGGCGCCACGATGGCCACTTGTTTCAGGACGCTCTTCAGCGCCGCGCTGGAACCCACAATCTCTCCGAAGTGCTGCCCGCTCCGGATCTCCTCGTTCAGATAGACGCGTTCTTCGGCCAGCCGCTGTCTGGATTCCGCAACCCGATAGTAGTCCAGCGCATTATCCGTCGCCAGCGCCACCTGGCTAGCCACTTGACGGAGAAAGTCCACATCGTCCTCGGTGAACGCACGCTCGGGAAACCGGCCGACGTTCAGAGTGCCAATCAGGCGCTCGCGCGCAATGAGCGGCAAGAAACACGCCGACTTCAGACCCAGCGCCAGCGTTGGATTGATCTTCGGATCGAAGCGCCCCAGTTCTTCGGCGCCCAGCACCAAAGCCTTGCCCGTTTCAAGAACCATGCCGGCCGGCGTGCCTAACCGCGGCACCACCAGTTCTTCGGCC
>PLGA01000581.1 GCA_003139735.1 Bryobacterales bacterium | reverse complement strand
TTCTTCGGACCCTGCAATATCGCCACTTTCAAGTCGCGCACCCGGGCCGCTGTCATTGCTTGAAATTGCGAAACGTTTCCTGTACGCTGGGTCCCAGAACGTGCGCAGCAACGTTCGCAGCGCCCCGCCGCTGCCGGCGCGGTCGGATGAAATCCCGATCGGGCGCGATGCGCCGAATCCGCCTCGCAACTGAATCTCAATCCTGCGGCTCTGCCGGTCGGGTGATCGGAGTAGGCAAGGAGAAACACGCGTGACTCTTACCGGTTCTGCAGTGACATTGGGCGTAACTTTCGCCATTATCGCGGGCATCATGTGCGGAGCCTTCGCTCTGCCCATGAAGTACCTGGGCCGGTGGTCCTGGGAAAACGTATGGTCCATCTTTATCCTCGTTTCGTGCGTTCTGATGCCCGTGGCAATCGCCGGAGCCACCACGCCCGGCTTCATGCGGATTCTCAGGCTCGCGCCGGCCGGCGCGGCGGCTTCGGCAACTCTTTTCGGCTTTGCGTGGGGCTTTGGAGCCATCATGTTCGGCCAGGGAGTGAGCGCCGTCGGAGTCTCGATGGCCAACACGCTGGTGCTTGCCATCAGCGCCTCGCTGGGATCGTTCTTGCCCATGGGGTTGCTCGCTCCCGAAAAGCTGGCTCAACCGCAGGGCCATGCCATCATTCTGGGCACCATCGTGGGCATCTTCGGAATTGCTTGCTGCGGCTATGCGGGCCTTCTGCGTGAGAAGAGCCAGGCGGCCGACAAGTTGAAATTGCGCGGAAACATGGTGGGTACGGCGCGGCCCATCGCAGCCGGGCTTGCGCTTTGCATCGGAGCAGGGCTGCTTTCGGCTGTTCTGAACATCGGCTACAGCCTTGCCCAGCCCGTGGTCGCCACTGCCGTTCGCGCCGGTTATAGCTCGTTTGCCGGCTCGAACATCGTCTGGCTGCTCATGCTCACCAGCGGGGCCGTTCCCAATCTTTGCTTCTGCGGCTATCTGCTTGCGAAAAACGCAAGCTGGAAGAAATACGCCCTTCCGGAGAGCGGCATCCTCTACGCCTTGACCGTGCTCATGGGGCTGTTGTGGGGTGGAGACATCTTCCTCTACGGCTTCGCCTCTGGGAAGATCGGCAGGCTCGGGCCCGCCATCGGATGGCCGATCAAGCTAATCGTCGGCCTCATCACGGCGAATGTGATTGGCTTCTTCATCGGCGAGTGGAAGCTCGCGCGGGCAAAGGACCGGCGATGGATGGGGTCCGGACTAGTCATCATGCTGCTTTCCATTCTCACTCTAGCGTGGGCCAGCACGCTAGGTTAAGCCGCACGGTGGTCAACAGGAGAAGGCAATGAAGCGACGCGAATGTCTGAAGCTGATTGGCGCCCCCGCGGCCGCCTCATGGATGCGCGTGGCCGGCGGTCAATCGCCGGCAGGCAGCCAGGCCATGCGCCCGGCGCCGGGATTTGGAGCGTCGTCGGCCGCGTTCGGGGCGCCGGGAAGAGAGAACGCGATTGTGTTCCGGCGTTTTCTTCGCGCCGGCGGATTTCCGCAAGTCACACCCACAACGGCGACGGTGTGGTGGGATCGCGACCTGCTTCACGTCGAGTTTCATAACACCGAGCTAGATCCGCTCTATCGCGGCAACCCGGGACTCGCCAAGCCTGTCAAGTTCCCCGGTAACAGCGACCGCTTTGGGTTATCCGCCTATCCCGATGCGGTCTATGTGCAGTTTCGCCCCGACTGGAAAAACGAACAGGTTCATCTCTTTGCCGTCGATTCCAGCGGAGCCAGCAACAGTAACGAATTCAGCGTAAGGACCGAGCGGCAGGCGGGCGCATGGACGGCGCATTTCCAGATCTCCTGGGACCATTTGGGCGGAAGGCCCGTCCACGATCTCTTTGGGCTCAATCTTGTCCGTTCGCGCGGACAGTCCTCTGAGGTTCTAAGTCCGATTGTCCTGGACCAGACGTTGAATCTACCGCCTGACTTGCTGACGGTCTGCAGCTTCGGCGAGAAACCGGAACTCCGCTCGACTCCGGGGTTTCTCGCCCACCTGTCCGGCCAAATGCTGCGCTGGCAATTGCCGGAAAAGCTGCTCTGGCCCGATCTTGAAGAGCGCCGGACACTGTGGCGGGAGCAGCAAACACTGGGCCGCGAAACCGGCCGCGGGATGTTATCCCAGCGCGTTCGATTGGCGCAAAGGCTGCATGACACGCTGGTGCTCGAAGGCTTCAGCTTTCACACGGACGGGTCGAACTGGCCGGTCCGGCCGGGTGAATTCTATCCCCACGAAGCCAGGATCGCGGTGAATGGCGCCTTGCGCAATCGGGACTTCGCCAGCGCCTGCCGGGCGCTCGATGTCTATCTTCACCAGCTTGACCGCGCGGCAAGGCGATGGTTCGCCGATGAATCTCCCGGCAACGTTCGCGCGCTGGAATGGGTCCCGGTGACTTCGGCCGGAGAGTTCCGCCGCGACGGTAGGGAATTACGCCTGAACGCGGTTGCCGGAAAGTTCGGCTTTCCCCTCTGGCTCGGTTTATCCCATGGAGCCATACGCCTCCGCAGCCGGCAACCCGGCTATTTCCAGCCGGACCAGGCCGAGCTCGTCGAGACCGGGACGAATGCATTTCAATGCGGCGCAGCCAATGTCGAGATTCAGGCTCGCCCCTGGCGCGTTGTTGTGCGCGACCGCACTGGGAGGACACTCTGGAGCTTGGGAGATGGGGATCTCTCGGTAAGATTCTCGACCGCCGGCGAGGTCATCGCCATCGACCTGCACGGAAGCCTCGCGCCCAATGAGAGTTTTTATGGCTTCGGCGAACGGTTCAATGCGCTCGGTCAGCGAGCGAATGTTGTGACGCTCTGGGACGTGGATTGTTGGGACGGGAACATTCACGGCCAGCTCAATCAGGCCTACAAGAATGTTCCGCTGATGCATAGCACCCGCGGACACAGTCTGTTTTGGAACACCAGCTACCGGTTGCGCGCCGACATTGGCAACGCCGATCCCGGGCGTTATCGAATGACAGCCTTTGGCGACGTGCTCGATCTATTCGTCTGGCCCGCCAAGCCGCAAGATGTCCTGCGATCCTATACGGAGATCACCGGCAAGCCGATGACGCCGCCACGCTGGGCATTCGAACCGTGGATGGGCGGTGGCGGCCGCCGCTGGCGGAACGGGCCGCTCAAGAATGCGGTGCTCGAAGAAATCGGCGTCGTGAAGCGCTTCCGCGATCTCGACATTCCGCATTCCGCCATCTACGCCGAGGCTGGAAACGACGATCCCGCGCTCTATGCGAGCCTGAAGGACGGCCGTCTGCGCGTGCTCGCATGGGTGTGGGCGAGCATGGACATCGGGCAAATACGCAGTCTCTTTCCCGACCTGCAGGATGCGCAACTTCCAGCCCTCCGTCATGCCGACGGCTCCATTGCATTTCGTGACGAAAAGGCCGCCATTGTCGACTACACGCACCCACTCGCCGCTGAACTGCTGAGGCGTTTCTGGAAGCCGCGGTTCGATCTGGGGCTGGCCGGAAGCATGGCCGATTTTGGCGACGTCGTTCCCGGCGACGCCGTCTTCTATAACGGCAAGCGAGGCGTGGAAATGCACAATTTTTACGCCTATTTCTATCATCAAGTCTACGCGCAGGTCTTTCAGGAAGCGCGCGGGAACGATTACGTGCTTTTTGCCCGCGCCGGCTGCGCGGGAGATCAACACTCCATCTGCTATTTCGCCGGCGACCACCAGGCGAATTTCTTCGGAATGCGAGCGGCGCTGCGCGGCGGGCTGAATGCCGCGGCTTGCGGCCTGTCGAACTGGGGAGCGGATGCCGGAGGCTATTCCGGCTGGCCGGATCCGGAGGTCTATATTCGCTGGACGGAATGGGCGGCCTTCTGTCCCCTGATGCGCTATCATGGCACAACGCCCAGGGAGCCATGGGAATTCGGCGACGATGCGGTCGCAATCTACAAGCGCTATGCATGGCTGCGCGAGAATCTGCTGCCGTACATCGAAAGCTCCGCGCAGGAAGCCCATGAGACAGGCATCCCGTTGATGCGTCCCATGCCTCTGGCATTCCCTGACTCGCCTGAGCTGGCGAATTGCGACGACCAGTATCTGTTCGGCCCGGACATCCTCGTTGCGCCGGTTCTCGGCCCCGGCGAATCCCGCACGGTTTTGCTGCCGCCAGGCCGCTGGACGGATTTCTGGACGGCGGAATCCTTTCTCGGCGCGCGGCCTCATCGAATCGCGACGCCTATCGACCGAATTGGCGTATTTCTACGGCCAGGCGCCTTCGTCCCGGTGGAGTTGGCGCCCAGCCTGGTTCCGGGCGAGAGCATGACCGCGGGCCGCGTCAAGGCAGTGCTGGCGACAGGGCCTGAGGCCGGCGCCAGGCGTCGAGCGGAAGCACGCGGCGCGGAATATCTCGTTCTCTTCGGAGATGGCGCCAAGCGCGTGATTCCGCTGAGTTCTTGAACCGCGCCGGCGCGCATCCGCCGTAGAGGTCGGGCATGCCCGACCCCCACCCGGCAGTCGAACTGCGCCGCGGTATTCAATGGGTCATTCCGGCAACGAGGCCCGAACGAATTTCTCCAGATCGGCATGGAACTTGGCCGCCGAAGGCTGGTCGATGTAGACCATGTGGCCCGCCTCGTAGTAGCCCACCGAAATGTTGTTCTTCTTAACCTCTTCCGACACGTTCAAGTGGGCTATAGTCCATTCCACGGGGAAGAAGGGGCACGCGAAATCGTAATACCCCATCCCCACGAACAGATGCATGTGCGGATTCTTGGCGAAACCGTCCTCCAGGTTGACCACCGTATTATATTCGCCCGACCACGGCGGCGAATTCCCGGCTACGTAGTAGAGGTTGTCGTTCTTGTAATTCAGGTCGTTCCGCACGTAAGCCTCGAAGGCGGTCAGGAAACAGTCCTCAATGTTGGCATTGCTGTAATCGAAGCTCGTATTGTTGGCGCCGGCATCCAGTTGGTAACCCGCAAAGCGCGAATCCAGGCGCGACGTCATCAGGTGCTGGCTGCGCAGCAGTTCCGTGCTGAACGGCCCCAAAGGAACGCGAAGGTCCAGGCCATCGATGAAGCTCTTGGAGAGTCCCGTGTATCGCGCCATGTCGGTCAGCGCCTTCTCGCGCTCGGCCGGCGTCGCCCGCGCGCCATCGAAAAGATATTCCAGGTACTCACCCGAAGCGAATTCGCGCGCATGTTTCGCCATCTGCTCCACCGTGAGCTTTTGAAGGTCCGGCGCCAGCTTCTTGTGATAGTACGCAGTCATGATCTCGGTCGGCAGAGTGGTCAACTGGCGCTGTTCGCCCGCGCCGGCATTGGAGTCGATCACCGCCGACAGCAGCATCACGCCGTTGATGGGAATGTCCCGATCCGTAAGGAAGCCGGCCAAGCCCGCCGCGCGCGTCGTGCCGTAGCTCTCGCCGCCGACAAACAGCGGCGAACCCCACAGGTTGTATTCGTTCAGGAAGCCGCGGATGAACTCCGCGAAGGCGGCCAGGTCGTTGTCCACTCCCCCAAAGAAGGGGCCGTCCGTCGGTTTGTCCGGGCGGCTGAAACCTGTGCCCATGGCGTCGATAAATACCAGATCGCCGGTATCCAGCAGGCAGTTGGGATTGTCCACGTAAGTGTACGGCGGCGGCGGCGCCAAACCCTCCGGGCCCAGTTTCACCATCTTGGGGCCGAAAGCGCCCATGTGGAGCCAGACGGTGGCCGCCCCCGGTCCGCCGTTGAACAAGAACCAAACCGGCCGTTTGGACTTGTCGGCGACATTGTTCTTGGAATAGTAAACGTAGAACAGATGGCCCTGGGTCACGCCGGTGGTGGCTTGGTGGATGGGCAGGAATCCCACGCGCGCCGTGTACTGGATGGTCTCGCCGTGCAGCGCGATCTGATGCTGCGTCGCAATCGGCTGCGCTGGATACTCGATCGGCTGCATGGTTTCCAGCGTGTAATCGAAGCGATAGAAGTCGTTCGTCGCGCCCGCGGCGCCCCTGCCTCCGCCTTGCGCAAAAGCTGCCACCCCCATCGGGACCATCGCGAAGAGGACGGTGCAAATCCTGTAGTGAAGTCTCATGGCATTGTTCCTTGGTCGCGCCGCTTATCTGCGGGCCGTTGAAGCCGGTTCGGCGAGGAACCTGGCCAGGTCGCCCTGCAGCTTGGCCAGTGCCTTGGCGTCGACATAGGTCTTCTGGCCGGCCTCGTAATGATTGACAATGATGTTCTTGGCGCGGACCTCGGGCGAAACGCTGAGGTGTGCCAGGGTAAATTCGGCCGCATAGAACGGCGCGTTCAGATCGAAGTAATTCGCAGCCACGAACAACCGGAGATTGGGGTTGCGCGCGAACGCGGCCGAAAGGCTCGCATCGTCGCTGCCGGTTGCAGTGAATGCCCCGACCCCGCCGCTGGACAGGTAAAAGATTCCGTTGCCGTTGAATCCGAGCTCTTGCCGCAGATAGGCCTCGTATCCGGCCTGAAAGCCGCCGGCCAGGTTGGACTCGCTGAAGTCGATCGCGGCGGCGCCGCGGCCGCCAAAGCCCCCGCCTCCGCCTCCGCCACCGCGCCCGCCGCCCGCCGTGGGCGTAAAGCCGCTTACCCGCGCGTCGGAATTTGAGAGTCCGCGGTGTTCCTCGCGCAAGAGTTCGGCGGTGAAGCGGTCCAGGGTAATCCGCAGATTGTTGTTGACGACGAAATCCTTGGAAAGCCCCGTCAAACGCGACAGGCCGGCGATTACGGCTGTGCGTTCCGCGGGCGTCATGCGGTCGCCTTTGTAGAGCGCGTGCAGATACTCGCGAGATGCAAACTGGCGCGCCTGTTCGGAAATCCGCTCGGCGCTCATGCCCTCCAATTCCGGCGCCAGTTTCTTGTGACTCCACGCGGCCATCGCCAGGCTCGGCAACTGCGTGATGTATTGCTCATCGCCGGCGACGGCGTCGGCGGTCATCGTCATCGACAGCAGCGCCACGCCATGAACCGGTATCTGGTGTTCGATGAGATACGTGGCCAAGCCGGCCGCCCGCACCGTTCCAAAATCCTCGCCCGCCAGATAAAGCGGTGAATTACGCCGGTTGTTTGCATTGAGGAAGCTGCGCACGAACTCCGCGAGCGAAGCGATGTCGCCGGCCGTGGTCCAAAAACTCGTGGCGCGGGCCGGCTGGTCGGCGCGGCTGAACGCGGCGCCCACGGGGTTCACGAAAACCAGATCCGCCTGGCCGAGCGGCGTACCGGGATTGTCCACCCACCCATAGGGCGGTTGCCCGGCCCCGCCGTCATTCGCCCATTTCATGCGCTTCGGACCCAACCCGCCGAACTCCTGCCATGCGGCCGCCACGCCAGGCGCGCCGCCCAGGAAAAACAGAACCGGGCGCGCCGAGGCATCGGTTACGCCGTCTTTGGCATAGAAAGTGTAAAACAGATGCGCTTCCGATTGTCCCGTTGTCGCGTTGCGCACTGGCATGTAGCCTACCCGCGCGGTGTAAGAGAACGATTCCCCATTGACCGTGATCTTCTGGTGAGTTTCCGTGGGCGGTGCATCCGGAATCGCCGGTCCCGAGGTCGCCGTCGCGTCGTAGTTAAAGAAGGAGTCGGTGGCGCCGCCGGCCGCCGCTCCGCCGCCACCCGGTANNGACGCCGCGTCCGGCAGTACCGCCAGGCGCAGTCGCGGGCGCTGTTGGGGTAGCGGTAGCAGCAGGCGCGCTCGCAGGCGCCGGCGTTTGGGTCTGCGCCGCCGCCGCGGCCCGGCCACCGGGCCGGCCGCTGCCCCCTTGGCCCCAGGCAGGCAATGACATGCCGAGGGCGATCCCCAAGAGGATCTGTCCATCGCGTAGGTATCGCATTACGATTCACTCCTGGCCCGACGCAACCGCCGCGCCGCACTTCGGGCCCGAAAGTACGAAGCCAAGCCAACATTTTACAGGAATGCGGCCGGCGCCGTTGCGGCCTGCCATGTTGGCCACAGGCACTCGACTGCCTGTCGGCGCTCACTGAGCGGACGGTTGATGAACTGGGCGAATTGGGGTAAATCCCCGTCCCAGGGTCAAAGTACGAGATGTCTTTCTGCCCTATCGCACAGTTTCCGAGTGGCCCATGATCCAACTGCTGCAANNCCGTGGGTGATGCATTTTTTGCGCTTCGTGTACTTTGTTTGTCGCTTCGGCGGGCACACCGCTTTTCGCTGGTCTCCTCGGGAACGGCGCACCGCGGAATCCGCGGGTGCGGTCCGTAGAGGCTTCCGCGCGGAATTCGGTCAAGCAGCCCTGATTGGCTCTCAATATGCTACACACTTGGAGAAGGAGTATCACAATGAGTTTTCCGTTGAAGATCCAGCGTCCCAGCGCTCATGGGACGATGCTCATAATAGGTCTGGCCGTATTGTGCGGATTTGCGCTGCCAGCTGCAGCCCAAGATTCACGCGGGCGAACAATCACTTGCGCATCTGCCGACTTCCACCGAAC
>PLGA01000080.1 GCA_003139735.1 Bryobacterales bacterium | reverse complement strand
GCCTGGTTGTCTTCCTCGGCGCCGATCCAGATGTCAAAATTGGCGTCGATCCAGGAGCCGGGGAAAATATGGTCGAGCGGTTCCGGCGGCAGTAGCTTGATGGCCTCGCTCACGGTGACCGCGCGCATATTGGAGTCGTCGGAGATGCGGCGGTAGAGTTCGCGCAGGAAAGGGCGGCCGTTCTGGAAGTAGTATTCCCAGGCGTTTTCGCCATCGAGGATGATGGGAACCAGGGCGTCGCGCCCGGAGCCGCAGATGAGGGCGCAATTGTCGCGAATGCGGCGCAGAAAATCGTCGGCTGCGGCGGCGGCATCCATCTTCGAATACACGAAGCCGATGAGGTCGCTCAAGAAGTGGTCGCGGAAAATCGCGCCGAGGGATTTTCCGCCCTGTTGCCAGCGGTAGGGGCGGTAGAGGCCATCGACAGGCACGGCGCGTCCCAGGGTCCGGTTGAGCACGCCGCTATCGGTGGCGGCCCACTCAAACCCCAGATCCGCGGCAATGCCAAAGACTTCGTCGGAGACGGAGCCTTCCGAGGGCCACAGGCCGACCGGCGCCGCGCCGAACTGGCGGGCGACGGATTCCCGGGCCAGGACGAGCTGGCGGCGGGCATCCTCCGGATGTTGGAAGCGCGGCGGCAGCGCAACGCCGGGGTGCGCGACGCTGGCGATGTTGGAATCGCACAGCAGCGGCAGGATGGGGTGGTAATAGGGCGTGGTGGAAATCTCGATCTGACCGGTGGCCGCCGCCTTCTGGTATTCGGGCAGCACCTTCCCCATGATTTCGCGCTGCTTCTCGCCCATACGGCGCTGATCGGCCAGGGTGAAGCCGCGGTCGCGCGCGATCCACTCGCGGACCTCCGGATCGTTGGCCTGAAACTCCTCGTCGAACCAGGCGAGCTGCGACCACATCTGGAGATCGCGCAACCCCTGCGCGCCGAACAGGCGCCACGAACCGGATTGCTTCTGCGCCTGCCAGGCGTCGAACAGCTCGCCGTAGCGCGGGTAGCGGTAAATCATGCGATGCGGATCGGAATAAAAAGAGTGCCGCATCAGGAAGGCGCGATCCTCCTCGGTTAAGTCCTCGGCCGGTTTGAGCGCCAGCGCCAGAAAGGGGTCTTGGGCGTCACCGGAGGCGTATTCCGCAACCTGCGCGGTGAGCGAAGGCACCAGATTAAACGTCTGGCGGACCTTGGGGAACTCCTCCAGGACGCGCACCATGCCGTAGTAATCTTTGAGGGCGTGCATGCGGGTCCAGGGCAGCTTGTATTCCCCGGTACTCAGGTCCTTATAGAACGGCTGGTGCATGTGCCACAAGAAGCACACGTAGATTTGAGGCATGGGTTTGGGGGCTAATTTCCGAAGAAGCTCCTGGTCGGGGGCGGGGGTGAGTCTTTGCGAATGGCCCGCCAGAGAATGTCGTTCAGCGCGTCGTCGTCATTCATGTCGGCTTCGTCGAAATCCATGCGGCCGGATTCCGCCGCCTTCGGCGCGTCGGGGGGATTTTTTGCGTTAAGGTCGATGCGCGGCTTCTCGGCTTCGTAGGGCGAGGGGTCGGGCGCCGCCTGGAACACGGCGGTCAGGGGGCGCGCGCCGGCATCGAAATGGGTCATGGGCCGCAAGCCCAGCAGGAATTCCATGGTGCGCAGCATGGAGGTGGTGTTGTACATGGAGCTATCCACCACGTGCCGCTTGACATAGGACGAGATCACGAAGGCGGGCGAGCGGTGCGAATCCACGTGGTCGGGGCCATCCTGGGCGTCGTCTTCCACCACGAAGATGGCGGTGCTCGACCAGAAGCGCGACTTGGAAACGGCCTCGACGATCATGCCGAGAGCGTAATCGTTATCGGCGGCCGAGGATAGAGGCGCAATCTTTCCCGCGGCGGTTCCGGAGGTGTGATCGTTGCCCAGGCGCATGACGGTGAGGCGCGGCATCTCGCCGGACTTTTCATCGGCGGCCAACTCGGCCAGGAAGACCTTGGCGCGCTCCACGTCCTGATAGGCCAGGTCGAATCCGCGATAGGCGCGATTGGTGACCTTGGCGAGCACCGGGTCGCGCACGCCGGAAATCTGGTCGGCGCCGGGGGCGGCGTTACGGGCGTTGTCCACCATGTAGCCGAAGTTGCGTATGCTCAGGCCGGCGGAAGCGGCGTTGGTCCAGAGGTAACCGGCGGGCGGAACCGCGGTGGGGTCGGCCTCTTCGTAGTCGTAAGTCTTGCGGCGTCCGCCGTAGCTGTTGGGCCACATTTTCTGTACGTAATCGGGCGCGATGGCGGCGGTGGACCAGTTATGCCCGTCGGCGCTGACGTCGGAGTTGACGTAGAAATTGTCGAGCAGCACGAACTGGCGCGCCAGCTTGTGGAGGTTGGGAGTGACGTTCTCGCCGAAGAGCACGAGCGAAGGGTCGCCATTGCCCTCCTTCATGTCGCCCAGCACCTGATCGTAGGTGCGGTTTTCCTTGACGATGTAGATCACGTGTTCGATGGGCGGCAGCGGGTTCGCGGCGAGCAGTTTGGCGTCCGTGTAGGGCGAGTCGGCCAGCGCCTCTTTGGTCCAGGAGGCGAGCTGGTCGGCGCTGAAGGGATCGATCCACGAGGCTGTGCCGGTCTGTATGCGGCCCACGTATTCAAAGCCCGGCACGCCGGCGTGCAGCGGCGCCGGCTTGAGCGAGGGATTGGGGCCGCCGGGGTTAGGATACGAGCGGACGCCCTTGCCGTTGAGCACGACGAGCACGCCGGAAGAGAGCGCGCGCACGGCGGTGGGATACCAACCTGTGGGGATGAAACCGGCGACGTGGCTGCGCTGTTCGGATAAATCCACAACCGCCGCCGCGTTGGCGTCGGAGCAGGCGACAAAGAGCGTCTTTCCATCGGCGGAGAGAGCCAGGGCGGAGGGCGTCATGCCGACGGGATGCATGGGCGTGGTGGCCACGTTGATGGTTTCGAGGACGCTCAGTTGCTTGCCCCCGGTGACGCCGACGGAGTAGACATTGTTGGTATTGGCCGCGGCCACGAACAGCCGCGCCACCCATGCGGGCTGGCCCTCGGGGGCTTCGGCGGGACCGCCNNGTATCGTACACTCCGAGGGAACCATCGGCCCAGTGGGAGACGAAAAACGACTTGCCATCGGGATGAAAGAGGATGCGATAAGGACGGCGCCCGGTGGGGTAGCGCGCGATGACCATGCCCGATTGCGGATTGATCACGGCCACGGTATTGCGGTAGAGCTCGGCGGCGTAGAGGAGGCGCCCGTCGGGAGAGAACGCAACGTCGCCGATGAAATCCTGCGGGGTACGGCTGGCTGCGGCGACCGTGGGAAAGGTGCGGCCGGGCGTCAGGGTTCCGTTATCGAGCGTGAACTCAAACACGGCGCCCTGCGATCCGCCACCGACATAGACGCGGTCGCTGTTGGGAGCGAAGGCGATTCCCAGCCATCCGTCGGCAACCGGCGTGGACCCGAGGACGCGCGCGGAGGCGGTATCGATGACGGTGATGGAGGGCGGCTTGTATCCGCCGTTCAGGACCAGCAGATACTTGCCGTCGCGCGAAAGCGCGGTGGACATGGGAAAGGAGTCGAGGGGGACCTGACGGCCCGCCGGTTGGAGACGCCAGCCGCTGTTGAGCAGAAAGCCGCCATCGGGCAGGGGTCCGACGCGTTCCCGCGGCGCGGTCTGGGAACTGAGCAGGGCCGCCGCGGAAACGGCCGCGGCGGCCAGCGCGACGCGGGAGACAGCGGAACGGAGGGTGAATCTCATGAGATCTCTATTGTACCCGCGCGGGTGAGGGCGAGGGCTGCCGGCCGGATTGGGTTCGTTTGGCGAAGACGCAAGGTGGTTAGTTTTGAATGGTTTGGAGGTGAAATGGGTTCGTTTGGCGCGAAGAAGAACGCCGGCGCGCCCAGAGGGCCCCCGGCCGGCGTAGCAGGGCCCACGAACCCCGTGGGCACCCCAGGCCACTCCACGGGTACCCGGCCCACGGGAACGGATTGGGTTCGTTCGGTTTTTCGCTTCGCGCGGTTTTGAATCATAGGGAGCGACTGGGACGCAGTACTCCTTCCACTTTAAGAAGTAGCACGAAGGCGAGGGTGCGACCTACGATGCGGACGGGTCAAGTGATGGGAAAGAAATGGGTTGTGGAGTAAAAAGGTTACGTCACCACGTAGTCCACACGTTTTTGAGGTTTTGGCGGCGAGGGGCTGAAGCACTGCATCGACCGGACTTCGACCGTGCCGGGGATGGCCGCCAGTTGGGCCTCCACCGCTGCCCGCAGGCCGTCGGGCGATCCGGCCACTCGGGCGTTCAGCAGGATTTGGTGCGCCACGGCCGGAGAGGCATCGAGGATCCCCTGGACCGAAGGCTCACCGCCGTTGCACACAATCGAAGCCTTTACCCAGCCCTCCGGCGACTGGTCCATCACCTTCAGATGGGCGATCATAAAATCCTTGGCCGTCAGCGCCGCCTCGATTCCCTCGATCAGCGGGCCGGCCACCGACGCGGGCGACGCCGGCGACGCCAGTTCCACGGTGGCGCTGCAATTCAACCAGGCCAGCTCCGCCTCCGCCCGCGCGTAACGCTCGTAGTCGATTTCGAGGATCTTCGCGCCCGGAGGGAACTTTCCGCTGAGGACATCGTCCAGCCACGCCGCGATGCCATCCCCGGTTTGCGCACTGAGGAAGCGGGGCGAGCAGCCGGGCAGCGGCGGGAACTCGGTGTAACGGTCGGCCTTGGTGAAGCACACGAGGTCCGCTTCTTCGATCTGTTTGTCGAACAGGAACGACAGTCCGGGGTCCAGGTTTGGGTCGCGGAAGCGCCGGGCGATCTCGGGATCGACGACCACCGTGTACGGTGCCACGCGGAACTGCGCTGCATAATCGAGCTTCAGCGGCTGCATCACCGTGGCCGAGATGTCCGTGCAACTGCCGACGGCTTCCGCGAAAATGACCTCCGGCATGTATCCGTGCAGCGCCTCGGCGGCGTAGATCAGATCGGAGAGACGGCAGCAGAAGCAACCGCCCACTACCTGCCCGGCCAGAATGTCATTGGCCTCGACGAAGCTGGTATCCACGAGATCGCCGCCCTGATCGTTGAGGACCGCCGCCACACGGACGCCGCGCGCCTGAAGTATCCGCGCGGCCGCGACGATCAGGGAAGTCTTCCCTGCGCCGAGGAAGCCCCCGATGGGAACGATGGTCGGGCGAAAGCCCTGGTCTTGCGCTTTCGTCTCACGATGATTCATATTGCCCTCCCGAACACAGCAAGTTAACATACTACTGGATCAATTCCAATAGAGGAGGCTATCCCTTATGGATTTCGAGCACTGCTCCTGTTCGGGGAAGTCCCTGAACCGCTTGCTGCAGCCCGCGTTGCTGGCCACGTTATCGGAAAAGCCCAGCCACGGCTACGCGCTTTTGCAGAGAGTTTGCGAGCTCGAATTCTTCGCGGGCGCGCCGCCCGACGCGAGCGGCCTGTACAAAGCGCTGAAGGAGATGGAACTGGAAGGCCTGGTGTTCTCCTCCTGGGACCTGAGCGCTTCGGGGCCCGCAAGGCGGCTGTACGCCTTGTCCTCCAGCGGCGAAGCCTGCGGCCGGCAGTGGGTAAAAACTCTGGAGACCTATCGCGAACAGATCGACGGGTTGCTCGACCTTCTCACCAAAGACAAGCCGAAGGCGTCCACACGGTCCTAGCGGAGGACCTCTTTATCATGCGCAAACGAGAATTCACTGGCGAAGCGGCGGGCACGTTTGTGCTCGTGCTTTTCGGTTGCGGATCGGTCGCGGTCTCGGTACTGTTCGGCGCGCACTCCGGACTGATGCAGGTGGCGCTGGCGTGGGGCATCGGCGTGGCGCTGGCGATTTACCTGACGCGCCACCTTTCTTGCGCGCACCTGAATCCGGCTGTCAGCCTGTCCATGGCCTTGAGCGGCCGGATGCCCTACCGCAAGCTGCCGGTCTACCTCTCCGCCCAGTTCATGGGCGCGGTACTGGCGGCGCTGACGCTCTATGCGCTCTTTGGCCCGTCGATCGGCGCATACGAAGCGGCGCACGGAATCGTCCGAGGCACGGCGGCATCGGTGCGGACGGCCATGATGTTCGGCGAATACTACCCCAGCCCGGGATCGACGGCGGTAGTTTCCCTGCCGCTCGCCATGGGGGCGGAGGCGCTCGGGACATTTCTGCTGGCGCTGATGATCTTCGCCCTGACCGAGGGATGCAACGTGGGGAGGCCGGACAACGCACTCGCTCCGATCTTCATCGGATTGTCGGTGACTTCCATCATCTGTCTGTTGGCTCCGCTCACGCAGGCGGGACTGAACCCGGCGCGCGATCTCGGTCCGAGGCTGGTCGCCTGGCTAATGGGATGGGGCGATGCGGCGTTCCCCGACCGCGCCGGCGGGTTTATCCATGTATACGTCCTGGCCCCGCTGATCGGCGGCGCTCTGGCCTCGCAATTCTTCGTGCGGGTTCTGGAACCCGCGATGAAGGCGCCGGCTGCGGCAGCCTCTGGGCCCGGCTCCGGTTGCGGGTAGCGCCGGGGGACCCTCAAGGCGTACCGGCAATACGCTTTAGTAGCGTTTCCGCATTTGGCTTCGGGCCGAGTTAACCGTGCACCGGATGAGGACTCTTTTCATGCGGCAATTCCTCCGCAGTCCAAGACCAGCGCTTTTGGAACCAGAGCGCGACATTCACCAGAGCGATGAGGGCCGGGACTTCCACCAGCGGACCGATCACAGCCGCGAAGGCAGCGCCCGACTGAATGCCGAACACCGCGACCGCGACGGCTATCGCGAGCTCAAAGTTGTTGCTTGCGGCCGTAAACGAAAGCGTCGCGGTCTTTGAATAATCCGCCCCGAGCCTGTGCCCCATCCAGAAAGAAACGAGGAACATCACAACGAAGTAAATCAGCAGCGGGACCGCGATCCGAAGCACGTCGAACGGCAATCGAACGATGTAGTCACCCTTGAGCGAGAACATCACCACGATGGTGAACAGCAGGGCAAACAGGGTGAGCGGGCTGATGCGCGGAACAAAGCTCCGGTCGTACCATTCGCGTCCTTTGGCGCGAACCAGTACGGTGCGCGTTAGAAGCCCGGCAAGGAAGGGGACGCCAAGATAGATGAAGACGCTTCGGGCGATTTCGCCAATGGAGATGTTTACCACCGCGCCATGCAGTCCAAACCATCCCGGAAGGACTGTAATAAACACCCAGGAATAGACGGAATAGAAGAACACTTGAAACAGCGAGTTGAACGCCACCAGTCCGGCGGCGTACTGCGTGTCACCCTTGGCCAGCTCATTCCACACGATCACCATGGCGATGCAGCGGGCGAGGCCGATTAGAATGAGCCCGGTCCGATACTCCGGGTAGCCGCGCAGAAAGATGACCGCCAGGGCGAACATCAGCACCGGGCCGATCACCCAGTTTTCCAGCAGCGAGAGGCCCAGCACCTTGCGATTG
>PLGA01000637.1 GCA_003139735.1 Bryobacterales bacterium | reverse complement strand
ACCTAGCCCTAGCACTAGCCCCACGGCGGTGCATCCGCGGACGGTGATTTTGGTGGGGGCCAACGCGCAGTGCTCCATCGTCGAGACTTATAAGGGGCAGGGGCAGTACTTTACCAACGCGGTCACGGAGATTGTGGCGGGCGAAGGAGCGGTGGTGAACCATTATAAGGTTCAGCAGNNTGGGCGGCGCGCTGGTGCGCAACGACGTGAGCGCGGTGCTTTCCGAAGGTACGGAGGCCACGCTCAATGGGCTGTACCTGGTGAACGGGTCGCAGCACGTGGACAATCACACGGTCATCGACCACGCGAAGCCGCACGGGACCAGCCACGAATTGTACAAGGGCATTTTGGACGGCAAGGCCAGCGCGGTGNNAGCGCGGTGTTCAACGGGCGCATCATCGTTCGCAAGGACGCGCAGAAGACCGATTCCAAGCAGACCAACAAGAACCTGGTGCTTTCCGACGAGGCCGTGATCGACACCAAGCCCGAATTGCAGATTTTCGCCGACGACGTACGATGCACGCACGGCGCGACCATCGGGCAGTTGGACGCGGAAGCGCTGTTCTACCTGCAATCGCGCGGGATCGGCAGGGAAGACGCGCGCAACCTGCTGACGTACGCGTTTGCGCAAGATATTATCGACCGGATCAAGATTCAAACGTTGCGGGAAACGTTGGAGCGGAGCCTGTTCGAAAAATTCCATGAGCGCCCTCGTTAGTACCATACAAGCCGGTTTCGACGTGGAGAAGGTCCGGGGGGATTTCCCGGTCCTGAAACAGAAGGTCCACGGGAAACCGCTGGTGTATTTGGATAACGCCGCTACGTCGCAGAAGCCGCTGGCGGTGATCGAGGCGATTCGCAAGTTCTACGAGGTGGATTGCGCCAACATCCACCGCGGGGTGCACGAGCTGAGCCAGCGCTCGACGGCGGCCTACGAACAGACGCGCGTCAAGGTCAAGCAATTCCTGAACGCGCGCACCAAGAACGAGCTGATCTTCGTTCGCGGGACCACGGAGGGCATCAACCTGGTGGCGTCGAGCTGGGGCCGCAAGTGCGTGAAGAGCGGCGACGAAATCGTAGTGAGCGGCATGGAGCACCACTCGAACATCGTGCCGTGGCAGATTCTGTGCGAGGAAAAAGGCGCGAAGCTGCGGGTGATTCCCATCGACGACCGCGGCGAGCTTCTCATGGAAGAGTACGAGAAGCTGCTGGGGCCGCGCACGCGCATGGTGGCGGTGGCGCATGTTTCGAATGCGCTGGGGACGGTCAATCCCGTGCGCGAGATTGTCGAGATGGCGCACAAAGCGGGGGCGCTGGCGCTGATCGACGGCGCACAGGCCGCGCCTCACATGAAAGTGGACGTGCAGGCGCTGGACGCGGATTTCTACGCGTTTTCGGGTCACAAGCTGTTCGGGCCGACCGGCGTCGGCGTGCTCTACGGCAAGAGCAAGCTGCTGAACGCCATGCCTCCCTACCAGGGCGGCGGCGATATGATCCGGACGGTGACGTTCGAAAAGACCACTTACAACGATCTGCCGTACAAGTTTGAAGCGGGCACGCCGAATATCGCCGGCGGTATCGGGTTGGGAGCGGCCGTCGATTACGTGAACCGCATCGGCCTGGATAAGATCGGCGCGTACGAGCACGAGCTGCTGGCTTACGGGACGGAGGCGCTTTCCCAGATCGGCGGACTGCGGTTGATCGGGACGGCGCGGCAGAAGGCGGCGGTGCTTTCGTTTGTGATGGAAGGCATTCATCCGCACGATATCGGCACGGTGCTCGACCGCATGGGAATCGCGGTGCGCACGGGGCACCACTGTGCGCAGCCGGTGATGGACCGGTTCGGCGTGCCGGCGACGACGCGCGCCTCGCTGGCATTCTACAACACGACGGCGGAGATCGACGCGCTGGCGGCGGGACTTACGAAGGTAAAGGAGATGTTTGCCTGATGGTGGACGATCTTTACCAGGAACTCATCCTGGACCACAGCAAGCGGCCGCGGAACTGCCATCCGATGGAAGGCGCCAACCGCAAGGCGGAGGGCTACAATCCTCTGTGCGGAGACAAGCTGAAACTGTATCTGAAGGTGGAAGACGGAGTAGTGCGGGACGCCAGCTTTGAGGGCTCGGGGTGCGCGATTTCGACCGCATCGGCCTCCCTGATGACGGAGAGTCTCAAGGGCAAGACACGGGAAGAAGCCATCAAGCTATTGGATAAGTTTCACGACTTACTAACTACCGATACGCCCGCCGCCAAGGACCTGGGCAAGCTGGTGGTGTTTTGCGGGGTGCGGGATTATCCCGCGCGCGTGAAGTGCGCCACACTGGCGTGGCACACGCTGCGATCGGCGCTTGAGGGCGTAGACACGCCGGTAACCACGGAGTGAGTTTGAAAGACCGAATCATCGCCGCGCTGAAGAGGGTTTACGACCCGGAGATGCCTGTCAACATCTACGACCTGGGCTTGATTTATGGGCTGGATGTGGATGGCACAGGGAGGGTATCGGTGCGGATGACCTTGACGGCGCCGAACTGTCCGGTGGCGGGATCGCTTCCGGCCTCGGTGGAGCAGGCGATTCGGGCCGTGCCGGGCGTCACGGAGGTCAAGCTTGAATTGACTTTCGATCCGCCGTGGTCCAAGGAACGCATGTCCGAGGCCGCCATGCTGGCGTTGGGGCTGGACGACATTTTCCCCCTCGTGAGGCTCGGNNTCGCTGACCATTCCGGAAATCAGCGAGGCGGAGGGCGTGTCGACGGCGTACGCCGCCAAGATCCTGCGGGCGCTGCGCAAAGGCGGGTTCGTGAAAGCGGCGCGCGGCAAGGAAGGCGGCTACACGCTGGCGCGGCCGGCCGCGGAGATTGTGATCGGCGACGTGATGGACGCGCTCGGGGGGCGGCTATTCGAAAGCGACTTCTGCGACAGCCACGCCGGCCAGGCCGCCATTTGCACGCGTTCGGTGGACTGCTCCGTGCGTTCGCTGTGGCGGGCGTTGCAGGTGGCCGTGGATGGCGTGCTGGGCAAGGCCACGCTGCGCGATCTGCTGCAAAACGAAGAAGAGATGAATTCGTGGGTGCGGACCATTCCGGGGCCGGGCGGGTTAAGGCTGATGCAGTAGGGGGGCGGGAAGCTCTGCGAAGGAATCAGTTCTGAGTCGGGACTTTGTCCACGTGGTCGATTACCAGGAGATCCAGGCTGGCCTTCTTCCCCTTCTGCAACCTCAGGCCGAGTTGTTTCTGGAGTGCGGTGAAAAGGGTTGGACCACCACTGCCCGCCAGGTGGCTCGCGCCACTTTCGTCAGGCGGCGGTTGGTCGCCTCGCTCACCTGACAGCGGCATCACAGACATCGCAAATTCCAGCCTGAAATCGAACTTTCCCGTCAGGCCGGTCTTGTCAACCACACGAGGCGTCGCACTGCTGCTACCATCCGACAAATTCACCATGCCCCCCAACTGTGCGGCGAAACCAGCCATCGTCGATCTATTCGTCGAATACACCACCCCATTGCGAATCGTGGTCAGCGTTGTGGCGCCCGGCGGCAGCACAGGAAAGCCGCCCTTGTCGAGGCCGTGCGGAAAAGTCGCGCTAGCCGGTGGGACGGTCACGGCATTCGCGTCCGGACGCCAGGGTTTCATCTTTGGCCCGCCACTCGCCACAACCAGGTCGTAGGCCGGGAAATCTCTCGTGGCGTGGTGAAGAGTTAGGTGGAAACGTTTCGCCAGGAGGTCTTGCAGCATCAGATCGAACTGATGACTTGTAGTATTCCGCGGTGTTGGATGCGCTTGGGCGTGCCGTCCTGGTTTACGACGTGGCGCAAGTACCCGGCTGCGTTCAAAGGGCAGGAGCAATCAGGGACGGTTGAATCGCCGTCCCTGATGGGTTTCCGGTAGCCATGCACGCACGCTGGCGTATGGTTCCGGTAGATCGTCAAATGCTGTTCCATACTTCTATCCTACCACCGTTCTACCAGCCGTCAAACCGATGGGATAGATGTATCTACCTGATAAAACAGCATTTAGATGTATCTAAAAGTATGGCGGAGGAAGAGGGATTCGGACGTTTTGCCCAATCAATAGCTTTATTTTCAATACGTTAGAGGCATCAAAAATCCGCTTTTTGGAGAATCCTACCACCCTAACCGCCATCCTACCAGTAATCCTACCAGACTAGAAAGCTACATCAAGAACGGAGCACCAGGAGCGCCGCAAATTCGAGTCGAGCGGAAGAGGGAATGCACCAGGAGTAGGAGCGTGATTCATGACGCCAGCATTTGTAGGCGTGAACTAGGATTCGCCTAGCTACCACAGCGCCCCCACCCCCAACCCCATCGTAGCGCCCGCCAATGCAGCCACGGGCCTAAAAGCGCCGGGAAACGGCAGAAGACAAAACTATGCGGCGTGCGGCCAAACGGAAGAAAGCACCGGGGCTTATTAGCGAAAAACGACCAGTCACGATTTCGAGCGCATTTCATCAAGATCGTTCAGCCCCATTACCACCGCCTCGCCCTCAATATTCGCCGCCCTTCTGAAGTTCTTCCACGCCGTATCCGCTTCATCGCCGTGCAGAGTAATCCACTCCTTGTCAGGATCTTTGAAGCCGATGGTAAGCCACGACTTCGCCTCCGTATCTGGCTGGACCTCAAATTCCCCGGAGTCAACAAGAACAATATTCGTCATTCCTGTTGGTGACCCGGCTTCGTGGTATCTAACGTCGCCAACGATCTCAACGTCCAAAATTTGATTGGGCGTAACGTAAAACTTGCGGCTCTCCACGGCTCTACTCTCCTGAAAGATCGAGAATCGCCCTCACTCTACCACAACACGGCCAATTCTTGAATGAAATCGGCCACGCCGCAGGCAACCGGCATCCTGCGAATATTCCTGAGAAAAACTCCGCTGGTGGCGCACTACTATACTATGCCTACTCCCGCCACACGTGCGGACGTGATTCGCCAGCTTGACCTTCTTCGTGGCGGTCTTCGTATTGCCATCACCACCATTCGGAAAATGGGAAGCCACCAGAAAATTGACCCGGCTCCCGTGCTTCGCCGTTTGGCGCTGATGAGAGCCGAAGCCAAAGAAGTGCGAGATTCCATCGCCCGCCCTTTACCGACGCACCCACGGGCCTAGAAGCGTATGCGCTCTTAACGGCCAAATTGTGTTCTACTATACGTTCCAATGCCGATTGACCCTCAAGCGAGAGCCGCTAAGATCAAGGCTCTTGCCCAATCTCTAACCGATCTAAGCGAGAGCCAATTGGATTGGATGGAAGGCGTGATTCGGCAGTTCACTATTGACCCCGTTCTCAAACGAAATCCAGCGTCCGATCTCATCACAGATTGTGTTTTGGAAATGTTCGGTGATGCGCTCCAAATCCACCACTGCTTTTCGAGAGAGGCTTTATCAAAGGACAGATTTGAATATGCGTTCAATCGTGTGCTGAACCAGTGCGGGATTGAATCCACGCTTGCGGACAAGTGCAATCCTGGACATGACATCACGATTATGGGAACGCCGTTCAGCTTGAAGACACAAGCGGACAGAGACATCCGAAGAGATTTCTTGCACATCTCAAAATTCATGGAGCTAGGTAAAGGCCAGTGGGTCAACGAGGAGGATTTGGTAGGGTTGCGTGACCGTTTTTTCCGGCACATGGAAGCCTATGACCGCATCCTTCAGCTTCGCCGTCTCACGGATTCAGCGACCTTACAGGAGTACGAGCTTGTAGAAATCCCAAAGGCTCTTTTGCAAAAATCTGCCAACTGTCCCCCGCTCATGAACCACACTAGCAGACAGACTCCAAAACCCGGACGGTGTTCGGTGATTGAGCATGGGAGGCTTGTATTTGAACTTTATTTTGACGGCGGTACGGAGCGAAAGCTACAGATTCAGAAATTGAGAAAGGACCTATGCTTTGTACACGCTGAGTGGGGCATCAGGCGGATTCCACTGAACGCAGAGGTAGCATAGGATTTACGGCGGCTATTCGCTTCCGTGCAATCTCCGCATAGTCGGGTTTCAGTTCGATACCTACACAACGTCGTTCGTTTCTCAGCGCTACAACACCAACCGTTCCGGCTCCAAAGAACGGGTCCAAAATGCACGCTCCTTTGGGACTTCCAGCTTCCATACAGACCTTCACAAGCGAAGGCGGAAACATTGCGAAGTGGGCTTCTCTCGAAGCCTCAGTGTTGATTAACCAAACGTCACGGCGACTTCGGAATGATCCCGGCATCGTAGGCTCTTTCACAGCTTCGTGGTCGTAATAGTAGTTTTCATTCTTTGTCAGAAGGAAAACGTGTTCGTGTGAACGTGTAGGCCGATCCTTCACGCTCTCTGGTTGGCAGTTGGGTTTGTACCAGATGATGTCTGAGCGAAGATACCAACCGTCCGCTTGTAGCGCAATAGCCAGCCGCCACGGAATCCCAATCAGTTCCTTATCTTTAAGACCTTTTGGATTGGGTGGTCTGTAGCTCATTCCTCTTGCGGAGTTTTTGCCGTCAGCTTGACGCCAGCCACGGTTCCCGCTGGTGTACGAGTCGCCTATATTCAGCCACAATGATCCGTCATCCCGAAGGACTCGCTTCACACCCTGGAATACCATCACCAAATCGGAAATGTATTCTTCCATTTCCATCTCAGCACCGATTTGTCCAACGATGCCATAGTCACGGAGACCCCAATACGGTGGACTTGTAATGGCGCAGTGAAACGTCTCAGCCGGAAGTTTCGCCAGGATATTTCGAGAATCGCCTACGATGATTTCACACGCTTCAATCATTTTCCGTGAAGCAACCGTTCCCATTCTATCCTCTCTGCTTCGCCAGCCAATCGCTCAACATCCCTTCGACCAAATCGGACAATTCCATCTCCAGTTCGGCCAGCCGTGCCTTTACCTTGTTCCGCATTTCCCTTGGCACGTATGCCGTCACCTGGACGTACTCAGGGTTCGAGTGCTTGGCTGGCTTTCGTCCGGGTTTTGAAGGCGGTTCATACTTCTTCATGAACCAAAAGATAGCATACGACAGAACTGGCAAGTTTGGCAAGCCAATTCACCAGTTCACTGGATAGGCAACAGCGGCATGAGGATGGGCGCTCCTTCGCCGGATACGACATTCCCGCCTTCCGCTGCCTTCTTGTCAGCGGCGGCAATTAGAAAACACTGTTCCTTTTCATCACATTGGTGATAGAGTACCAAGAGGTATGAAAATACCGAAAGGAGGCCCATGCAGCGGACCCTTCCGGTTGTTCTGGCTATTTCGATTGTATTCACGCTGGCCCTGGCGCTTCGGGCACAGTTACCAGCAAACCTAGACTGCAAATGTGCCGCTACCGGCGACGGCGAGTACTTGTGCAAGTGTGTAGCCGCAAAGGGTAGCGCCGAAACTCCAGCCAAGCCCACTACTGCGGCTGCTAGTAAGCAAGAAACGCCCGCCAGCACTGCAAACACCACGGACACGCCTAGCAAGCCCGCCACGCCTACAGCGAAGGCCGGGGCGGGGGAAACGCCCAATGGCACGACAACCGCATCAGGGCAACCAAACTATACCGGACCTAGAGGCGGCGAGTACCACTACAGCACCAGCGGCAAGAAAGTCTATACGAGAAAGAAATGAAGGTCCGATCATTTGCGCTGTGCCTATGTTTGATCTTCATTGCGCTGGCGTACCCACAATCGAAATCTGTCCACGTTGGCACGTACACTCGCAAAGATGGCGTCGTAGTCCAAGCTCATGATCGTTCAGCGCCAAAAGCGGCAACGAAGGCTGCGACGAAAACAACGGCGGCAAAAACAGCGACCGGCGTGAAGCGCAACGCCAAAGGCCGAATCGCTCGAAGCGAGACGGCGAAACGTCAATTCGAGGCGTCCAGTCCGTGCCCCGCTCCCGGCGTCCACAAACTTGGAGGCGCTTGCCCCGGCTACATAATCGACCACATCAACCCGTTGGCGTGTGGTGGAACAGATGCCCCAAGCAACATGCAATGGCAGACGACTGCCGCCGCCAAGGAAAAGGATAAGTGGGAACGGGCCGGTTGTGGAAAGTAAGGTAGAGCACCAGAACCGACTAGGAGCGATCACAATGAAGGTTACTGACATAGAGATTCATGCTGGTGACATCAATCAGCCGTACAAGGTGCTGAAAGAGATTACTGCGAAAGCATCGAAAGCATCGCTGCTATCAAAATCCCCAACTATCGAAGACGCGGAATCTTGGCGACGATGCTGTACATCTCGGTGTTGAGCCAGTCGGGGCCTGAGATTTGGTCCCTGGAAACTTCATAAGCCCGCGTCAGCACAGTCGTCAGCGTGACCCGCGTCCAAGCAATCTGTCCCGGATCATCCGATCCCGGACCGCCGCGCATGAAGACAAGGTTCGGCGTCGGCACGAAAGGGCCAGCGGGCTTGACCGAAGCCGCCTCGAATACAGGCCGTGTGTCGGCGGTCTGGCCGTTCGCCGACCCCCAGCTAATTAATACCGCCAGCGCCGTTCCCGTCATCGGCGGGGCCATTGCTCTCGCTCCTTTCCGCAGGTCTGTCCCTCAATCGTACCGCCCATGCTCGTCAGAAGTGTTACTGGAGTCGAGCGGTCCGTCAGTTCAACGCGGTATGTCATATTCGGCGCGGAGAGCGTCGAAGACTTCGCGCGCTGGGCGCGTGCGGCCCCGCGAAATGTCGTCCAGGCCTTGGCGAATCCCCTCGCGGGGGTCAGCCTGGGCGGCGATATCGAGGAGCCGTTGATAGGACGCGGCATCCTGAACCACCAATTCCGCTTTGCCGTTGATGGTAAGAACCATGGGACGGCGGGTGGCCTTCAACCGCTTTACAACATCGGCCGATTGCCGGCGAAAATACGTCAACGGCTAAATATCGTGGGCGGTGTTCATACTCCTTATATAGCACTTCGGGGCGGGGAAGAATGCCGCCAGGAATGGCGGCATGGCAGGCTGGAAAGCCCACTCCACGGGTTAAGATAGTACCCGTGGCACGCCGCGCTCCGCTGCTCTTGTTTGCGCTGGCCTTCGCCGCCTTGGCGCAAAAGTACGACGGGCCGCGGCCCGGCAGGAAGCCTACGTGATCGACGGGGCCAGTTCGCCGGTGGTCACGCCGCTCGCCGAACCGATTTTCCTGATGCAGGCCGAGAAGATCGCGCCCGCGCGGATGGAACGTGGGATAGCGCAAACCAGGGACAGACGGGTCTGTCCACGCGGCGCAAAAAACCGCGCCTTGGGACAGGCTCGTCTGTCCCTTGCAATGTGGTATTCTGTATTCGTACCTAAACGAGATTTAGAGAAGACAAGGAGCACTACCTCTAGAATGGCACTGGCGAGCGAAGCAAAGCAGCAGATCCTCTCGACGAATCAGCGTCACAAATCCGACACCGGGTCGCCAGAAGTTCAAATTGCCCTATTGAGTCAGCGCCTGACGCTGCTCCTGGAGCACTTCGCGGCGCACAAAAAGGACAACGGCTCCCGCAAGGGGCTTTTGACCTTGGTTGCCAAGCGGCGCCGGCTTGTGACGTACCTTCGCAAGACGGATCCGGAACTCTACAAGGCGGTTCTGCAACGGCTTGGCATTCGGCGCTAGTCCATCCGCCAAACTGGTTCGGCGGGCCGGGGCGCGTCCCCGATGCCCGAAGGGCCATCCATCCTGTCAACTCCAGTCTCAATGGGGATCCCTTTGGGGAGACCGATTTTGACAGGCCGGGACTGGTTTCCGGCCGAGGTTGGAGGTTTAAAAAACACAATGGTTCATACAGTTGAAGTAGATCTGGGCGGCCGTACGCTTACCCTGGAAACGGGCAAGATGGCCAAACAGGCGAACGGCGCCGTAGTCGTTCGCTCCGGGGACGCGGTCGTCCTCGTCACCGCTTGCATGGCCGAGCAGGCCAAACCGGGAGCCGGGTTCTTTCCGCTCACCGTAGACTATCGAGAATACACTTACGCCGCCGGTAAGATTCCCGGCGGTTTTATCAAACGCGAGGGCCGTCCCTCGGAAAAAGAAGTAATCACCTGCCGTCTGATCGACCGGCCGATCCGTCCGCTGTTCCCGGAAGGGTTCATGATCGAAACCCAGGTGATCGCCATGGTGCTGTCGGCCGATCCCGAGCAGGATCCGAATTCCCTGGCGATCGCGGGCGCAGCAGCCGCGCTAGCCATTTCCGATATTCCGTTCGAGCACGTACTGGCCGGAGTGCGGGTGGGAATGAAGGATGGCGCTTATGTCGCGAACCCCACCTACACGGAGGGCCGCGAGTCCAAATTGAACATCGTGGTTGCCGGCACCGAACACGGGATCGTGATGGTGGAAGCCGGCGCGCGCGAGGTTTCGGAAACGGAGGTGCTCGGCGCCATTGAATTCGGCCACGATTGCTGCAAGAAGATCGCCGCCGGCATCCGCAAACTGGTTGCCTTGGCCGGCAAGCCCAAACGGGCGTACACGCCGCCCACGCTCGACCAGGCGCTTTACGCGCAGGTTGCGCAAGCCGCCCGCGCGGATCTGACCGACGCGCTGAACACCCAGAAATACGAAAAGCTGGAGAGCTACGCGAAAGTGGCCGAAGTGAAGCACCGCGTGGTGGAGGCGCTGCCGGAAGAGCAGCAGGCGGAAGGCGCCAAGTGCTACGACGCTCTCAAGGAGCGCATCTTCCGCGACGAGATGCTGGAGAACCATCGCCGTCCGGATGGCCGCGCGATGGATGAGATCCGCAAGATCACGATCGAGACCGGGATTCTGCCGCGTACGCACGGCTCGACCCTGTTCACTCGCGGCGAGACTCAGGCGCTGGTGACGGTGACGCTGGGCACCAAGGACGACGAGCAGCGCATCGAGCTGCTGGAACCCGGCGAATCTCCTTCCAAGCGTTTCATGCTGCACTACAACTTCCCGCCGTTCAGCGTGGGAGAGGTGGGCTTCATGCGCGGCGCGGGCCGGCGCGAGATCGGCCACGGCGCTTTGGCGGAGCGCGCCCTAAGCCCGCTGATCCCGGACGCCGACAAATTCCCGTACACCATGCGTGTGGTGAGCGACACCCTGGAATCGAACGGCTCCAGCTCGCAGGCGGCGGTCTGCGGCGCGTCGCTATCCCTGATGGATGCGGGCGTGCCTCTGCCGGCGCACGTGGGCGGCGTGGCCATGGGCTTGGTGAAGGAAGGCGATAAGTACGCCATCCTGACCGACATCGCCGGCGCCGAGGATCATTACGGCGATATGGATTTCAAAGTGGCCGGCACGCGCACGGGCATTACGGCGCTGCAGATGGACATCAAGGTCACCAACGTGACCACGGCCCTCATGAAGGAAGCTCTGGAGCAGGCGCGCCGGGGCCGGCTGTTCATTCTCGACAAGATGTACGAGGCGATCGCGGAGCCGCGGTCCGCCATGTCGCAATACGCGCCGCGCATCTACACCCTGAAGATTCCGACCGACAAGATCCGAGACGTCATCGGACCCGGCGGCAAGGTCATCCGCGGAATCATCGAGCAGACCGGCGTCAAGATCGATGTCGAGGACGATGGAACGGTCCACGTGGCTTCGGCGGATGAAGCGTCGGCCAAGAAGGCGCTCCAGATTATTTCGGACCTGACGGCTTCGGCCGAGGTGGGGAAGACGTACCTGGGGACGGTGGTCCGGCTGGTGGATTTCGGCGCGTTCGTCGAGATCTTCCCGGGAACCGATGGGCTGCTGCACATCAGCGAGATCGCCGAGAACCGCATACGCGACGTCCGCGATGAGCTGAAGGAAGGCGACCAGATCCTGGTCAAAGTTCTGGCTTTGGAAGGCAACAAAATCAAGCTCAGCCGCAGGGCGGTGCTCCGCGAACAGCGGGAGAAGCTCAACCAAGGCAAGAATTAGCGCAGTGTCCAGGAATTAACTGTGGGGCAGGCCATCGTTTTCCGTGGCCTGCCAACGCAGACGACGAAAAACGATCGTCTGCGCCACCAAACCATGAAGATTCTGGTTCGAAATCAGACCCGGCGGACGGTCCTGGCGGAGGCCGCCGAGATGGCGGACACCAGCGCCAAGAGGCGGGTCGGTTTGCTCAAACATGAACGGCTGGCGCCGGGCGAGGGATTGTGGATCGTCCCGTGCGAATCGGTCCATACGTTCTTCATGAAGTTCCCCATCGATCTGGTGTACCTCGACCGGAAGCGAAAGGTGCGCAAGGTGCGGCGGGCCGTGCCTGCCTGGCGGCTCTCGCTATGCCTGAGCGCCCACTCCGTGCTGGAATTGCCTGCCGGGAGAGCGGCCGAGACCGGGACCGCGGTGGGCGACGAACTGGTCATCGACAAGCTTGGCTAAACCCCGACGGGCTACGCGAGCCGGCTGTGGTCCTTCAGGATGCAGCGGTCCATGAAGACCGCCAGGCCGGCGGCTTCGGCGCGTCGGGCGGCTTGCTCGTGGATTACGCCCTCCTGCATCCAGACCGCCTTGGCGCCTTTGCGAATGGCCGCCTCGACAATTTCCGGCACGAACTCGGAGCGCCGGAAGATGTCCACAATGTCGATGGGGTCCGGCACGGAGTCCAGATCCGGGTAGCATTTCTCGCCCAAAACCGCAGTTTCGAGGGGATTGATCGGGACGATCCGATAGCCGGCTCGCTGCAGGCATTCCGCCACGCCGAAACTGGCGCGAAAACGCTTGCCCGAGAGGCCCACCACCGCGATGGTCTTGGCGGAGCGGAGGATGGCGGACGCCGGGTTCATCGGGCGCCTGCCGGCCGGGGGGAGGCGTGCGCTTTTTGGACGGCGCGCTGCAACGCCCGAACTTCCTCCGCGCTCAGATGGCGGAACTGGCCGGGTTTGAGCGGCCCGAGTTCGAGCGGCCCGATGCGCACGCGCCGGAGTTTCTCCACCAGCCGGCCGAAGTGCTTGAACATCATCCGGATCTGGTTATTGCGGCCCTCCGTCAGGCGTACCTCATACCAGGGGTTGGCGGCCTTGCGAATGAGGCGCAGGCCGGCCGGCAGCGTACGCCGGCCCGAAATCGGGACGCCCTCCCGGAATTGGCGCTCCTGCTCCGGGGTCAGATCCCCATTCACCTTGACGACGTAGGTCTTCTCCAGGTGGGTGTGGGCGGACATGATGGCGTTGGCCAGCTCACCGTCGTTGGTCATCAACAAGAGGCCGTCGCTGTGAAAATCGAGACGGCCCACGGGGTACACGCGTTGCTTCACTCCGCGGAGCAAGTCCATCACGGTGGGGCGGCCCTCGGGATCGCTGAGCGTGGTCACGGTGTTGATGGGCTTATTCAAGGCGATGTAAACGTGGTGTTGCGGCGCACGGATCAGGCGGCCGTCCACCTTGATGTGGTCGCGATCGAGGTCGGCCTTGGAGCCGAGTTCCGTGACCACGGCGCCGTTCACGGCGACGCGTCCTTCGAGAATCATGCGCTCGGCCTGGCGGCGGGAGGATACGCCGGCTTGCGATAGGATCTTCTGGATGCGTTCTTCGGGCATCAGGAGTCCGGGCTTTCGTCGGGGGGGGCGGGCGGGGGCTGCTCTCCCGGGGACGGCTCTTCCGGGGACCGCTCTCTCACGTTCGCGGCTC
>PLGA01000333.1 GCA_003139735.1 Bryobacterales bacterium | reverse complement strand
GGTGTGGGCGCCCCGGTCCGCCCCACCGAAGAAGGCAGGCCACAAAAAACGATGGCCTGCCCCACTGTCCAGTTGTTTCCTGGACACTACAATAGGCATTAGCCCCGTTTCATGCCCGACGCGCCCATTTCCGTTCTTCTCGTGGACGATCATAGCCTTGTGCGCCAGGGTTTTCGCCGCATGCTGGAGGACGATCCGGGGATTCTGGTGGTCGGCGAGGCCAGCGACGGACATGAAGCCGTGGAAGCCGCGGGCCGCCTGCACCCCACGGTTGTGGTCATGGATTTCGCGCTGCCGAGCATGAACGGCGCGGTGGCTACCCGCCACATTCTCAAGGCCGACCCCCAAACCATGGTGCTGATCCTGAGCATGCATTCCGAGGCCTCCTACGTGCGCACCTGCATGGATGCCGGCGCGCGCGGATATTTGCTCAAGAACGCCATGGATCTGGAACTGGTGCGCGCCGTGAAGCAGGTAGCCGCGGGAGCGCAGGTGCTCGATCCGCGCCTGGGGTCGCTCGCGCCGCCCGACAAGGCCCATCGCCCGGACCTGACCACACGCGAGATGGAGGTCCTCCAGTTGATTGTCCACGGCAAGTCCAATAAGGAGATCGCCACCGTGCTGGGGGTCAGCGCCAATACCGTGGCCGTGCATCGCGCCAACATCATGCAGGCGCTCGGCATGCACAACACCGCCGAGTTGGTGGTCTACGCCATCCGGGAAGGACTGGTGAGCATCGCGTGACCCGCAGGACTTTTCTTGCCGGAGCGCTGCCGCTCATGGCCGCCCCGCCCGCCGGTCCCGGGTTCCGGCTAACCGACGTCACGGCCGCCGCCGGCATCGATTTCCACCACAACAGTGGGGCCTTCGGCGCCAAGTATCTTCCCGAAACCATGGGTCCGGGCTGCGCCTTCCTGGACTACGATGGCGACGGCTGGCTGGACATTCTGCTGGTGAACGCCATGGACTGGCCGGGGCACAAGCGCCAGCGCACCACATTGCGGCTCTACCGCAACGACCGCAACGGCGCCTTCACCGACGTCACCCGCCAGGCCGGATTGAACGTCGAAATGTACGGCATGGGCGTGGCCGTCGCGGACTACAACAACGATGGCTTTCCCGATATCCTCATCACCGCCGTCGGCCAGAACCGCCTGTTTCAAAACACCGGGCGGGGGCAGTTCGTCGACGTCACCGAGAAGGCCGGCCTGGGCGGGCGCAGCTCCTTCAGCACCTCGGCCGTCTGGTTCGATTACGACCGCGACGGGCTGCTCGATTTGCTGGTCTGCAACTACGTAAAGTGGTCGCCGGAACGCGACGTTTTTTGCAGCCTGGACGGCAAGCGCAAGTCGTATTGCACGCCGGAGGCCTACCACGGTGAGACCTGCTGGCTGTTCCGCAACCGCGGCAACGGGACTTTTGAGGACGTCACCGCCAGGAGCGGCATCTTCGACGCCACCTCAAAATCCCTCGGCGTGGCCCTGATCGATTACGACCGCGACGGCTGGCCGGACCTGCTGATCGCCAACGACACGCAGCCCAATAAGCTCTACCGCAACCTGCGCAACGGAACCTTCGAAGACGTGGCCGTCAAAGCGGGCGTGGCCTTCAGCGAGGACGGCAAGGCGCGCGCGGGAATGGGAATCGACGTGGCGGACTTCGATAACTCCGGCGTCGATGGCATCGCCATCACCAATTTCGATAACGAGATGATGGCCCTGTACCGCCAAGTGCGCGAAGGCGTCTACGCGGATACGGCGGTCAAGGCGGGAATCGGCCGGCCCTCGCGCTACAGCCTGGGCTTCGGCTGCCAGTTCCTCGACATCGACCTGGACGGCTGGCTCGACCTGGTGGCCGTGAACGGGCACATCGACGAAACCGTCCGCCAGATTCGCGGCAACGTGGGATACGCCCAGCCGCCGCACCTATTCCTCAACGACCGTCATGGCGGCTTCCGGGATGTGGCGGGCGGCGTGGGCGGCGGCTTCGACACGCCCAAAGTCGGCCGCGGCTGCGCCTACGGCGATTTCGACCGCGATGGCGACCTGGACCTCCTGGTGACCACCAACCAAGGGCCGGCGTATCTGTATCGCAACGACCTCGGCAACGGGTTCCGTTCGCTCCGCCTGACGCTGACCGGAGTCAAGTCGAATCGCGATGCCGTGGGCGCCGTGGCGCGCGTCACGACTCCCGACGGAACGCAATCGAGGATGGTGAAGACCGGGTCGAGCTATCTGTCGCAATCGGAGTTGACGCTGACCTTCGGCCTCGGCAAGCGGGACAGCGCCCAGCGCGTCGAGATCGAGTGGCCCAGCGGCGCCAAACAGGACTTCCAAGCCGTCCGCGCCGGCGCGTATCAATGCACCGAAGGGCAGAAGCTGGCGGCGGGGACGCCCTGACATCGGCGTCGGCTGCCCGAAGATTGTGGCTCAATCGCCAGCCCGGACGCGTTCACACCCACTTCATCTCGCGCCACTGCTGGAATGCCGCCTCGGTCAACCGCGTCAGGTCGGCGATCAGTTCCGGCGCCGGCTCAGTCTTGAAATTGAAGCACGCTTTGCCTTGCATGCGCGTCTTCAACGCGGGCGTAACGCTTTTCATGAGCGCCGGACACATGTAAATCGGCACCAGATGAAAGCTGACGTATGCCTTCCCCAGGCGCACGCAGCCGAAGTACAAGGGCTGCCCTTTATGCTGTGGGAAAGGTGACGCGCATTTCGCGACAAGGGTATATTCAATGGACGTGTCCGCCTTCACGGCCAGGCGATTCGCATGTTTCTCGAGTACAGGTTTCAGGACGGCGAACACGGTGGAGAAATCGGCAGCCATAAGGCACAGTTTACTCGATTCCTGTGGCTCGTCCGGCGCCCGGACGATTCGTGAACAGCCAGCCTTGAACCAGCGGCGTAGATCCTAAACCTCGCCGCCCGATCGGATGGTTGCCTAGACGCCCTGGCCCGGGGCGTTGTGCCACGGGCCGGAGCCAAGCTTCTGAAGGCTCACCACCGCCTGCGCCTCGGCGGAACGGCCTTCTCCCACCGGCCCCATTTTCTCGGCCGTCTTGAACTTGACGGAAATTCTGTCTTTTTCCAGCCTGAGGGTTTCCGCCAGACGCTCCCGGATGGCGTCGCGGAAGTCATTCAGCTTCGGCCTCTCCAAGACCACCGTCGAATCCACATTCACGATCCGGTAGCCTTGCTCTTCCGCCAGATCCCTGGCGCGCCGCAGGAACACCAGGCTGTCGCAACCCTGCCATTGGGGGTCGGAATCGGGAAAGTGCACCCCGATATCGCCCAGGGCGGCCGCGCCCAAGATGGCGTCGGTAATCGCGTGGGCCAGGACGTCGGAATCCGAGTGACCTTCCAGGCCCAGCTCGAAGGGTACCGTCACTCCGCCCAAAACCAGCGGCCTGCCGGCGGCGAGACGGTGTACGTCCCATCCGAGCCCCGTGCGGACTTCGCTCAAAGCCGGGCTTCCTTGACGCTAGCCGCGTGGTCCCGGGCGGTCTCTTCCTGCAGGAACAAGCGGGCCAGATCCATATCGCCCAATTTGGTGATCTTGATGTTGCGGTCGCTGCCGGGCACTACGCTCACCTCCACATCCAAGCGCTCCACCAGGCTGGATTCGTCGGTGCCCACGAACCCATCCTGCCGCGCGGTTTCGAATGCCCGGACAATCAGGTCGTAACGGAACACTTGCGGCGTCTGCGCCAGTACCAGCTTGTCGCGTTGCAGGGTGCCGCGGATCCGCGCGCGGCCGGTTCCGCGGCTCACCTGTTTGACCGTGTCCACCGGCACCACTCCGACGATGGCCGCGCCGGTTGCAGCGGCTTCGTCGAGCACGTTGTGAATGGTCTCCAGGTCTATGAAAGGGCGCACGGCGTCGTGCACCGCCACCAATTCTGTGTCTGGACCGAGCGTGGCCAGGGCGTTCGCCACCGATTGCTGGCGGCTGTTCCCGCCTTCCACCACGCGAGCTCGGCCGTCCGGGAACTCGCGGGGCAGCAGATCGCCCAGCCATTGCAGATCCTCGGCGCGCACCGCCACCACGATTTCCCGGACGCGCTCGGAGGCGGCGAACTTGCGCACGGTGTGCAGCAGAATCGGCGAGCCTTCGAGCAGCATAAACTGCTTGCGGCTGGCGCCGGTCTTCTCGGCGGAGCCGCGGCCCATACGCGTACCGAGGCCCGCGGCGGGCAATATCACGGCGACATTCATGTGCACTACGATTCTATCGTGGTTTTCTCGGCCGCGTTGGTCATGGGCTGCGGATCGGTCTTCCTCACCGGGTGCTCGCGCTTCTCGCCGCCCGAGACGGCGTGCGTCCGCTCGTCGAACTTGCCGAAGATCATCTTCCCGNNACCACCACCATGGTGCCGTCGTCCAGGTACGCCACGCCCTGGTTATACTCTTTGCCTTCCTTGAGGATGAAGACCCGCATGGCCTCGCCCGGCAAGACGATGGGCTTGAGGGTATTGGCCAGCTCGTTGATGTTCAGGACCGAGACGCCGTGCAATTGCGCCACCTTGTTGAGGTTGAAGTCGTTGGTGATCACCTTGCAATCGTAAACCTTGGCCAGTTCGACGAGCTTCATGTCCACCTCGCGGACGGCGGGGAAATCGTCTTCCACGATCTGGACGTTCAGATGGGGCATCTTTTGGATGCGTTGAAGAATGTCGAGCCCTCTTCGGCCCCGGTTGCGCTTCATCGAATCGGCAGAATCCGCCACCAGTTGCAGCTCGCGCAGCACAAACTGAGGAATCACCAGCACGCCGTCCAGAAAACCGGTCTCGGCGATGTCGGCGATGCGGCCGTCGATAATGACGCTGGTGTCCAGAATCTTGTGCGACTTTTTCGACGATTTCTCGACGCCGAAGATGCCGCCCAAGGCCGAGAGGTTCAACATATCGCCCTTCTTGGCTCCCACGATCAAGCCCACATAGGCCATCAACAGCAGCAAAGCCAACTGCAGGAAACGCGCTTCGGGATCTGTGGGATCGGGCGCGGCCTTCTCGAGGACCAGGGACATCAGGAAGGCGCCCAAAATCCCCAGGATGGACCCGCAGGCCGCCCCGATCAGGCGTTTGAGGCTGATTTGCTCCAGCCGGATTTCAAACAGAATAATGCAGGCCCCCAGAACCGCGCCGCCCACCCCAGCCGCCCAGATGGGCAGTCCGAATGGCCGCAGCAAACCGGCGGAAACCGCCAGGACCGTGATGAAAATAACGCGCACAAGCATAAGATCGAACATAAGAACACCCCCGTCGGATGGATAGAGAATCCGGGAAGAAAAATCCATGACCGGAGCTTTACCCAAACTAAAGATGACGCGATAAGCATCGCGCCAAGAGTATAGCACCGGCGGCCGGAGGCCAGCGAGCCATCAAGGACAATTTCCTGCCGACCTGGAACTGGACATCGCAGATACCGATCTTTCCCCCGGCGTGCGGCGTATGTTGGCGGTGGTGGGGGCTGCGGCCCCGTTCGATCACGGTCGCGAACAAATGCGGGTCCTGGCCAGGCTTGGAGGTCACCACCAGGGCGGTCGAACGCACAGCGGAGGCAATCGGCGGCGATATTGCAGCAGGCGAACAGCGCGAGATTCAGCGGGCCGTCCAGTTGGATCTGCCGATAGTCATCGGCAAGCCCGTGCCGATTTTGTATGTGCTCTTTCCCCCTTTTATGCCGTCACGGTACGAGGACGAAGGCCTGTGTGTCCGAAGCGTCGTATTGGCTTTGACGCGACCAGCCATTGGTGGCGGACGCGGCAACGTACACAGACTCAGCGAAGGCCGCGATCCCCGGGGCCGGGGCGCATGGTCCCAACAGCGCGCTCACGGTTTTCGCGATCGGGGATGGAGCGGGAACCGGTCCGCTGGCCGATGCAGCTACCACTCCAGGAACGCCCCGGATGACACTGAATGAATAGGTGGCAAAGTTTTGCGGCTGGGTGGCAGTTACCCCCATGCTCACTGTATTCGTGGGCGCCGGATAGAGCAGAAGTCCGCAGCTATTGGCAACCGCGCTACCGATCGAAGGCGCCCCGAGCCCGGCGACGCACGGATTGTTGTCCACCAGAATCGTCAGCGGCGTGCTGGTTGCGACCAGGACGCCGGCCGCGTTTACAAAAGTCACCACGATGGTGTGCTTTGCGTTGGACGTAAGATTCGTCGAATCGATCATGCTGCCGAGGGCAGGGTTCAACCAGTCGAACAGTTGGCTCACCGGGTGCACCGGATAGTAATAGACGCCGGGTTGAGTCGAGAAAACGACGGTTGGAGTGGTGGTTTTCGGAACGTACCCCGTGCCGCTAATGAAGTAGTCATCGGTGAAGGCATCGGTGCGAACCACGCCATCGATCCGCACGCAGTACCAGGAGGCGCCGGCGGCGTCGGCGGCCTGATAGTCCACCATCAATGGCAGGGCCCCGCCGAATGGAGTCGGCGGAGTCGTCACGGGCGTGGGGAACCCGGCGCTATTAATCCCGTTGTACGGGATGTTTCCAATGCCCATCACGAGCGGGCCCGAGAAGGCCTGGAAGTTGAGATTCGAGATTTCCGTATTCGAACAGATGAGCATGCTGCCCGGATTCACCATGGCGACGCTCGACGGCATGTCAGGTACTCCGCTGGCAATCACAGTCGAGGCGGAAGTGGCGACAACGATGCTAGTGATGCTGTTGACCGGGTCGCGCTGCGGCACAATGAGAGTGGTTTGCGCGGCGTCCGCCCAAGTCAGGAAAAAGGGAGCGGTCAGGCCCGTAACAAGGGGCGTGCGGGCCCCCCCGCTCAAACTGAAACGGCTCACGCGGCCCTTATCTGGCCCCGTGGTCTGCTCGCTGATATAGGCGTACTGTAGATCCGCACTGAGCACCAAGCCGACTGCGAAGTTCAGGGTTGAAATGACCGGCGTCTTTAGGCCGGTCGTCAGGTTAATCCGGTACAGGTGGCCGGTGGCCGCATACTCCACCACGTAAGCGGCATTGTGAGCCTCGTCCAGAGCAATCTGCTGGGGGGCGGTCATGCCCGACGCAATCGGGGTGGCGGCGGACCGGCTCGCACTGGTCAGGCTGACCCTAACGAGGTCGCCCGAGCGCTCGTCAACGTAGGCGTGAACTCCATCCTGGCTGAGTTCCACGTCCTCCGGATTGGTGTAACCGCTGCCCAGGACCTTGTGGGCCGGGGCGGCCAGATTCAACGACGAAAGCGAGCCTCCGTATTCGACGTAAATCAGCGTATTGAGAGCGGACTGAAAATCGCACCCGACAGCGCCGGCAAGGCCGGTAACGATTGAAACAGGGGTTGGCATAGAATCCTCTTTTCTGCGCAATCTGCCGCGCACTTCATCTGCACTCCGCGGTTCAGCGGGTCAAGCATCGACTGAATCTCGCATGATCCGGGATTTCCATTCTTGGCTTCCCGGCTCATCAAGCATACTCTCAGTTGCTTTCGTTCTGGGTGGTAATCTCCAGAAATTCTCACGTGTTTCGTCCACAGCGGCCCCGAAACGTACGGAAGAGTCCAGCCGCGCCTCCTCCGTGCACAGGAAAACCGGGA
>PLGA01000082.1 GCA_003139735.1 Bryobacterales bacterium | reverse complement strand
AGGATGTCGAGCGTGCCGATCACCGGCATACCGAAGAGGAACTGAAGTCCTTTCACCCACTCGCCCGACAGGGCTGCACCGATGGGAAATGGTCGAAAGAGGAGTTGAAGCCGAAATGCGAGCCGAGTTGACGCTTGACGAGAAGTTGGCCACCCGGCGCGCCCTCACCGTTGATGCACGGCTCAGATTCGGCGCCGACGTGCTGCCCGCATTCGGGCCGATCAGCGAAGAGTCCGAGCGGAACCGTGAACGCCGTCTGATAGCCGAGGCCGAACGCGCCGCGATGCGCCTGTTTTTCGCCCGCATCGCCCGCAATGTCCGTAGTGTGAGAAAGTGCAAAGGAGAAAAATGAACTACGCATGGAGCAACCCAACAACGGGAATGCGGGAACAGACCCGCCAACCAAAGTCGAACGATCCCGCCGACCTGGAACGCATCAAGCAGGAAGCGCGCGCCCTGGTGTGGCAGGAACTGCAAGCTGCCGCGCCAGAACACCTCCACGTCAATGTGCATGAGCAGATCCCAGCAGGATCGGTAAGCACAGACGGCGATTCGGTAGACCCAAGGGCCGTACTCGCGGCGGGATGGCCCGAGACGTCCTATTCGTTCGCGTACACCGACCCAACAACAGGCCAGCGTTGCATATGGAGATCGTGGCCCGGGTTCTTGACAGGCATGCTGGGCAATGACCTGGCGCAATCGGTGATAGTCTACGCTTCCCGCTTCGCCTTCGCAGTCACCCGCGACGAAATTCAGCCCGAAGCGCCACTCTTTCCCGAGCCTTCTGAAGCGCCGGCCGAATCTTCGCCGCTGGAAGACCTGCGCCGCGAGGTCCTGGACTTCACCCGGCTGGAAAACGAAGATCCGGCCCCCAGGGCTACCGCACTGGCTTTGATTGACATTGCGCAGAGCTTGCGCGTGCTGCTGGGACGGGGCACCGACAATGCGGAGCCGAAAGTAGAATTCACGCGCCTGTTTCCAAATGCCGACGATGTCTACACGCANNCTACACGGTACCCGAATTGGAAGAGGTCTGTACTTGCGCGGGAGACGGACTGAAGCCGGATGGCACGCCCTGTGTGTGCGCCGAGGGACAAGCAAAAAAACGCGCTGCCGAGGTCGCAAGCAGAAAGCGTCTACCAAATCAGCGATGGTTCACCCCGGAGGAAGAATCGGAAATCATCGCGAAAGGCTTGGCAAACCACAACCGAACGGCAGAAACCGCCGAAGAACGTCAGGCCAGGCTGAAGCCTTTGGGGTACACCGGCATATGACCCAAGAAGAAATTGAAGACGCCGAACGGCACCGTGTCGCGCAGGGATTCATTGCACTGGCACAGCTTGCCGCGACGTTTGGGTACGTGATGATGATTTCAACCCCACCGCAGATCACCGACGCTCCAGGTGGGCAGGAATTCCACGAAAGCGCAGACTAATGAATTGGCACCACGCTTCAATCGAACTGGCCTATCACTTTAGGGGATGGCTCGCCACCTGGGAGGCCCAAATGCGGGCCTTCCAGACCAGTGACCTCATACTCCTTGGCGTTGTGGTCCTGGTATTCGGCTGGAGCGCTGTAAGGATCAACAGGCGTTAATTGTGCGCCCAGGTCGAGCCATTCCAAAAGAATCCACCGGCCAGCAGATACCCCGCGAATCCCGCTTGCATGGCATTCCACTGGGCGATCACTAGCGCGGTCACTGCGCTTGAAGCGGTGGCTGCTGGAACGACCAGTTGACCATAAGTCTCAACGGTTGTACCAGCCACAATGGAAGCATTCTCCGCTGCGGATGCGCCCGGCCAGACACTTTGAGGGCATCCGGTGTTGGTGGTAACGCCTCCGTTTGTGACCGGCAAAGTACAGGGCAGCGGGTTCGGATACGCCGTTGAGAACCAGTACAGGTAGTTCATCGTCACGGTTGCCGTCCCCGGATTCGCTGTGCTGTTCAGATCGATGATTTCCTTGGCCGGGACAACTGCCGTGTAGCCGGAACTGACCGTTGAGCACGCCGTTCCAGCGGGAAGAGTGAATGTGAAGGTGTTGGCCGTGGGTGCGCCGCCAGCCGTTCCTACGGTGCTGTTGAAGGTGGCCGCTGTGCCACTGAGGCTGAATCCTTGGCTGGCTACAAGCCCGTGCGCTGTAGCGTTCACCGTCGCCACCTGACCATTGCAGGTGATGCTTGAAACCGCGGACGCCGAAAGACTGACGGCGCTGAAGATGAAAATTGTAAGTGTGTTTTTCATGGCTGTTTTCCTTTTATGGACAAGTTAAAACCGTTGACACAATACTGCAAGTGTGACCCCCAAGAACGAAGGTAGAACCGGCGAGGGTGAGCAGCCCAGCATCGGAGAGCTTCGCCTGGGAAACCCCGGCTACCTGAAAGTCGAAGAGATTCCCTGCATACGCGCTCACTTCATTTACTGCAATGGAAGTACCGGAAGTTGAGCCTACAAANNTGCCGTCGAATGGCCCTCCGCCGACAGAAAGAGTACCGCAGTTTGCTAACCCGCCAAGAAAAATAGGAAGGCCCGCGCTGTTGGTGCAATTACTTGCCGTTGGCGCTGATCCTGCCTGTAATGCTCCAAGTTTAAGTATTGCATTGGTTGCGGATGTTCCTCCAAAAGTAACAATCCCAACACTCGGATTAGCAATCGTAGTGTTTTGTCCCGTAGCCCCTGGACTGGTAGACCAGCCAAAGGCATTACCTGGTTTGATGGATACAGAAAACCCAATACTTGCTCCAAATCCANNATCCGTCAAAGGCGAAGTTTGTGCTGTACTGGGAGAAAGAGATGCCGGTGCCTGTATAACTTGAGTATGCAATGGATGGCGCGGTGGAGGAACCAGCAGAAAAGAGCTGCACGCCACTCCAAGTATTTGTTGCAGTATTTAGGAGCGGGATGGTTGCTCCACTGCTCCCCGTGTTCACGAAGGCCGCTGTACCAAAGGCCACATTGTTGCTCTTGGCGCAGGTGATTACTCCCGTGCTTGCCAATGTGCAGTCTTGGCTGAGGCTGAGAGGCGCATACGCTGTCCCTCCTGCGTTGCCTATCAGGAGTTGCCCGGAGGCGGGGGCGGTGTTGGGGACGATGGCGGCTTGCGTCTGCAGCATCCATCCCGCCGCCGTTACAGACGNNAGCAGCAGCCATCCCGCCGCCGTAACCGAAGTACACGCGGGAGCTGCCGTGCCTGCTGGNNTTGCAGACGTACTCATTGTGCGCCACCGTATCTGTGAAGAGATCACCTGGCAAATTGCCGCTTACTGAACCCGGCGCTGCCGTTCCGAAGAACTTTTGAGCAATCAGAGTGGTGGGGAGCGGATTCCACTGCGGTACTGCCGAAATTGTACCGTTGCCCTGCTGGGTGAGGTATTCGAGGGTTGCTGTGGTGTTGCCTGGCAGTCTGGCCGGCGCTGGCGTGCCGTTCTCATAGATCATGTCGCCTAGCGCCGTCATAGGGTCCACGATCAGCGTGCTGAACGCTACCCCGGTGTCGGCTATAGCCTGACCTCCTCCACCTTCGATTACATTGCCTGATGTAAACGGGCCTCCTGTGACCGTGCCGCTGCCACCTCCTCCTGCTGGGTTAGCTGCGCTCGTTCCCTTATAGCCGTAGGTTCGGACGGTGATCGTTCCCGATGAGCCTGTCGGCGTGAACGTGGTGACGTGGATTCGGACGAAGGGATAGTAAACCGTGCCGGTGGTCGCTAGGGTCGCGTTGGTGGCGCTCGTGAGCGGGTTGGCGCCTTGCACGATCGCGGAGCCTGAGATTGCAACGAAGGTTCCGGGGCCGGTGCCTCCTGAGTTCCATGGCGCGCCTTCAAGCTGCAATGAGATGGCGGTCATTCCAACAGCGTCGTAGGTGACTCGGTAGGCGACGCATGGGCTGTTTCCAGCGCTGGTATTGTTGTGGGACGTTCCGGCGACGGCTGCGCCAAAAATATCGGTCCACGCGCAGTCTGGAGCACCCTGTCCGAACACGGAGACTGCGGCGAATAGAAGGCTTGCGAAGGCGGAAAGGGCTGTGCTGGTCTTCATAACCAGCAGTATACGCCTATCGTGGGGCAGGGGAAAGGGTTACGCGCGCTTTGCGGCGGCGCCACTGCCGATGATACTCTGCGCGCCTTTGGTTTCCGCACTGTCGGCATTCCCGGCGCGTGCCTTCGTCGTAAAGGATCAGATTGTCTGGCGTGAGCGCGTGGCCGCGCTTACAGGTGGGATGCGGATGGTCTGCCATCAGTCCAAGCCGTGGCACATGCAGGCGACGTTTCCGCATTGCGGCATGCCGTCCGCATTGGGAACGCCGGTGCAAGCGGGGCGCAGTTTTATGTGGCAGGATGGCCGGACCTCGATTAACACGTCTTTGAACCCGTACGCCTTCATGTGGGCCTCAATGGCGGCTGCTACGGCCTCGGCGGGNNGTTCAAATACGGGGCGCTTGTTGAAGGCTTCCGGGTGCGGATATTCGCCGGTCCCGGTGATGGTGATTCTCATTTAAGAGCTTCCTTTGCAATCCAGGCGGCCTCGGCTGCGCTGATGCGGTCCCGTTCTACTCCACGGTCGATCATTTNNCCGAGCGCGTGCGTGTAACGTTTGATTGTTCCCGCGTCCCGGTCGGCTTCGCTTCGCCAGTGCGCTAAGGCTTTCTCCTGGGCTTCGATCACCCGGCGCAGGCGGGCGATTTCATCGGGCGTTTCCATGTCGTCTCCGTTTTGCTGCTAATCGCTTCCGCTTTTCGTCTCGCATCTGCTGGCGCAGTTCCAAGCCTATCAACCGGGCCTGAACTTCCTGCCGTATCTCGGCGCCGGTCGGCTCAAGGCGCATGGGAAACTCCATTTGGGTTATGTAGTCTTTATTCGCGTCGATTCGATCCGATAGCCGTTCGAGCTTCTGGTCTTTACGCCAGATCGGAATCCGTTGTTTATGTGACATAAAAGCTTTTTAAGCACCTCACCGCGGCCCGAACGGAAAGCATTGCCCTCAGCAGTTCATCGTACATCCCGAGTTTTTCGTCGTCGTTATGGTGAAATTGCGCAAACGCCGCGTCTGCTTTCTGCGCTGCTTTGCTGACGGCGAGCAATGCACGAAAAGCTGCCTGCTCGTGCTCTCCTGGGGTAGCGTATCTCACTGGCGCTCCCACGGTCCTATCCAATTTCGGTTAAGGGCGCCGATCAGCAGCGTTGATACAGCGTCTTGTTGCGGTCCATCGCCCCACTGTACGCCCGCTTCCTTCAGACCGTCTCGAACGATCTTGACGGCTTCGACGAAGGCTTGATTGAGGGGAATGGACTGCATACGGCTGGCTGGCGCTGGCTGCGCTTGTGGGGCGGGGCCGTAGGTTCCAGTGCCTTTGCGGTCAAACAGCCGTGGCTGAATCGGCTCTGAGACTTCCGGCCTCATCTCGTGGACCTTCCCGCCGCGCCTGTTACGTCGCAGTACGGGCGGCGCCGGGGCTTCCTGCTCCTGGGCGGCGCGAGCTTTCTCGGTCGCATTCGATAGCGCAATTTCGATGTAGGGCAACTGGCCTTCGGTGATGCGCTTGCAAACGGAGAACGTTTCGCCGGTCTGCAAGTTCATCAGGTTCAGCCGGGTGGCGTCGGGCACATTCAAGACAAGAATGCGCCCATCGGTCAAGAGGTATTCAACCTCTTCCTGCTCGGGCTTGTAGTCGCCTTCCGGGTCTTGAAGGGCGATAATCTGTGGGACGTTGGGAGCGAATCGAAGACGGTTCATCGTGGCCTCGCTGCGCTGCGGACAATCGAGTCCAGAAGCTCTTGGCATCGCTGCGCGAAAGCCCGGAGACAAAGTAAACAGGTGACCGCGTTTAGGTCGTCGGCAATGGCGTCCTTGTTTTTGCGCTGCCCGCATCGGCCCATATCGCCTGACGGNNTTTGACCTGACGTTAGGTGGATCGGGCGCTCCTTCTCGGCCTTTTCCTTCTTTTGCTTCATCGTGTGAACCTCCATATCAAAACTGCGACGGCTTCTAGAACAAGGCCCAATAGTGTACCCTTCCAGAAGCCACACCGGTGAGCCTGCCGCCATGCTCGTTGCATCGCCACAACCGTATCTGGTGGGAAATGGAACGTGTCTTGAATGCCGAGTTGCCTCATCGTGCGAACCTCCATATCAGAACTCCGGCGGCGAAGATCACGGCACAGATTGAAAGTCCGAGGTATAGACCGCACCAGAATCCTCGATCAAACGATGCGACGGGGCCGTTGGGATCTCTCATCGTGCGAACCTCCATACACTTCTGGCAGATGCCTCCCTGATTCTCTACCAGCACTCTTGAGCAGTTCTGGCAGTAGAAGCCTCCCACGGCGTTCTTTTGTTCCGGCGTCATCGTGCGAACCTCCATATCAAACCAGTGACCACGAAGCCCACAAAGGCTCCGTATAGAAAGCCTCGCCAGAAAGCAAGGTGGTAGGGGTTGATGCCACTTCTCATAGCTTGCTCTCGTCTTCCGGTATGCGCCCCGTGGCGAGTATTCTAAGGGCCTTCATCCGGGCATCGGTTTTGCGTGCGGCGTTTTTCATGGCCTCCGTTGTTCGCGTTTTCGGTTTTTGAGGTACGGCTTCCACGTCCAACTGAAGCTCGGCCTCTCTCTGGATCAGCGCCATAAGCCGTGTGATGTTGTTCGCGCCGATTGCTATGACGCCTCCCACCTTGCACATGAACTTATGGGACTCGCCCTTTTTGCCGCGGCGGATCTCGAATTTGAAGCCTTTCATAACTTTTCCTGCCTTTCGAGCCCCTCGGACGCCATGCCTCGGTACTTCTTGCGGCCGGTGCTGATTTTGCGGACCACGCCTTTCGTGCCTGACGCTACCGGCGCTCCCGTGCTGGCGTAGTTGATACCCCTGGCGCATTCCGTCCCCCAGGTGGAAGAATCGAGCACGTTGCGCTTCTTCCTGGGCCGGGCCGGGGGATTGACGGGCCATGAGATGTAACGGGGGTCGCTCATGCTGCCTCCCGTGGCTGCTCTTGTTCAGAATCCCCTGCCCTTGTGATTTCCTTGCGCTCCACTGGCTTGCACATCGGGCAGTACTCCCGGTGCTCCTTGCAGGCTGAAACGATCTCTCCCACGTTCCTGCACGCGAGAATTGACCTTTCCAGAGCTGGACATACCGGCTCATCTGGTTCGCTACAGGCGCAGTTGACGCCGATCATTAGTTGGTGCTCAGCGTTCCACTCCCGGCGCTCGGCGGGGCGTCCGCAAGCCTCACAGGGGAGCGATTCAACGAAGAATGGCTCCGGTGCGCGGCGGGGCAGGGCGTAAGGTTCGCTGGTGAAGCGGTCGCAAACGTCATCCATCATACGCGGGCCTTCCTCTTCTTCTTGGCGGGTTTTGGAACGCTCGCCTTGAACTGTTCGCAGTAGGCGCATCGCGTGTACTCGAAGCCGCAATCGGGGCAAATGCGATAACGTACCCTCACTGCTGCGACGGCTTGGGCCCACTGCTCCCGCTCGGCTTGCGTAAGGCGCTCCCACGGCGTTGGCGAGAGCTTGCCTGAAACGAAGGCGTTGTAGCAGGCTTTCGAGTCCAGTTCGCTCATGCTGCCCTCCGGCGTTGCCTTTCGCCCCACAACTCATTGAACTGCACTATCAGGTTCGGAATGTCCAATTGGTGCCGGTCTGCGAACGTGGCGGCGCTTGAATGGTAGGACTCGGGGCCGGTCCTGTGGCATCGTTCACAAAGCGGGATGCACTTGAGCGAATCCGACTTTTGACCTAAGCCGTGGGCTCCGGTGTGCGCGGCTTCAATGCGCCTTGCTGAATTACAGACGACGCATGGGAACGTCCGTATCCATGCCCGGTATCGTGGATTATCCACAGGTGCGGCCTCCTGGCGCGCCATGGGCTTCGGACGAATGGAGTAGGCGCTATCGTAGCTCACTCCGGGCCGTCCTTTCCCTTGTTGCGGGTTCCGATCAGATCAATGATCGTTAGAAGCCCGAAGGGGTAGCGAAAGCTTGCGTCCCATCGGGCGCGGGCCGCCTTGTGCTCGTGTTCCTCGCGGTCGAGCTTGCTCACCTTGCGGCGGCTTGGGCGTGAGCGGCTCGGCACTGTCCGCTCACCCCTGGGTGCAGTCGCTTGCGATTGGATATGTAGGTCGCTCACAAGCCGATCTTTTCATGGTTTTCACGGGCTTGCAATACCCGCTGATGAGGGCAGTACGTACTGCCCACAAACGCGGGGATTGACGTTTTCGGGCTTGTCGGCGCATCATTTCAGGCATGGACGATTTAGAAGCCTGGAAAGCATGGAAAGCGTTAGATAACCCCTTTCACGTCTCAGAACTCGATGCACTGCTGGCGTCCGCTGAAGACGTGGGCACGGTGCGCGCAAAATGCAATGCTCGCCTGAAGCGCGAACGCATCCTCTGGTTTGCGGCCTGCTGGCTGCTGGCCGTGGCTGTGGTCATTCTGGTTGCCACGGGGCACTGGAGATGACCTGGAGCTTTAACAAGGCTCTGCGCTACTGGTTTGGTCCCGATGGTAACGGCGGCGAATGGCGCATCTATCCCGGCTGCGAATCCATGCGGTCTACATTCCTCGATCACTTTGTCTGCTGCAATTCGCCCAAACAAGCCGTGGTGCGTGTCGGAGGCTTCCCTGACATCGAAGCGGCGCGAGCGGAAGCGGAGAAGCGGCAAACCTCAATTGAGGCACGGCGGGCGGCTTCGTAGCCTGTTCGTCTGGCGAGTCTCGCCGGATGGCGCTAGAATAATCCCGTGCTGCAAAAAAGAACCCCTGGGCCGCTTCACCTCAGCCCAGGGGTATTGAAAAACTTACGTAGGAGTCTCTATTCGTGTCAAGCCTATCACAACCAACTGAAAGAAAACAAGCGCGAACCGAAGGCAACGGCGTACCTCAGTGGGTCGTTGAGCTTGGCATAGGCCCAGGCGAGTTTTTCCTTGATGCCAAGCCGCGGGCGCGCGGTGCGATGAAGTGCTCCGGTTGGACCGGCGAGATGGGCCGGGTGTACTCGTGTCTTTCTTTGCACTGCATGGCGTTCGCATCTCAGGTCGCGGTGCGTTTGGAACGGGGCAAATTGACGCCAATCGGCCCGAAGGATATCTCGCATGAGACGGGTCTGGAACGGCGCCAGGTGCGGCGGGCGCTTGCGGCGCTTGAGGACGGAGGATTTCTCGAGCGTGTTGGCGAGCGGATTACCTGTTACGCCGTTCCGCACTCTGCGGGGACAGTGGCGACTGAAACGAGCAAGGCACAAAATATCGAGTTCCCGGGGGATCTGCCGGATTATTTGCTCCCTCNNGAAATGCCTGATGCCGCGGCGCTCGAAGAGTTGAAGCCGCTATGCTCCTCGGCGGTCGAAATTGAGGGTAAAATCCGGCACATTTTGAAGCCTGAAACGGAGGGGCGAAAGTTGGGCGCAAGCGGACACAGGCGGTCGAAAGGTAGGACGCGCGTGTCCGCCCAGAGTGACGCAAAAATTATTACTAACTCCAATGGAATCAGTAAGCTAGAAGGATTGGAAGGTGGCGTGCAAATTGAAAGAAAGGAAAGAAAGAAGAATTCATCATCATCATCACCTGTGAACGGCAACGGAAAACCGATGATGATGACGGCTGAAATGGTNNCTGATGGTCCGAAATTGCCACGCGAAACTTGCGAACGTCACACCGGCCATGATCTGCGCGGCTGTCGAAATGAAAGGGCCTCTCGCGGTGAAAAAAGACAATCCCATCGGGTTCTTGGTGGTCGCAGTTCCGAACGTGCTTACGGGCGTTGGTTCGCAGGAACCAATTTTATGCCCTTGCGGTGGAATTGTCGAAAATCGTTATTGCTCAAGTTGTCACAGGCAGAGAGGTTAAACTCCCTCTTGACACCTATCGCGCCGGGGTGTAGTGTTTGTGGTGTACCTCATGGCTTCCGCCCGTCAGACCGGTTTTTCAAACCCTACGAACAAAAAGCGAAACATCAAGGTAGGACACCGGCGTCCTAACCAAGTAGTTGAAAACATTCGGCAATTCGCCGTACTTTCGCCTGTTTTTGGTGTTTTCTATTCGCCCTACATTCGCCTTTTTACAGCAAGCCTGTAGCAAGCCCCTCAGAGGCCCGCCGGGCTTTCACGTCCAATCTATCCTCTTTCCCGCTAGACATCAATTAAACCGCATGGACACGCGGGCAATCTATATGCTACAATCCACCCTGAAATGCCATTCGCACGAGTTTTAGTCCACTGCAAGTTTGAAGCGTGCGGGAAAGAGTTTCTGAAGACTCGACGCCTTCACGAGTTCTGTTCCGGCGAGTGCCGGGGGATGTGGAACCACAATCACTATTGCGGCCACGGTCTGAAGTACAGCGAGTGCGAAGTCGCGGGCTGCGAAGGGCGGATGCTATCGGATCTGATGCGGGAGGTTCAACAGGCTTTCAGCCGGTGCGCTTGCGGCGTCTGGTTCGCACGCAAACAGCGTACGCATAAGCATTGCTCGAAAGCCTGCCTAGTGAAAGCCAAGCATGAAGCGGAGAAGGTTAGGAACGCTGCACGGAGGATCGCATGACGCCAGATCAATTGCAGATTTTACAGCACAGCCTAGGACTCGATGAATACGGGCAAGGCGAGATGTACCGCAATCACTTTTGCGCGGGTGGCGATGATGAAGGAACTTGCCGCGCACTCGTGGCGCTCGGCTACATGCGCCAGCACGCCACTACAGATTGGCTCCCTTATTTCAATTGCTCTGTGACGGACGCCGGCAAGCAGGCTGTGCGCGATGAAAGCCCGAAGCCTCCGAAGTTGAGCAAGGGCAAGCGGCGATACCGGGAGTTCCTACGGGCTGATACGGGGCGGTCCTTCGTAGAATGGCTGCGCGACCAAGCTGAAGGGGCGGCTACCAGACGAAAGGCCACAACGCCGTGAGTCTGTCGATAACGTGTCCAATCAGCCAAGCATGAGCGGTGTGAAGTTTGGAAATCATGTCTTATTCTACGCCTGAAAGGGACGCAAGGTTTCATCAATGAAGCCCCTGGCGATTGATCTCTGCTGCGGCCGGCGGTTCGGATGGACGCGGGGCCTTGTGGCTGAGGGCTTCCGGGTGATCGGGTATGACGTTGTGGACGTGCCTGAATATCCGGGCGAGTTTCGGCGGCGGGATATTCGCAGCGTGAGCGGATACGATTTCGAGCGGCCTGTGCTCATCGTTGCAAGCCCGCCATGCGAACAGTTCACGCGGCATCAACTACCATGGCTGAAGCGGCTGAATCCTCCAGAGCCAGATCTATCGCTTGTTGAGGCGGCATGGCGCATCGCGCGTGAGGCACAAGCGCCTATCGTGCTTGAAAATGTCAGAATGGCTCAAGGTTGGCTCGGCAGTGCCCGCGCTCATTATGGATCGCGGTATCTGTGGGGGGATGTTCCGGCGCTGCTACCCTCTGCGGAGCGGAGCCGGAAAGAGCATCTGAGTTCGAGGGCGATTGCAGAGCGGGCCGAAATACCATTCGATTTGGCCCGCTTCATCGCGGCGACGTTCAAGCCGTCTTAATCGCTACCGTCGATTCCCTGGCCTGCTTCACGGTCGCGTGCTCAAACTCTCCCTCTTCCGAGAGAAAGTCTCGCAACCACTTTGCTATCGGCATGGCGGCTCTTATCGCCATCAACTTATAGACGGTTGGCGCGAGCTTTTCAGTGAGCACGGTTTCAAGCTGGGCATCCGTCAGCGTGTTTTTGCGCGTCAAGGCGTGGAGCGGTGCCCGTGCCTTGTCGTATTCCAAGAGCATCACTGGGTCTGCGATCTCGTAGGACTGCACTATCTGGATGCCATAGAGCGAAGCCGAGAGGATCTGCGTTTGCTGCGCAATCTCTTTCATGTGCTCCGGGTGGCTGTGCTGCAAGTGCCGCACGAGCGATCGCATGACGCGCATTGCGTGATCGGCTTCGGATTCTCCGATGATCGGAGGGCCTTGCACGATGGGCTGATTGCAGAGGCGGCACATGGTCAAAGGGGTGATGGGGGGCTCGAACATTTTAGTTCGCCTCCGTTTCGTCTTGCTCGCCGCTGTCGAGGTCTACTACCACCTGGGCGGCTTCTGGAGCCCATTTCACGAACTGCTCCACGTACTCCGTGAACTTCAGTTCAGCGGCTGCGATCTCAGGCCAGAACGGGGAACCTCGGAACATTGCCACGATTGGCTCTGAGCCTACGCCGCTTTTCATGTGGAGCCACTTCAAGCCTTGCCAATCGGCTCCGTAGGCATCGAAGATCCACTCCGCAAAGTCGCCTCCAGTGCCCTTGTCTTCCTTGAACCATCGCACGAAGGGATCGGCAAAGGCCTTGATGAACGCGAAAGCCTGAGCCTGGTCGAAGTCTGCGGCGGGNNCGGCTGCCCCGGTTGCGGCGGCGCGGCGGGGAAGGGAAGGGCGCTCGGTTGCGGCGGCTGCTGAATCTGCCCTGGCTGCGGCGGCTTCGGTTGAAGCATTCGTGAAACGAGCATCGGCAAGAGAGGCTTGGCGGCCTGGGCTACTTCCACTAGGATCGGTTGTAGAAATTCCTCCGTGCCTGACATCCGGGAACGGGCGACGTTTTGCAGGGCGCCTTGTGCGCTACTCCAGAGGCCTTTCAATCCGCCTTCCGGGAGCAACCCAAGTTCTTTCGCTTCAGCGAGTATTCCCTTGAGGGAACCAAGGCCGGATGCGCCGGGCGCGTTTTCCTTGCTTCTTAGCTCCGTCTGGAGCCTATCGGAGCGTTGGCGTTCGGCGGCCAATTCTTGTCGCCGGTCCTCCAGCATGGTTTTCATGATCTCTACCATGGGGTTATCGGCCTTCATCGCCATGAACTTTTCAGCGATTGCAAGCCCGGTCATAACTGGGTCCGTGGCGGGGGCGGCGGGAGCGGTGGGCGGTGTGGGATGGTCGGCCCTGGCCTGTTCTTTCGCGTCGTTGGCGATATCGCGGAAAAGACGGAATTTCTCTACCGTGTCGTCAATTGGGCGCTGCGCCTGTTCCTGCTGCTGTTCCGCGGCGGTCTTTGGCATCAGCGGGGCGGCCCATGCCCACTTCTTGTTACGCGAGTCGTTCACCCATTCGCCCGGTGGAACCTTCGGGGGGAAGTTCGTATTGAGCATTTCGAAAATCGCGGAGTCAACCTGGTCGCCAGTATCCTGTCCCGGCTTTCGGAAGTTCAAGATGGCCCGGTATTTCCCGCTGCCGTGGTCAACGAGGATCTTGTCCTGGTCTACCGGCTCGTCGTACTTCATGACGAAAACCGTACTGTTCCCGCCCTTCAGCCGGTCGGTGATCGGCTCCAATCGGTAGAGGTAGACGACGGCGCGGGTTCCCCAATCTTCGGTATGAATTCGCTTCATGTTCTCGAAAAACGTAAGCGTCCTCATGGGCTTGTTTGGCTGGGCCTCGGCGGGCTGGGGGTCCGTTTGAACCGGCTGGGGTTCGATTGGTTGGGGTATCTCGGCCTGTGCGGCTGGAGTTGGGCGGGCTTTTTGGGCTGTTCTTGGCATCTTTTTTGACCTGTTCTCGCGTATCCGGCTCGTACAGGGTTTGTAGAGGGGCCGTAGCGCCTGTACTGTACTATAACGTATTCAAAGGGGTTAGAAGAAATCAAGACCCTGTTTTACCATCGTGGTTGATGGCTCCTCAATCTGGCGTCTCCTGGGGATGGTTCCAACCGAGTTCGAACCCGGATACCGCGACGGCGCAGACGGTTTCGTTTATGTGCGGCCTGGTGGCCGGCGCTGCAAAGCATCCCGCGGTGCAAGCGATCGCGCAAGACGCGGTAGAGCGCTTCGGGCCGCTGGGAAGCTACGACCCGGCCGCCGGCGAGTCGATTGAAACGAGCGCGCCCTGGTCTGCAGCGTACCTGGCGCGCGCCGTGTTCTGGTACGCCCGCTTTATGATCGGCCGCTTGCATCACGACGAGTTCAAGGCGCTCGTCTCCGCGTTCCCCGAAAAGAAGCAACTGCTCATCGCGCCGGACGCCCTGCTGCTTGCCGCTGCCCCGCAAGGCGACTGCTCGGCGTTCACCATGGCGATCTGCGCGCTGCTCCGCTGCCTGGGGGTAGGGTATGAGATGGTCGCGGTGGCGGCCGATCCGCGAGAGCCATCCTTATATACCCACGTTTACCCGCGAGCGGTCCTTGAGAGCGGCGCGCGGCTCTCTCTTGATGCGCACGCCGGGGATGCGCCGGGCTGGGAAGTCCCAAAGCAAGACGTATTCCGCAAGCAGGTGTACGACGCATCGGGGGCGCCGGTATCGGACAAGCAGCAATCGAGCTTCAAGGGGCTGCACTATTACAGCGGCCGCGGGCTGGGCGACACGTGCCAGAGCTACGACGATGACGGCAACTGCCTGCTCTACGATTCGTCTTCGACCTCGCTCGGCACGGAGGATTGCGCCTTCGGGCCGGCGGTGGATGGCATTTGCCCCTCGGCGTCCGCGTCTCAGATCAGCTCCGCGAATACGCAACTGAATTCGATCTTGTCCTCTGGCGTATTGTCGTCTGGCTCGTCTTCCGGCTCCTCCAGTTCAAGTTCGTCGTCTGGATCCAATGCCATTGACTCGGGCATCATGAGCTTGCTCAACACCTGGAGCAAGATCGGCGGCGAGGTGGTGGCGCCCACTACCACGGTTGTGGGGGCGAACGGCCAGATGATTTCGACTCCAGCGTCCAGTTTGTCGGCGCTCAGCGCTTCCGGGCTGTTGGGGAACCTCAGCAGTAGCGGTTCCAGTTCGATGTGGCTGCTCTTGTTGGTGGGGCTGGGCGCGGTCCTGATCTCCAGCTGGAAAAAATGAATGTACGGATGGCGCGAGTTGCAGCACGGTCTGGGGCAGGTGGCGAACGAGCTTACCTGCATCGCGTACAACGGGCCCAACTGCGTAGCGTCAACCTATCCATCGGTGGCGGGTACAGAGTTCAACCCGGCGATCCTGCCCAGTCCGCAACCCGCGGGAGTTTATGCGGCCATTCCTTCGATGTCGGGCGGGGGCGGTGCGAACCCGGCAGACCCAACCTTACCGGAGTTCCTATGGGCGGCGACGGGCGAGCCATACGTACCTGGGCAGACGGTATCGCCGGCGCCCGCGGCCTTGACGCCGGCTGCAACGCCTGCGACTGTGACGCCGGCCGCATCGCCCGCGCCGGTGTATCCGACTTGGTTTCAGCCTGCTCAATCTGCGGCGGCCAGCTCGTCATCCGCAGTCGCCAGCTCGTCGGGCGTGTCCACAACCACGCTGCTCATCCTGGCGGCGCTCGGCATCGGCGCGGTGCTGCTGCTCGGCGGGGGGCGCTGAATGTACCAATGGTGGGGGCTGGGGGATGCGGCGACAACGGTGATTCAGTCGGGCGCGTCCACTGCGGCTTCGCTCCTGGCAGCTACAGGCGTATCGGCCTCAGCCGGCGGGGCGCTGGGGATCTCGGCGGCGGTTGCCGTACCCGTCGTTGGCGCGGCTATCGCAGAGATCGCCCAGCTCGCCACGTATCTTATCGAAAACTCAGGGTGCGGCGTTACCTGCGTCGAGACTTCCTCCTGGGCCAATCAAGCGGCCACGCTGCTGGGTCAGAATATAGCCGCTTACTTTGCGCTGCCTACGCCGCGATCGCAGTCCAGCCAGGCGGCGGCTCTCGCCACGTTCGATCAAGTATGGGCTCAGCTCGAAGCGAACTGCTCTCAAACGGGTACGGGAACGGCCGGGCAGAAGTGCATCTCGGATCGGCAAGCCGGGGCGTGTACGTGGAAGCAAACGGCGGCGGCGGTTCCATCCTGGGGCACGCCAGCGGCGGGGGAGTGCTGGAACTGGTTCAACGGTTACCGCGACCCGATTGCGAACGACCCGGACGTAGCGGACGATGCGACGGCGACGGCGACAAACCCATCGGCGTACACGGCTTCGGATGTGTCTTCGGCCCTCAGTTCTCTGACGGGCGGCTCGTCAACGCTGGAACTGCTGCTGCTTGCGGGCGCGGCTTTCCTGGTCTATCAGATGGTGAAGTGAGGTTCTGAACATGAACACTTGGCTTAAGGTCCTTCTGGTCGGCGGGGCGGCGTACATCGGCTACGAGATGTTTTTCGCGACTGCGACTGCGACAGCAACCACGACGGCGCCGGCCTCTTGGACGAACGTCGGCGGCACGGCGGCGCAGTGGGCGTCCATGACGGCGACGAATCAAGCGGTCTGGAACGCGATGGCGGTGTCCTCTCAGACGGCAGCGCAATTGGCTTCCTTGCTGGCCTACGGCTCGGCGGCATCTCCCGTCGGAACCACTCTNNGAACCACTCTCGCGGCGGCGGCGACTCCCGCGGCGACAGTCCCCGCGTCCTGGCCTTCCGGGATCACGAGCCTGGCGACCTTGGCTACGGCCATTCAAGCGCAGGCGGCGAGCGACCCGAACCTGGTCAATGGGAACATGCCTTCCGGCGACAACTGGAACTATTACGCCAATCAGATCATGGGCAAGAGCTTCACGCCGGCCTGGCCTACGGGGTCCATCTCATTTGCGGCTTACTGGGCGGGGGAAGCGCCGGTGATCGGCGCGCAAACAGGTCTCGGCTCCATCATGGCGGGCCTGGGTGCGCTGGTAAACCGGCAACGTCGATCGATGGGTATGGGCGATTACGAGTCTTCCGCGTTCACGCCGCCGCGGCTGACGAATAACCCGGCCATCCCGAACGACTGGAACTGAGGCGAGCTATGTACACAGGATACAGGGGCTTTGGTGACTACACGGACGCGGACGGGAACTTGGTCGCCTCGAACATTGATACGCCTGAGGGATCGCCAAGCCCGATTCCGGCAACTTCGCAAGGGCCGGTTGTGAGCGCGTCGGGTAACGCCACCTTGAACCAACTCACGGCTTGGCTTTCAAGCAATTCCACGTTGCTGGGCGGTCTTGCGGCGTTGGCTACGCTGGTGCTGCTTTTGGGGGGCAAGAAGCGCTAATGTACATTGCTCCCAACATCCCGGTAGGACTGGGCGACGATTCGAGCGACCTGAGCGCGGGCTCTTGGGTGGCGATACTCGCGGCTGCTTTCGTCGCGCTGCTCGTGATCGGGGCCGGCGGGGGCCGGTGGGCAAAGCTATGAACGCGAATCCCAAAGGGCGGCTCGATGTGCTGGCGCTGGCGGTCGCGGAACGGCTGACGGCAAAGCATGTGGAGTCACGCATCGGCTTTCCGGTGTGGGATGCGCTCAAGCCTCTGGCAGAACGGGGCATTAAAGAGGGCATGAAGCGGCTCCGCGTGCCTCGCAAGAATCTGCTGGCTACTCCTCTCGGCAAGATCGTGATGCAAGCTATGGAGGGCCAGTGTACGGGCTAAACAATACCGGGCTGGGCGAGCCGTGCGTAAGTGGATCGGGCGGCGATCTTGTGGACTGTGGTTCCGTCACGAACCTTGGGCAGTTGAATTGTTGGAACCCATTTGCTACGTCCTATCCGTGCCCTGGTGCGCCAACAACCAGCGGCGGCGTGAATCCAGAGACGCCTAAAGCGAGCTGCTTGTTCGGGGAAGCTGTGAACGATGACGGCACGTGCTCGGATTGGTTAATTGGAGGCGGCTTGGCGTTGGCTGTGGTGTTTGTGATTTTTATGGTGAAGAGGTAAGCCCATGTACGCTATGAATCCCGCTGGCATCAACTGGAGTGACCCGACGATCTTACCGTCCTTCCCATGTGCGGGATTGGGCTGCGCTGGCATGGGCGGATTGTTTGACGGCACGGGGTTTCTCGGTACGGGCTTGTTTGAATCCTCTGATATCAGCACTTGGAGCACGGGCGAAATTGTCGCTATCGCGCTCGGTTTCTTTGTCGTCTATTCCGTCTTCAGCACCACAAGCAGGGGCGTGTCCACGGTGAGCCGCAAGGTTAAGTACGTGGCCGCGACTGGCGAGAGGCGGCGTCAATCGAAGGCGGCGAGGCTACGGGCGCAAGCGCGGGCGTTGGAGGGTGAGGGCGGCGGGAAGTCGAAAAAGCGCGCGGGGTTCTTTTAAATGGGCTGGTGGCATCATCTTCGATTGCGGGCATTGGGCGTAGCGCTGGTGTTCTGCGCTCGGCACGCTGGGCCGGAAGCCCGCGATCTGTTTGTGCGGCAAATTGACGCTCGGGTCAGCAACGGTCTGGATTCGCACACTGACCCGGTTGCTGCGGATGGTTGGTTCAAAATGATGCAGATTCATCGGGACCGTTTGCTCGGTATCCGGTACGGGGATTGACGATGGCTGCGAAGCGCATAATCCGGCGTAACATGTGGCCTTTCGGCACGAACCAGCCTCTAGGCCCGGTCGTGTACCACGGCAAGCGCACGCGGGCGGCGGCGGGCGGCGTCGCGCGGGCGGCGCGTCCGGTGTCTGCGAAGGCTGCGGCGAAGGCGGAACGCGAGAGCGAAGCGCAACGCCGGGGCCGCAAGCTCTCGGACCCGAATCTCGAAAGCAAGCTGAAGAGTTGGTATGCCAAGGGTGGGAGCCTCAACGAGTTTCTGCAAGCGAATCCGTCCTATCGCAAGTACTTCGATGAAGATTCTGAAGGCAAGAGCAAGGCTTATCGGAGCTACCAGGTCTGGCCGGTACGGGATGGCTGGAAGACGTCTTTGAGCGTGCTGCCTACGTTCGCATCGGAGGCGGCGGCAAAAAAGTTCGTTGATGCCCAGCTTGCAAAAAAGAATCCCGCTGAAGCCGCGGCGGAAGTCTACGAAGAGTTCCACGGGATGCCCTCAGCGGAAATCATCGAAGTGACCCGAAAGGTTCACTACCATGAGCACCTGGCGGCGCTCGGCAAGCTCGAAGCGCTGGTAGTCCGGTGCCTGGATGGCTACGAGCGGCGGCTGGTGGGCTTCAAGAACGCGAAACTCTGCTCGAACGAACAGAAAAACCAGTTATTTGTCGAAGGCGGCGACCAGACGCTCGATTCGAATGATTACGGTTTCCGCGATTGGCCGCATGAGATGAACACGCTCGGCCTGGTGATCCGTTTGGAGTACTTCACCACCAAAACGCATCTGGGCAGCGAAGGCGGCACGGCCATCTATTTCCACGAGCCGGGAAAAGCGGAGCGCGGGCAATCGGCCGGCGTCGGGCCCGATCTGATTTACGACGCGCCGAATGAAGCCCTGCTGTTCTCGGGCGGAACGTACCTCATCAAGCGGGAGGGCATCGACAAATGAGCAAGCCGGTGTTTTCCTTGCTTCATGCTTCCGCTCGGTCTGACGGGTGGCGCGCGGCGTTCGATGCGTGGACCTCGCGCGCGGACAATCCGGGCGCGGTCGAATACCTGCTGTGCGTGGATAAGGGCGGGGCCTTCGATAACCATTCGGCTGGTGGTACTTTCTCGGCGTTGGGCCTCCGGTTGATCTGGAATCATGGCCGTCCCTGCGTGGTGGATGCCTGGAACACAGCGGCGAAGGCTTCGACGGGCCGCGTGCTTGTCTGCGTAGCCGATGATTTCTTTCCGCCGTTGCATTGGGACTCGCTGCTGCTGGCTGCGATATCGGATCTGGCAGGGGAGTATGCCGTCCATGTGAACGCGCAAGATCCATGGCCTTGGATCATGACGCATCCCATTTTGACGCGAGCCTACTACGAGCGGCCGGGGCGCGGCGGCTGTCCGAATGGGGAACTGTTCTACCCCGAGTACATCTCGGTCGGCTCGGATGACGATTTCACGCTGGTGGCGCAACGAGACGGCGTGATCGTCGACGCGCGCGCAACGCTGAAGTTTGAGCATCGGCATCCGATCAAGAAACTAGGCACGGTGATGCCGGGTGATGCGGATGCGGTCTACCGGGAGAGCAACCGGGCTGAAGCGTGGCGGGTAAAAGATCGCGTCCTTGGCAAGCGGAGCCGCAATGGTTTCACGGGTGGCGTGGATCCGCTTAAGAGTCTGGTGGTGGTGACTCCCGGCACGCCGTTTGATGCCGTCTGGTTGGCGGAATGGGATGAGCTGCACTTCTACCTGCGCACGCATTTCGCTTTCGGCCACATTTACAGCCAATCGAACAATATCTATCAGGTCCGCATCGAAGCGGCGCGCGCGGTGCTCTCGCACGGCACGCCCGATTACGTTCTGTGGATCGACTCGGACAATCCGCCCACGATTGCGGCGTTTCAAACCCTGATGCTCGATCTTGAGGCCTCGGAGCGCAACACGGACCCGCTGCTGCGTTCGATTGATATTGTGGGGGCCTGGTATCGGTACAGAGGGCCGGACACGGCGCAAAGCTATATCGCGGCGGGTCGCAGTTTCGGCATGACGGATTTTCAACTGACAGAGGCGGAAGTTCTGGATGCCTTGAAGCGCGGGCGGCTGATTGACGATCTCGCGTTTATCGGCTTCGGGCTGCTGTTGATGCGCGGCTCGGTGCTCGCGGAGTTGGGGCCGCGGGGCTTTGTCCCTCAGCCGGTCGAAGACAAGCGGGGCTTCCTGACGGATGACGTGTCTTGGTGCTTCCGGGCGAAGCGGGCGGGGCATCTGATTTATCTGAACCCGGCGGCTCACGTGGAGCACCTGAAGCTTGGCCCCGTGGAACCGCCGCGGCATGATTTGATTCCGATTTCGGGCTTTCGCCCAAAGCAACTTGAGGAGGTTGCAGTATGAGCATCTCGTCTGGCGGCCTCACACTTCGAGGACATAGGGGTTTTCCATGGCCTATTCGGAACGAACGACTTTGATCGCAAACCCGGCAACGGGGAAGGGGAGAAGCATGAAGCGCAAGCGCAATATGACGCTCAAGCAAAAACTACACTTTGGGAGCGCGCGCCAGCGCACGGCTGCGCGTCAGTCGCTCTCCAAGAAGCGGCACAACAAGGCGAAGGCTCGCCGCGCGGCGCCGCGCAAACAGAATCGCTCGCGGACCCGAGCCGCGGCGCATCGCCCGCGTACCAAGCGGAACCTGGGCGAAGTGGTGTACTTGCTCGGGGCTAATCCAGCCAAAAGGAGAAAGAACATGGGAAAAACGAAGACCGTCCGGCGCCGCGCTGGAAAAAGGGCGAACGCCGGACGGCGACATACGAGACGGAATCTTCCGGTCATGCGGCGGCACAATCGGCGCCGGAATCCGGGTGGGCAGACGATGGAGTATGTGAAGATGGGCGCGGCGATTGTCGGCGGCGGCGTCGGCTCCAAGGCGCTCACTCAGGCGCTCTTGTCCACAAGCAACACGGGTGTGATGGGCTACGCGGGCAACCTGGGCGCAACCGTGGCGTTGGCCTGGGCCTCGCATCTGGCATTCAAAGACAAAATCATCACTATGGCCGTGGCAGGCGGCGGGATTGCGCAGATCATCACGCGGATGATTACCGACCTTACCCCGTACGGCTCGGTTCTGAGCAATGCGGGTGTGGGCGACTACCAGACCGGCTGGAACTTCGTGTGGCCGCAACGGGTGAACGTCGGCTATCCGCCGCGCGGGATTCAGATCCCGCAAGGTTGGGGCGCCGCCGCCGCGGCTCCCTCGACTGCGGTTGTGACGCACTCGACGGCCGGCAAGGGCATGGGCGGGTACGACTGGAATTAAAGCGTTCCCGGTGCGGTTGAACGCTTGCGGGGCGCTCGAATAGGGCGCCCCATGACCTTAACGTTTCAACGCCGAATTTGCTTTTAAGCATTCGGTAAGGGGGTTTTTCAATGGCAGTTCAAACGGGCGGCACAATCGGTACCGCGGCTTCGGCCCTTGGGGTCAACCTGACGCCGGGCGGCAACGTCTCGCAAGCGGACATGAATTCGCTGCTTGGCGGCATCAAAGACGCGATCACGGGCAACTACTACTCGACCATCAAACTGGCGGCGGGTACGGCCCTGAGTTCGTTCTACAACTTCTTCAACGCAGGTCTGGGACAGCCCGATCCTTATCCGCTGTCCACGGTGACGGGGCCGGCGCCGATTCTCAGCAAGGTCGAAACGAATGTCCTGGTCGCGGCAAACTTCGGTTTGACGCCTCCGTACGACATCCTCATCGATTCGATTGGCCTGTACGTGCATCCGTTCATCATCAAGCGCGATCTCGACGTGCTGACCCTGTACAGCTATTTCGAGTTCACCATCCTGGGCAAAGTCCAGTGGGATGGCAAGATCGAGAGCTATCCGTCGGGCATGGGCTACACGGGCTTCTCGACGCAGAGCAATGAGAGCGGCTGGCAGTTGGGCGTGCCGGACCCGAACAGCAAGAAGCGTTTCGGGCATTTCGGCAAGTACCTCAGCCCGAACCTGACGTTTGCCTGGCCGATCTATTTCCCGCCGACGAGCGGGCCGGTTGGCGGCGTCTATCCTCCCACGGGAGCCACGGGCGTGCCTTCGCAGCCTTCCTTGCTGCCGTACGCTGCGACTCCGACACCGGGTCTGGGCGCCTGGCTTGTCGCGCGCATGTTCGGCATTCTCGGCCGGCCGGTTTCCTAATCGACGGTCCTGGGTGCTGGTTAGAGCGGGCGCGGGGGCGATCCCTCCGCGCTCCCGCGTCCCGCTCTGTTTGGGTGTTATTCTTGGGGTGAGCTTATGTACGGCGCGCAAAACAATACGGTGGCTCCCTGGGGAGATTCGCTCCCTTGCGGCTGTGGACAGGATTCCGGCGGCGTTCTGGCCTGGATTCAGGCGAATCCGCTGCTTGCGCTGGCGCTGGCCTTCGGAATGGGTTTCTTGCTCACGAAAGGCGGCAAGCGGTGACCTATCTCGCCAAGGTCTTTCGCGGATTCTTCGGGCTGATGTGGCTGGCTTGGTGCATACAAATTCTCAAAGCCGCTCAATTAGCTGCGTCTCCTATGGTCTATTCTCCGGGCGTAGCCGATCAATGGGCAAACACCGCGGAGCATTTGACCCTTTCGGGAACCCTGATTATCGCCGTCACCATGTTATGGCGCGAACTGGGCAAAAAGGACAACTTGCTCATCCAATCGACGGCCACGGTTACGGCAGCCTTGGGTTCGACAACGGCGGCAAACATCGAATTGCGGACTATTGTCAACCATTCAATCGAGGCGCATAAGCAGTTGACGGACGCGATTACCTCGCTTGCGGAGCGGATTGAGCGGTTGCCGTGCACGGAGTCCTTGAAGAGAAAAACATGACGCGCGAAATGTTGAGACAGTCCGATTCTGTCCTATCCAAGTGTGGCAGGCCATTGCCTCCCGCGCCTGGTGCGCGCGTGGTTCCCATCGCCAAGAGCTTCAAGTGCTGGGCCGTGTTTGCGGCGCCGCCCTTTACGAACGTGGCAACGATTCCCACGCAGATAACCGGGGACGTCACCTGGATGTTTCGGGCGCTTTCGTCCTACGTCACCATCCCGGTGGGCCTCTCGTTGCAATTCCAATTCCCGGACGGGCGTTTCCTATTTCATGGGCCTTCGGACATTCGCTGCGTGGCCGGCTTCGGTTCTCAGCGGTTCGTGCTGACGAAAGAACGGGCGTGCCCTCCCGGTACGAAGATTGTGGCGACCTTCAACGACACCACGCCGCTAGTCGCGCAAGCGGTTCCCCTGCTGCTCGAAGGGGCGTATTATTATCACGTCTCGGACGTGGGCGGCCATAAGCAGGTACAGCTAGAGTCCTCGACTCCGCGCTATGTTTGGAGGGCGGGCATTGGCCGCGGCGCGCCCGGGGCGAATCAAAACATCCTGGCGCCGTGCTGGGCGTTCGGGGAGGGGCCGGAAACCCCGCAAGGCTGCAAGGACGATGCCTTCACCTACTCGTCTTTGCCGCAATCGAATGAAGGGGAACTGTCCGTCGCCATTGACGTGGGCGCGGGGACTGCGAAAAACGCGAGCCTCAACATTCAGATCGAGCAAAACTCCGATTTCCTAGTGCGTAACCTCTGGTTCAACGTCTTCACGGACGCTGGTGTAACCGGCTTCAACGTGCTGGTTAAGGTCCGCGATACCTCGGGTTATGACCTCACGGACGATTACGTGGAGTATGGCGCGCTGAACGGCATCCCGCAGTTGAAAGACTGGATTGTGGCGGCGGGGAACACCATCATCTTCGACTTGGCGCTGGTGGACTATTCAGGCGCGGGCAACGTGTACGTCCAAACCTTCGCCAACGGAGCGAAGCGGAGGCGGGCGTAATGTACGTGCGCGGCTATCCGTGGCGTGAGCGGGAGGCTTCGTACCTGGCCGGGTATCCCGATATTGAACTGCCGGCGGTCACTGAAGCGGAAGTCGTGAGTTCCGGCGCTCCTGGCCTGCCGGGCGGCGCGACGGCTCCTGGCGCTTCCGAAGACGCATGGAGGGCGGGCATTGGCCGCGGCGCGCCATCGGGATGCTACCGCGCGCAGTTCGCTTATCGCCCTGCTCCTACGGGCTTCCACGATGAGGATTTCACCCACTTTTACAACGCGATCAGCACGCCAGCATTGGGTATGACGATTGCGGCGGGCGATACCTTGAAAGATATTCCGCTGGTGCTTGAAACGGACGCCGATTTCATCGCGCGGGGCATTAGGATCATGGGGCAAGCCCGGTTTCAGTTCCGGGAGCCCAGCGGGCTGTGGCTGTCTGAGCAGTATCCCGCGCCGCCGCCGCACTTGGTTCATTCCTACCAAGCGGGTGGGCTAGACTTGCTCCCAGCGGGGACATTCGAGCTTCCTACGGTGCCTCTGGAGCCTGCAATCGGGTGTTTGGCGGGGTCCGCGTTTCTGCTGTACCTCTACAATCCGGCTGCAATTCCGGTTGCGGTCAATGGTTGGGTTGCTATTTTTGGGGTGAAGAGGTATGCCAATGGCTGCTAAACGCTACCACATGCGGAAGTTGACGCGGTACTTCATCGGTTCAAGCGAGTTCCGCGACAAGGCCGATGCTATCGCGCACGCGAAGGCGTACGCGAATAAGGATGGCCGCACAACGAAGGTAACGATTGAAACGCGGGAAGCGGGCGGCTTCGAGCGGTTATTGAGCCAGAGCAGTTTTACGGTTCCGCCGTCTAAGCGCAACCCTCCCGCCGGTTTCATCCCCTGCAATGCTGTGAAAATCACGCGCAACCGTGGCAAGGTAGAGGTTAGGATCAGAAAATGAAACAGGGCGACACGGTAACGATGTACGATCCCGGCTCGAAGCGTGAGCATGAAAGCTGGACGCGGGGCGTCATCCGTGAAACCTTGCCCGATAAACTCATGGGCGTAGGACGGGCGGTTCACGTCATTGCAATAAACGGGTTTAAGTGGGACCGTGGGGCGGCGTGGGGGCCTTATGACGGCGTGCCCGAAGTAATCGCGTGTGAGGCGGGCGGCTTGGCTCCGGGCGAGTTGCAATTTCTGGAGATATGGCCTCTCCCTGTCGAAAGGATCGCATGACGCCTCAACCCCAAGCCGGTGAGCAAGAGCGGCATCAAGATTACGTCTGGACGGCGCCCACGCTGCAACCCGGTGAGTTGGTCCAAGGCATTCCGTTCCATTTCGATGCCGATTTCCCGTTTGAGATGCGCTCCATGGCGGCGCGCGTGCCCTACAGTTCTGCGGACGATGAGTCGTTTGGCACTCAGGCGGGCCTGAATTTCATCAGTGCGCGGTGGTCTGGAACGTCCCAGGATTACCGCCAAGACGCTCTGGTGCCGCTTAACTTGCTCCTGGGTCCGTACTTCGGACAGGTCGGCAACCCTCGGCCCGTCTTCCCGCCGATCCGCTGGCCCAGGAGCGGGTTTATCACGCTCGACATTCAAAACAACGGGCCGAACCCGATCACGGGCTTTCAATTCTTCTTCCGGGGCGTCAAGGTGGGCCCGATGGGGTCTTGGAACACCTACACGTACCCGGAGCGCATGGCGCGGCCGCCGCTGCCGTTTTTGTATCCGTCGAACTCCGTGGCGATACGGCTGCTCACGCTGCCGGTGAACGGGCCGCCGCAGTTGAAAGTGCCTTTCAATACCGATAACGATTCCGATTTCGCCTTGCGCTTCGGGCAAGCCGGATTGACGGGCCTGGGCGCCTACGAGGTCTTCCTGACGCTCTGCGACGAGGGGTTCAAGCCCTATAGCAACGCGCCAGTTCATGCGGACATACTTTTTGGGCGCTCGGGCTTTCCTGCGGTCTTTCCTTGCGGGCCGGCCTCCTACGTGGCGCCGGTCGGCCCGGGGGCGTCTCAACCGGGCCTTATCGTGCCTGAGATCTACATGCCGGCGAAGCATCGGATGTACTTCGACATCTCGCGCGACGATTCGGCTTACGCTGGCGCGGCCGTGGTCAACTACCCGCTGACGTTCGGCGGCATGAAGGTGTATCCAGGATGAAAACCCCTACCACGGAAGAACGATCGGCCACGCGCGCGGTGGACCTCTGGAAAGGGATGGACTGCGGACGGTTCGACCCTGAAAAGAGCGATCACATTCACGGGCGGGGTGGGGCGGCCCCGCTGCTGTTCTCGGCGGGCCGGGGTCTCGATACCCGTCAGTTCTGCCAATCGTGTGGGCTGCGGTGGGCGTGGTGCGAATGTCCCGCGTCGGCCTCGCCGGTGCTCACGGATGAACTGCGGGCGCGGTGCATCGACATGGAGCGGATGTACGGGACGGCTGCGGATGAGCAACTGAGGCTTGAGGCGCCGCCGCGCATTCCACTCGTAACCCTTCCAACCCCGGAGGCATCATGCTAGGCCCGCTCGATCTGGATGCGGCGGTTAAGGGTTCGCGCGTCATGTTGGGCGGTCGCGTCTACGAGATGGCCCCTGAGACAATACAAGCAATGATGCAAAAGGCCGTTGACAACTGCCCGAAGTGCGGCGAGCGGTCCATGCCTCCATGGAGGAGCAAGCCTGAGAATACTCCGGTCTTGCGTATGTGCATCTTGTGCCGGTGCGTTGAGCATTGGAGAGGGGAGGCGTCATGTTAGGCCCACTCTGGCTCGATCCTCTCATCCGGGCAACCTGGGGGCAGTACAACCCGCTGGTGCTCGCGCAGCTCGATAGCTTGGTGGAAGAGGACTGCTACAAGCCGAAAATCTACCGCGTGCCGGACCCTCAGAATGAAGTGATCCAGCCGGGCGGCTACGTGGAGTTCGGGCTTGAAGTGACGCCGGGCGATTTGCTCTATGGCTTCCTGATTCCCCCGGATCCACTGACTGGCATCCCGTTCGATTTCACCTTCCAACTGGAGGACTTGTCCACGGGGCATCTATTTTTCGATGAGCCGGTACCCTCAGTGCTCTTGAGCAACTACCATCCGGTGGTCCTGGACTCGGCGCTCACGCAGATGTCGTGTTTCTGGAACCTCCTGAACGCGGTGTACCCCGTGACTGGCTCCGGGGCGTTCCGGGCGCTGATTCAATCGACGGAGCCAACTGCAGCGCGGCGGATTGAAGTGCTGATAAGCGCTCTGGAGGTGTCCGCATGCCGCTGATAGCCGCGTATGGCAATTCCGAGAACGCTCCGCGCCTGGTGACGGGGCCAGAAGCGGTCAAGGCGCAAGACAAGATCCGGCGCCAGCAATCGCGGCGCGATCAGTGGCCGTATCCCTGGCTCATGCCCTCCGAAGAGGCTAAAGAGGTCTTTGCGTGCGGTTCGGTCCTCGCTCCTGCGGTCAACACCCTAACCGAAGTCCTGGAGTACACCGTGCCCTCTGGCATGTTCTTTGCGTTCTGCGGCGTCATCCAAAACTTCATCGGCTCGGGTTACATCCCAGGGGATCAAGACATTCTGTGGACCCTAGACACGGACCAGCCGATAGGTACGCCGGCACCGCAAGGGAACCCGCTGCCGGGGTTGAACCTTATCCCGGTGCCCCTGGGAGCCTTCACGGGAACGTATGGCGGCGGCGGCTTCGGGGTACCGTGGGCATTTCGCAAGCCGTGGATCTTGAAGCCGAATCAAGTGCTCAGATCCAAGGTGCTTTTGCCAACGAATAACCCGCTGTCGGGCGCTCCCAATGGCATCTCGGCGGGGAGTCCCAATCTGTTGGTGTCGGTGTTTCAAGGGTTCACTTGGCCGGCGTGAAGAGAGGTAGAGGCATGGCGCGATTGACGAAAGCGGACAGACGGAAAGCAGCGCTGAAGGGATGGCGCAAGCGCGCGCGCAGTGCTCCGAAGCGGCGCCGCAATGCTCCTGAGAAGGGTTCGACTTCAACGGCCTCTCGGACTCGGACGGCGACCAGCACGAAGGCGACGACGGCGGGCAACAAGACCTCGACTTCGACGGGCGGCGCGTCCACGTCGGGCGGCAACGTCTCGATAACTGTCAAGCACAATCCGGCGCGCCGGAATGCTCCGAAGGGCTTCATCCCCTGCCGTGCGGTCAAGATCACGCGCAACCGGGGCGGCGGGGTAGAGGTTCGGATCAAAAGGAGATAGCTGCTATGCCGTTCTTTGCTGTTCTTTCGCTGCTACTGCTGCTCATCGCGGCGCTCGGTCAATCCTGGTGGTGGCGCGTTCCGGCCGGCGCACCTGGCTATCCCTGGTACGGCGGCGCTGCATTCTACTGGGGTGTCTTCTTTCTTGCCGTGTTCCTGGAGTGGCCGACGCTAAAAGCCCTGGGGATGTGACGCCATGCTTCTGCTCATACTGCTTCTGCTCGTGTTCTTTGGTTGGGGCGGTTGGTTCGGCGGCAACCTCTGGAATCCTGGCCGGGGGCCGGGTATCAGCCTCGGAACCATCGTCGTCATCCTGCTCATTTGCTGGCTACTTGGAGCCTTTGGCGGCGGCTTCGGGTACATGCACAGGGTGTGGTGAGCCATGCGCCGCGGTCGCCCGAGACTGAAACCCGAAGACGATGAAGCCCTGCGTAAGCTCCGGAACCAATACAGTGCTTCTACCTATACTTTCGCGAAGTGGAGCCGGGAGCGGCTGGCGGCACTGAAACAGGCTGACACCGAATGCGACGAAACGGGGCGTATCGCGGCTGCAAACGATGTGGCAATCCGTTCTACGTCTGCCCCGGCGACGATGCCAAGTCCGTGCGCCGGGGATACGCTTTACGCACGTTCTGTTCCGCAGCCTGCCAGCACGTGAGTTATATGGGCAGCGGAAATCCAAACTGGCGGGGCGGGTCGTCGGTTCGCACGAAGCCGTTATCTTTCAGCGCATGGATCGCCGGACGCGAGGCCATGGCGATGGAGGCTTGAACATGCCCTTGGTGGTCGTTTCCTTTCGGGAGAACCTGACAGACCGGGCGCATCGCTACCGGGCGAATGCGGAGCCTCCATCTGGTCCCAAGGTCTGCGCGTTCTGCGGATCGAAGAAGCAGATCATGGTAGGCCACTTGGACGGCCACGAGGCGCACAACGAGCCCGAGAACAAGGTCTGGACGTGCCGATCGTGCAATACGCTCCACGGTAACGCGCTGAAACGCGCGCGAATGGGCAAGCGGACGGCCCAGTTCAATCCATCGAAGTCCGGAGGCGCTACGAACCTGGGGGAGTGGATGCAAGCCGTGGGCGCCATCCGGCCGCACAAGTACCCGGATAAGAATGCGGGCCTGAGTTCGACCATGAAGACCTCGGACGCGGTAGCAATGATCCGGGCAACGCCAGCGCACAAGCGGTCTGAGTTCGCTTCGAAGCTCGCCTCCAGCCGATCAGGCCGGCGCGGGGCATCTGACGTCCCGTTTTAAGCCGCAAGCCCCAATTTTCCCTTCTGTGGCGTGCCCTACAAGGCCCTTCCGATATCCTGCCTAATGGTTTTGTATGGGCCTTTTCGTCCTGAAGGGCGTACAATCGAAACATGAAACAGAAAGTGAAAACGGTTGGACTGGACTTTACGCTTTTGGATTCCGGCAAGGCGCTCGCCACGATTAGCTTCGTGGACGCGGCGGGGCTCCCCACAACCTCTCAGGCTGGCGCGAGCATCGCCACGGTCTGGAATTCGAACAATTCCGGCGTGGTGGTCGTAGGACGCGCGGACGGCTTGAATGCCGACGTGTCCCCGGCCACGCCTCCCGTGCTGGTGAGCGGCGCCGTGATTACGGCGGGTACCACCATCACCAATCCGGACGGAACGATCATCGGCCCGCTGCCGGCTTCGGGAAACCCCATTGACGTCGTGGCGGGCGGCCCTGCCGGTATGTCCATCGCTGAGACGCCGGAATCCCCGGCTCCTCCGGTACCGCCTCCCCCGGCTCCTCCGAACGCTCAGAGGAGATAGGGGGAATGAAGCAAGCCGTTCTATTGCTGTTGCTGGCGTCTGGGCTGGTCGCTCAGACGCCGGTGGGCCCGGGCCAGGTTGGTGCGATGTACTGCATGGCCGTCCAGCGCGCGCAGACCCAGGTCCAGACGTACTGCTATCAGTATCCGGCGAATCCGACCTGGGTGCTGGTCCACAATACGATTGACAACCTGCCTGCCGGCGGCGGCTCGTTGGTGGTCACATTTAATTGGTGCAACGCCTTCTCGGCAGGCTCATGCACGGGCGATGCAATTACGTGGCAGTTCGTCTGGGACGGAACGACGCTGCAATGGGAATACACCGCGGATGGCGGGGCGCTTCAGACTGGCATCTTTGGCCCGCTGGCAAGCGCGGCTTGCGTTCAGACGCTCTGCACGGTTGCCCTCAATGCGAGCACGCCAGCCGATTTGATCGTGCAGGTGTTCGCGTATCCGAACGGCGCGACGGGGCCAGCCACGGTGACTATCCCGGCGGGCGCCCTTGCCGCGCAGTTCTCCGTCGCATTCATGGGCGCTTCTGTGGCCCTGAATCCTTCCGTCTCAAGTTGGGCTTACGGGAATCAGCCGCAGGATGCATTCCGGTCTATGACAGAGCCGGTCTTTTCCCCAGCGGTTTGGATGGCAGGGATACCGTAGGGCCGAGGCTTCCCCCGGCCCGGAGGGTGTATCCTTGTTTCTGGAGGGCGGGCTTAAGCCGGGGGCCTTGGCTCCCAACCCTGTTTGCAGGCGAATACCTTAACAACTCGAATAACGCCTGCCGCCTCCAAAACAGCGCGCCAGAATACCCTTTCAGACCAACTCACGCTTGCCCCCTTGCCGCCGTCCGCGCCGCCTTTTCCTTTGCGATCTCAGCCGCCACGCACTTGACGAAGCGGAATACAGGACGCCGCCGCCTCACTGAAACGGTACGCCTGAGACTTCCCCGCCCAAGCGTGCGCCGCGCCGGCAGAGTCGCGCCAATCCGTTGCAGTAAGGCTTTCGCCCGCGCATAGGACGCCTTGGAAGTGCAATGGTGGCAGATCACGCCGTCTTGAAGCCGGTAAGGGTGAACCTCTTCCCCATCCTTTTCAGTCAGCGCCCCGTTTCGGCAGACGTAGAACGGAGAGCAAAACGGGCCATTCGCCATCAGGTAGACCACGAAGCGCGGCGCCGTCAGGTCCGCTTTGAGAAAGATGGAGGGCATACAAGCCCATCATACGCCTTGAAGGGGCTTTAAGATGCGCGCAAGCACCAACCCCAATCGTCATCTCCACTTCCCTCGGCCCGGAGGGTGTATCCTTGTTTCTGGAGGGCGGGCTTAAGCCGGGGGCCTCGGCTCCCAGCCCTGTTTGCAGGCGGTCCTTTGGATAGCCTCTTTGGTTGCCTGCCCTCCGTTTACGCAAGCCGCTAAAAGCGCATCGATCCGGCGATTGATCCTTGATTGCCGCAATGCTGTCAATCTCTTCCAGGAGTTGCGGCGCGCGGTCCGCTCCAAGAGCTGTGCCGGGGTCAACTTCAGCCATTCTGCATACGATAGCGGGGCCGTCATTTACTTCCCCCCGAGATGCAGGAATGTCAGCAGCGCTGCGTTGATGCGTTCCTGAACCCGGCGGTTGGATCTGCGCTGGAACCAGGCGCACATGAAGCAGGCTGCGGTGAAGGTGATAAGAGTATTCATGCGTTCAGAGTATCAGGCTGAAGGCCGGGGGTTTTCCTTATTCCGGTACTTGCTAACTGCTCTCCGGGGTCTTGGCGGGGAGCCGCTGCCGGGCGTATACTCAGGCTTATGGCGCTCATTTTCTGCGACTCCTACGACAATTACACGGACCCCTTGCAGAAATGGTCCAGCAATCTGAACGGGGCGGTGCTCGTTACAAGCCCAGTGCGGACGGGGGCGCAAAGCCTTTACGTACAACCAAATACCTTTGGTCCGATCAGGGCATTTTCGTATCTCAGCACGGTGATTGTAGGTACGGCGTTTTTCCCCAATGGCCTGTATTTGCCCACGCGCGCCTTCAAGTTTATGGATTTGGCCGGCGGAGGCTATGACTATCAGATCATGATCGCGATAGGGGACGATCTTTCTGTGGGGGTTTACCGCAACAGCCCGGGTCAAGACACGCTCATCGGCTCGTCTGCTCCCAATGTCTGTCTTTCGATGGGCTGGAACTATATCGAAGCCAAGGTGACCGTGGCGGCGGGGCCTACGGGTTCGGTGGTTGTCAGGGTCAATGGAGTGGTTGTGGTGAACCTGAGCAACGTTCAAACTCAGGGGTATAACCAGGGGCTTTTCATCAATGGCGTGCAACTTTTGGGCGTTGCTTACAGTGGATCGTTCCACGACGATACCTATATCTGCGACACGACGCCTCCAAACGGCGATTTCCTGGGAGCGGTACGCATCTATGCGGAAGTCCCCTTTGCGGATACCGCGACCGATCAGTGGACGCCGAGCGTGGCCGGCCCGCACTTCCCGCTGGTCAACACAATCCCTCCGAACATCGCGGAGTACGTCGAAAGCAACACGCCGGGGCAGGTCGATGAATACCTGCACGCCATAACCGGCATTCCGCCGGCCTCGGAGGTTCTGGCTGTTCAGCATTCGCTTTTGGCGAGCGTGAACACGGCTGGAACCCAGGTCATCGCGTCTTCACTCAATGAGATCACGGGGACAGTGAATACGGCGCCTTCAGTGACGCCGAATATGGCGCTGCAACCCTACGACGTGGACCCGGCGACGGGCGCGGCCTGGGTGCTGGCGGAGATTCCCACGAGGCGAATCGGGCCGGTCGTAACCGCATGAGCATCGCTCTTGTCGCCCATACCGGAGCGGCTTCGTCGACCAGTGAGACTGTCATTACATCCCCCATTGACACGACTGGGGCATCTTTGCTGGCCGCGTATGCCGTCGCCGCTGGCGGCACTTTTTCCGATTCGGCGGGAAATATATGGAGCCAACTGACGGCTGAAACTTCCAGCGAGGGCGGTTTCACCGCGAGATTGTACTACTGCGTCAACCCGATCACGAGCGCATCGCACACGGTCACCGTCGTAGGCCTCGGCTATCCTGTCGTTTGCTTTGCGGCGTTTTCCGGCACCTTTTCGAGCCTGGTCGATCAGCAAAACGGGGCTGTAGACAACGGATCTGCGGTCATCACCCTTCAGCCGGGGAGCATTACGCCCAGCATCAACGGGGAATTGGTGCTTGTGGGTCTTGGATGCGGCGGCGGCCCGGCGACGTATTCTATAGATTCCGGCTTCGCAATCACCGATCAGTTTCCGTGGCTCGCCGGTACCCACTATGGCGCCGCCCTGGCATTCCAGGTTCAAGCCGTTGCTGCTCCGGTCAACCCGACCTGGACCGCGACGACCGGAATAGACGGGCCAGCTTCAAGCATCGGCTCTTTCAACAGCGCGCCCATTTTAAACGCTGAGGTTTCTCAATCGGCGCTCGATATCGTCACTTTAGAAACTCCCTACGTGCGGCTCTTTCAATCGGCGCTAGATATCGTCACAATCCCCTTTCCCCTGACGCTCGGCTGCAATAACCCTCCGGTGGGTCTGACGCTGAATCTGTACGGCCACAACTTTGTGGCGGCCGGCGGCGTTTTGCCCTATACCTGGGCGATAACGGCGGNNTGGGTTCCTTGCCTCCTGGCGTCACCTTGGACGGGGCAACGGGCATCGTGTCGGGCATCCCTACGGCGTCGGGCGTCTTCGGGTTCACCCTGCAGGTGACGGATTCGGTTGGCACAATTGTGGTGGCGAACTGCTCGATCACGGTAGCCCTCTCGCTGGTGAATCTGGAGGTTATTGTGCGGGGCATGAAGCGGATAAAGGCGTGCGCTCCTGAACCGGTGGCTCCCTGCGCGGAGCCTTCCCACGTAAAGAGGGCAGTGTGATGAAGCCTGATAAAGCGACGTGTCCGGAATGCGACTGCACTTTCGTGGTGACTCGCTACGGCCATCGCATCCCCTGTCCAAACTGCGATGAGGCGCTGGACATCCTGCCCGATGCGGACGGTTTCAGCCGTAAGTACTGGCGGCACGCGATTAGGGGGAAAATCCTTTGGCTGCTTGGGTTGGTAAAAGAGCTGGAGGAGCTTGCGCTGGGAACTCCCGCGATGCGCAAGCAGCTTGCCGCGGAGGCCGAGAAGCTGCGGATGTTTTTGAGAGCGAAAGAATGATGCCCTACCGTCCTCAATTTNNTGATGCCCTACCGTCCTCAATTTCAGTATTGGTTGGTGCTTGGCCCTGGCGGTTTTTGGCTCAGAGACTCGTGGGACAACCCGCGGCGGTTCTATAGCCTGCGCGCGGCGGAAACGGAGCGGAGGCGGATACCCGGCTCGAAGTCCGTAGCCGTGGGTTCGGCGGTCTGGAAGCGGCTGCGGGGATGGTGCCGTTGATGCCCTACCGTCCTCAATTTCCCTTCCCCCCTGCTCCTGAAGGCTGGCAAGACGAGGATTTCCAGTACGTTTTCAACGTGGACAATACGCCGGGCTTCGCGGTCGGCCTGCTCCCGGGGGAAGCGTTCTTAGATGTGAACCTGCCTTTCGAAACGGATGCGGAATATCGAGTGCGTTCTATCGAAGTCATTGACCCTAACAACGTGCTGGCGGTGCGCTTCCGCGATGCCTGGGGAACGCTCATCACTGAGGCAGGCGCGTTCATCCCGTCTCAATATCTTGAAGTATCGGGCCGGTGCATCCCGCAAGAGCCTGAACTGATCTGCTCGCCGGGGTCAAGCCTGACGGTGGACGTGCTGAACACAGCGTAAACAGGGGAGGATTTATGGGCGCTTGGGGCTACGAGCCTTTTGAAAACGATGCGGCGGGCGATTGGTTGGATCCAATCGAAAATATGCTTGCTAAGGCCATCCGCTCTGCACTGGAGACAGTGAAGCCTAGCCGCCATTTCGATGGCTACCATGAGGCGGTCGCGGCGGCGGCCCTGCTTGCAGAATCTTCCGCTCTGGAATCACGCATCAATTTGGCTTATCTGGCTGAAAAGTCGGGGCTTTTTGATCTAGCAATTGAAACGGTTTGCAAAATCGAGAACGACGCCGCTTATTTGGCTGAGTGGGACAAGCCGAACGAGGCTAGAACTGCGCTGGCATCGCTTCGGCGCTCGCTGGTAGGCCATAGGCGCGAAGCGGAACGGCAAGCGGCGGCGGCGGCTCTCAGGATTCGGCGCGTACCAGTCCGCAAGAAGAAACAAGCGACGACGGCGTAGCCTGGGGGCTTGCGCGCGCCTTCCATTGGGCCTACAATCGGCCTATGGAACCTTCACCAAAGCGTTCTTACTCCTTCAACGAAGTAACCTACCGGAATGGGCAAAGCGAGCGATTCCCGCCTGAGTACCGCTTCAAAACGGACGTAGCAGGCGGCCTGTGGGTCTGCGATTCCAAAGGGCCTTTGTACCTGCGCGCGCTCAAGAGCGTGGCTGGGATTGCGGCTGTGGAGGTAGCAGTGTGATTGTGACTGTCCGCTACCGCCTGGGGTACTGGCCGTCTGCCGGCGAGCTCTGGCGCGACAATCTTTTCGTCCGTGCCTGTGCGGAATCCGGCTTTTCGCTGTGGCAAATCATGCCGAGCCTTCCAAGGTTGGGGATTGAGGCTGTGCAGGTAACAGCGGGGCAAGTCTCAAACGCAGAGGTCGCGCCAGGTTGTACAAAACGAAAGCTGACATTTGGCGTAGGTGGGGCGTTCCTGTCAGCTTCGAAGCCTGTTGGGGCCCGGATTGCGGCTGTGGAGGTCGCGGCGTGACGTCTCAAGAGTTCGCCCATCGCATGAACGCGCTAACGCGGGAAGAGATCGCCCGCACCCTGGAGACGTTGCCTACTGACGTCCTGGAATGGGCGGTTAAATTCGAAGCTTTGGAGCATCGGGAGAAGGACGTCTGATGTACTCCTTTCGCGGCCTTGGTGATACCAGCTCGGTGCAAGCCCTTATCTCCTCGCTGGCGCCGTCCTATGGCATTCCTTCCTCACTGGCGCTGGCTGTAGCGAATCAGGAATCAAGCTTCAACCAGTCCGCGGTCTCGCCGAAGGGCGCAATCGGCGTCATGCAATTGATGCCGGGGACAGCCTCAGACCTGGGAGTGGACCCTACGGACGTAACGCAGAACGTCCAAGGCGGTTTGTCCTACCTGCAGGAAATGTATGCCAAGTTCGGGAACTGGACGCAAGCCTTGGAGGCGTACAACGCGGGCCCGAACTCCAGCAACCTTGCGGGCTCATCCGGGTACGCATCCTCCATCCTGGCCGCCGCGGGACCTCTCGATTCGACTTCTACCGACACTGGGAGCCTGGACGCCGCGGCTTCGGACCTCGGTACGGACCTTTCGGACTCTTCCGGGGGCATGTCTACCTGGGTGTGGGTGGCGCTGGCGGCCGCGGCGGGGTTGGCGATATGGGAGGTGGCATGAGCAATTTCAATCACTGGACTTCCGATCAAATCGTTTTCCCATCGTCCTGGGAGATTGCACGCCTTCGAAGCATTATCGCCGTGGGAACTCCGGGGACGCCTTAAGCCTTTCGACAATCTGCGTTTAGGGAGGTAATGGCCCGCTGAAAGGCGGGCCTTTCCTTTGTTCCTTGCGTTCGCGATGCAATCGCGTTAGAGTTCTATTCATGCAACGGAAGTGCACCAGTTTTCGGCTCTCCGAAGAGGCCTTGCGGCTTCTGGCAAAGCTTGCGGATCGGGATGGCATCGAGACCGGCCGCGTTCTGGAGATCCTGATACGCAAGCAGGCGCGCGAGATCGGCATACCTGAGGAGGATTTATGCCAATGAGAACAAAGCGTTTCTACGGTCGCATCCCGGACACTCCGGACCAGCGCGACTTTCTCTACCAGCCGGTTCCGGTCACGGTCCCGGCGGATCTCGATTTGCGGCCGGCGCAGCCTCCGGTCTTCGATCAAGGCGCGCTTGGCAGTTGCGTTGCCAACGGAACCGCGGGCGAACTCGAAGCCCAGGCTCTCACACAGAAGGAGCCGTTTTCGGTGCTTTCCCGGCTCTTCATCTATTACAACGCGCGGGCCATGGAGGGCACGGTGCAAGAGGACGCCGGCGCCAACATCCGCGACGGCATTAAAAGCGTGGCGTCCCAAGGCGTTTGCCCTGAAGCAGAATGGCCCTATGACATCGGCCAATTCGCCGTGCAACCTTCGGCGCAGTGCTACACGGATGCCATGCGGTTTCAAGCCCTCAAGTACCAGAGCGTGGCGCAAACGGCGGCGGCGCTCAAGGCGGCGCTGGTGTCCGCGCGCGGTCTTGTCATCGGCATTTCGGTCTACGAGTCTTTCGAGTCGCAGGCGGTGGAACAGACCGGCATCGTGCCTTTGCCTGCCCCGACTGAACAGATGCTCGGCGGGCATTGCGTGCGGCTGGTAGGCTACACCGACAACGGGCTGGCGGACGTGCCGGCGCAGCATTTCATCGGTATGAACTCCTGGGGTACGGGCTGGGGGATGAAAGGCTTCTTTGCTATCCCCTATGCCTACATCACGGACCCGAATCTCGCTAGCGACTTTTGGGCCATTACTGCGGTGTCCTAAGATGTCGAAACCGAATCCAGACGTACGGCGCGGCTCCCGCATCGAACGGGCCGCCTGGATGAAGGAAGTGGCCGGCGGGTTGTACTCCTTTGTCTACAAGCTGTGCGAAGACTTGAAGATCATTGACGAGGCCGCCGATAATGTGGCGTCGAGCGTCGTCGAACATTTCCGCGAGTTCGGGCAAGGCCGCGCCAGACGCACGGCGCTAAGGCCCGGCGGAGTGGGTAGGAGGTAATCAAACGATGCCGAGTTGGTCTGAGGTTCAATTTAAGGCGCTGCTTCGTCGATTGGATCACATCGAGGAGTCCCAGGCGCATCTTCTTGCAGGTCAAAAACGGCTTATTGTTGAGCAAAACGAGGTCTTGCTCAATACCGCCAAACTACTGGACCTCTTAACCCCCGCGCCGGTGGCCGGGATTCAAATCACAATCGAGGATACTGACGTGAAACAGAAAGTGAAGACGAGCGGAGTGGACTTTCAACTTTTAGATTCTGGGAAGGCGCTTGCCACAGTCGGCTTTGTGGATGCGGCGGGCCTTCCCACGACGCCTCAATCCGGCGCGAGCATCGCCACGGTCTGGACTTCGAGCGACCCGGGCGTTGTGGTCGTCGGGCGTACGGACGGCTTGAATGCCGACGTTTCGCCCGCGGTGCCTCCGGTGCTGGTTACTGGCGCCGTGATTTCGGCCTCGACCACCATCACGAACCCGGATGGAACCACCATCGGCCCGCTGGCGGCTTCGGGAAACCCCATTGACGTCGTGGCCGGCGGCCCTGCCGGCATGTCCATCGCGGAATCGGCCCAGTAAGGGCTTAAACGACTCGGGCGGCGCGGTATGATCCGTGGCCGCCCGATTTTTGAATCTTGAAAGAAAGGGAAAAAATGACACCGATTCAGATCCTGGAAGAGATTTTAGCCTTACTGCCGGGCGGCATTCAGATCACAGCGGAGATCCTGGCGCTGATCCAAGCAATTTCGGACGCCTTCGGGACAGCTTCGAACGTGCAACAGAAAGCCGTGATTACGGCTTTGGCTGCCCATCTGAAAAAGGCTTGACGCCGTTCTTGAGCGGTGATAGAGTCATTTTCAGATGTCCTGCTTTGCGGTGGTTTAAGACGAGGTAGCGCGCGGAAGATGCGCTGGGAGGCGAATAGACCGCGCGCTGCCTATCCAAGTTATTGATTTCATTCCGATCTCTTAAATAAAAACAAAGGGAAGCGGGCCGGGCGGTCCTCACGGACGATAGTTCCCGGTTGAATCCGGCGCGCAGGCGCGATGGTTGGTTCGCCGCTTCCCTGATTTCTTAGGCTAGCTTACGGCCCGGTCTTGATACCCTCAAGGCCGGGCCGGTCGCGTTTTAAGCCCTGTGGAGCCTTCCGTCTCGAAACAAGGCTATTACCCTGGAGCGTGGTCGTTTAATCGAGCCTTGCCTGGTTTCCTTTCGGAGTTTTAGATGCTGTAGAGGACTTGACCTGAGGAATCTATCACCCTGGCGTTTCCCCGTGGGGGCTTTACGACCTGGGCTTGCAAACAGGCTATGCGGAAGTCGGAGTAGGGCTGGATGGCCCTCTGCCAGAAGGGGGACTGACGGGGACAGAAGTATTCAACCCAGTACATAGCCTACTTCTTCGGCACCGCCGCCCGCTGTTCCGCGTCTGCAAGGCCCTGGAAGCACGCTCCGAACATCTTTTGACTTGCCACGATGTTGGCTTGCATGGCCGCGATCTGCTGGTCTTTCTGCGCGATCTGCTGCTGGAGTTGCGTGACCTGAGTTTGCAAGTCCTCAACCGTTGGCGCCTTGGGTGCTGGCTCTTGTGCGAACAGCACCAGGCCGATGAATGCGAGTGCGATGATTTTCATTTTATTCTCCTAGTGATTCGCCCACGCCACACCGTTCCAGAAGTACCCGCCTGCCAGTA
>PLGA01000341.1 GCA_003139735.1 Bryobacterales bacterium | reverse complement strand
CTGCAGCCCGGCCACCTGGAGCGGTTCAATCCCGCGGTGATCGAATTGGAGCGGCGCGCCACGCTGCCCCTGTTTTTCGAAATCCACCGGCTCAACCTGTTCAGCCCCCGCAGTCTGGACGTGGACGTGGTGCTCGATCTTATGATCCACGACGTAGACATCGTACTGGCGCTGACCCGCGCCGTGCCCCAGGAGATTCGCGCTGCCGGTATTTCCATCCAGTCCCAAAACGTCGACATCGCCAACGTCCGTCTCCAGTTTCCCAATGGCTGCGTGGCCAATCTCACTGCCAGCCGCGTGTCCACTGAGAGGGTCCGGAAACTGCGCCTTTTTCAGCCGCGGCAGTACCTGTCGCTCGATTACACGCGGCAGGCCCTAGCGGTGTTTTCCGTGGGCGAAGGCAAGCAAATCGGTTTCGAACAGGCCGCTGTGGTCCAGGCGGAGCCGCTGAAACTTCAACTCGACGCGTTCCTCGATTCCGTGGAAACCCGCACGCCGCCGAAAACTTCCGGAGCCTCCGCGCGTCGAACCTTAGAGGCCGCCTTGTCGATTATTGATAAAATAAAGGAACACGGGGATCTCGTTTCGCAAACTTTGATAGCAGGATGGAAAAAGTAGGCCCATCTCCGCCCGATGACGAGATTCATCTCCTCACCGAATGGGGCGATCCGTCCGACCGTCCCCGCGGCCGCCGGGCCGTGGCCCTCTCGGTCCTGATTCACGCGGCTCTTGTCCTGGCCGTCGTGGTGGCGCCTGCGGCCCTGTGGGAAACGCCCCAAATAGCCGAGCGGCTTGTGACTCCGTTGATTGCTCCGCTCACCGCGCTCACCCAGACCGACCCCAATAAAGGCAAGCTCAGCAAAGAATTCGACGTCGTCGCCAGCGAGGCCCGGAAGCGTATCCAGATTTCTCCGGGCGCTGACCAGCCGAAGCCGTTCAATCCCCCTCCTCCTCCGCCGGCGCCTGCCCCCAAGCCCCTCGTGGTCCCGGAGCCTCCCAAGATCGAGGACAAGGCCGTCAAACCGGACCTGCCGCAAATCGCGCAAACCCTGCCGCCGCGGATTGAACCGGTCGAGCGCCCCAAGCTCGTGCTGGAGGACCCCGTCGCGCCCAAGGAAATCCAACCGGGGCAGGGCCGTCCGCTGCCGAAGGCCACCGCCGAAGATGCCATCCGTGGCGTCATGGGCGGCGGAGCGTCCGGCCGGCCGGGCGGACCCGGCTCGGATCTTCCGTCCTCGTCCGGCCTGCAGCCCAACAACATGCAACTCCTCAGCGACCCTATGGGCGTGGACTTCAAGCCCTACCTGGCGCAAGTGCTGGCCTCGGTGAAGCGCTACTGGATGGCGATTTGGCCCGAAGCCGCGCGTCAGGGCCGCAGCGGAAAGGTCGTGATTCAGTTCTCGATCGACCATTTCGGGACCGTTCCCAAGCTGGTGATCGAGTCCGGCTCCGGCGTCGATACGCTGGACCACGCCGCCGTGGCCGCCATAGCCGGTTCCGTCCCTTTTCCAATCCTTCCCCGGGATTATAAAGGCGATCTCATCAAGCTCCAGCTTAATTTCGCCTACAACATGCCCAATTGAAGCCGCACGGCCGGCTCGGTCTCGCCGCCGTGCAGGGTTACAATCAACCTGTGAGCGTGGCGCCATCCGTCCCTGTCGACGTGAGAACGACCCAATCCGGGGCGGGGAAGGCCTTGGCCGGCTTCCTGCTCTCGGGTTTCCTGCTGGCCTTGTTGGGGGCCATTCTCCCCGCTTGGGGCTACGACCGCGACCCTTCCTTCGTGACGGTCGGCAACTACTTCCTGTGCGTCGCCCTCGGGCTGATGGCCTCCTTCAAGCCGGCGCGCTACCTGATGGCGCGGCGTGGCCTGCCCTTCCTGCTGGTGTTCGCCTGTCTACTGGCTTGCGCGTCGTTAGTCTACCTGGCCCTGGTGTCTCCGCCCGCGTCCGCGTGGTGGCGCGCGGCCGGTCTGCTGGCGTTGGGCGCCGCCGCCGGGATGCTCAACAAGGGGCTGTTTCAGGCCATCTCCTGCAGCTATCATGCCGATGCCGCCGGCGCCGTCACGCGAGGCGGCATCTGGTACGGCGTAGGCTGTCTGGCCGCAACCCTGGTGGCCCTCGGCGCATTCAATGGGTATAACGTCGCCGTCACGCTGGCGCTGATGGCGCTGGCGCCGGTGATCTTCGCCGCCATTTACTATCGATCTTCTTACGCCACCGACACATGCGCCCCGGCTGCCGCGCAACCCTCGCTGCGGCAGGCCTTCGCCGATTTTCGCAGCCTCGGCGCCGTCCTGTTCGCCCTGCTCCTCTTTTTCCAATCCGGAAACGAATGGTCCATTGCCGGGTGGCTGCCGCTGTTCCTGATTCGCCGCTTGGGAATGAGCCCCGAGGGCGCTCTGCGGATACTGGCCCTTTACTGGATTTTCCTTATGGGCGGGCGCTTGGGCGCCATCGCCGTCCTGCCGCGCGTCCGCCATGGCCGGCTGTTACTGGGCAGCGTACTCTCCGCGTTGTTCGGCTGCCTGATCTTGGCTTCCACCAAGACCGGCTTCGGCGCCGTCTCCGCGGTTTTCTTCCTGGGCGCGGGTTATGCCAGCGTGTACCCCCTGGTCTCGGAAGCCATCGGTCGCCGCTTCCCCTACTACCATCCTGGCTTTTTCAACGGCATCTTCTCCCTAGCGCTGCTGGGAGGGCTGTTGGCGCCGGCGACGCTCGGCTACGCCGCGAGCCAATGGGGCGTGGGCGTGGTGGCCGCGCTCCCGCTTCTCGGAACCTGCATGGTGATGATCCTGGTCTTAGCCATCTGGCTCGAAACGAAGGTGACGGGAAGATGAGAAGCGGGGGCCGGGCGGGGTACCCGCCGCTTCGGCGGGTCGGGGCCGGGGGCCGGAGGATTGCGGCCGGCGCATTGCTACTGGTCGCGACTCTCCTGTTTTCGGTGGATTCGAAGGCCGC
>PLGA01000367.1 GCA_003139735.1 Bryobacterales bacterium | reverse complement strand
ACGATGGATAGCTGGGAAGCGGAGATGCAGAACTGGACCGACGATATGATCGCCGACTTCCGCAGGCTGCGCGGCTACGACCCGACTCCCTACCTTCCGGCGCTGGCGGGGCGTGTGGTGGGGAGCGCGGACATCAGCGACCGCTTCCTGTGGGATTTCCGCCGCACGGTGGCCGACCTGTTGGCCGATGCCCACTACGGCACGATGGAGGAGATGGCGCCGCAGCACGGGTTGGGGATCTATTCGGAAGCCTCGGGGGTCTCGCTCGATTTCAACGAGGACACGCTGCTCAACAAGAGCAAGGTGGATATCCCCATGGGCGAGTTCTGGGTGCATGCGCTGCATCCGGAGCTGATGTACTACCAGGACGTGCGCGGCGCGGCTTCGGCCTCGCATATTTACGGAAAGAACCTGGTAGCGACGGAATCGTTCACGGGCGGCGGTTATGAGGCGCCGTACACGCTGAAGAAGATTGGCGACTACTGGTTTGCGCAAGGCGTCAACCGCATCGTATTCCACACTTCGGCGCACCAACCGCTCGATACCAAGCCGGGCAACACGATGGTGGGCACGCACATCAACCGCAACATCACGTGGGCGGAAGAGGCGAAGCCGTACATGACCTACCTGGCGCGCAACATGTTCATGCTGCAACAGGGACAATTCGTGGCCGACCTGGCGTATCTGCTGCCCGAAGGCGCGCCTTCGACCATGCCGATCTGGGGAGCGGGTTTGCAGCCGGCCCTGCCGGAGGGCTACGACTACGACTACGTGAATGCGGACGTATTGCTGAACCGGATGTCGGTGGCGCCGGACGGGCGGCTGACGCTGCCGGACGGCATGAGCTACCGCATGCTGGTGCTGCCGCCGATCCAGAGCATGACGCTGCCGGTGCTGCGCAAGATCCGGGAGCTGGTGGCGGGCGGCGCCACGGTGCTGGGGCCGAAGCCGCTGAAATCGCCGAGCCTGACCGGGTATCCGAATGCGGACGCGGAAATGCAGGCGCTCGCCGCGGATGTGTGGGGCGATCTGGACGGCATCAGCCGCTTCCAGCGGGTCTACGGGAAAGGCGGGGTGGTGTGGGGCCTGCGGCCGGCGGAGGCGCTGGCCAGGCTGCATGTCGCGAAGGACTTCGAGTGCACGCGCGCGCTCGATGCGGAGACGCCATGGATCCATCGCAGGGCCGGCGATACGGACATTTATTATGTGGCCAACCAGTCGGACCGGGCGGTCGATCTGGAGGCTCGCTTCCGCGTAACGGGCAGGGAGGCGGAACTGTGGCATCCCGACACGGGTGAGATTGAGCCGGCCGGGTACGCGATTGTTGGCGACCGGACCACCGTGCCTCTGCATCTGGCGGAACGCGAGACGGTGTTCGTGGTCTTCCGGAAGGCGGCCACGACGACTACGCGCACGATTGCGCGCGCGGCGAACACGACGGTGGCGACGGTGAGCGGTCCGTGGGATGTGGCGTTTCCGCCCAACTTCGGAGCGCCGGCGAAGATCCAACTGGCGAAGCTGGAATCCTGGACGGCGAACACGGACGACGGGGTAAAGTACTTCTCGGGGACGGCGACGTACACGAAATCCGTGCAGGCGCCGCAAGGCTGGTTCCGGCCGGGGGCGAAGGTGCTGCTGGATCTGGGGATGGTGAAGGACTTGGCCGAGGTGTCGGTCAACGGCAAGGCGCTGGGGATCTTGTGGAAGGCGCCGTACCGGGTGGACGCGACGGGCGCGCTGAAGGCGGGAGCGAACCGGTTGGAGGTTAAGGTGACCAACGAGTGGACCAACCGGCAGATTGGCGACCGGCTGCTTCCCGTGGAGAAGAGAGTGCTGGCACAGGCTGCTCCGATGTTTGGCGCTCCGGCGGGCGCGGCGCCGGCGGGGCGTGGAGCGGCGCCGGCGGGCGCGGCGGCGGCTGGACGAGGAGGTGCACCGGCCGGACGCGGAGGCGCGGCTCCGCCGGCGGGCGCCATGGGGGGCCGCGGAGGTCCTCAGATTCCGGCGGAATCGGGCTTGATGGGCCCGGTGACGGTGATTTCCCAAGGAGGTAAGTAGACATGTCCTTCAAGTTTCCGATTGCCGCGGGACTGGTGTTCTGCTGCGTCGCGGCGGGTCAACAACCGGCAACGCCAAAGTCCGCGGGGGCGGGACGGGCCGCGCCGCCGCCGGCCACGATGATCGCCGGCATTCCGGTCAACTACGACGAAGCGAAAGTGGGGACCTACACGCTGCCCGATCCGCTGAAGATGGCCAACGGGAAGCCGGTGCGCGACGCGAAGACCTGGACCACCGAGCGCCGTCCTGAGATTGTGCGTATGTTCGAAGAGAACGAGTACGGCCGGGCGCCGGGGCGACCGCCCAAGATGAGCTTCGACGTTTTCGACAAGGGGACGCCCGCGCTGGACGGCAAGGCGATCCGCCGCCAGGTGACGGTGTACTTCTCAGAGGACAAGAGCGGTCCGAAGATGGACCTGCTGATTTACCTCCCGGCGGGCGTCACCAAGCCGGCGCCGCTGCTGTTGAATATCAGTTTCTCCGCGAACTCGGCCGCGGTGTCGGACCCCGGCATCAAGGCGGGAGAGGTGTGGGGGCGGGGCAACGTGAGAGTGGCGGCGCCCAAGGGCGGAGTATTTGGCGCGATCGATCCGGGGCCGTTTCTGGCGTCGGGGATCGGCGTGGCAACCATTTATTACGGCGACATCGACCCCGACTTTTTGGGCGGCGTTCCGCTGGGCGTGCGCAAGCTGTATCTGAAGCCCGGACAGACGGAGCCGGCGCCGGACGAGTGGGGATCCATCTCGGCGTGGGCCTGGGGACTGAGCCGGGCGATGGATTACCTGGAAACCGATAAAGGCGTGGACGCGAAGCGGGTGGCCATCCTGGGGGTGTCGCGTCTGGGCAAGACGGTGATGTGGGCGGGTGCGCACGATACGCGCATCGCGATGGTGATTGCGAGCTGCTCGGGTGAAGGCGGGGCCGCGCTGAGCCGCCGCGATTATGGGGAGACCATCGCGCACCTGGTTGCGCCGTCGCGATATCCGTACCAGTTCTGCGCCAACTACCAGAAATGGGCCAAGGACGTGAACCATATGCCGATGGATGCGCACATGCTGGTGGCGCTGATGGCGCCGCGGCCGGTGCTGCTGCAAACCGGGTCGACGGACGGCTGGTCGGACCCGAAGGGCGAGTTTCTGGCGGCGGTGGCGGCGGGGCCGGTTTACAAACTGTTCGGGAAGCAGGGACTGGACACGGATCAGTGGCCGCCCGCCGGACAGGCGATTCTGCACGACATCGGCTATTTGATGCATGAGGGCGGACACGGCACGATCCCATCGGACTGGCCGGTGTTTTTGAAGTTCATGCAGATGCATTTTCAGGGGAAATAGGGGGGCGCGAGGCCCATGGGAAGCAGGCCGGCGAATGAACTTTGCCGAGCCGGGCGATATTGCTGCATAAACTACGAATAGCAAAATGAGGCCCCGTATCACAGCCAGGATAGCCAAGGACCCATGGGAACTCGATGACGATGTCTGTTTGGTGTGTCTATGTCGCTTATGATCCCGCCGCTCTTACAAGCGTTAGACGCAGCGGCGAAAGCTGACTTCCAGTCTTTACGTGACTCATATTTCCATCTCTTAACCGCCTGTACAACAGCGGTCGTTGGCGTGATGATTGAAGAGGCAGAGTACTTTCTGTCGTGGCCGTCTGTGCGTCGGCTCATTCCGCTCCGGGTCTTTCTCCCACCATATCGGTTTGATTCTTGCGCGCGTATAATAGCTAAAATTGGCTGGGCATTAATTGTCGTCGGAGTTGCTGGAGAGGGCCTGTATGAGGCTCGGGCATCGCGTGCTGATGGGTGGCTCCAAGAGTTTAGCGATACGCTTCTGGCAACAGCCCAACACCAAGCAGCGGATGCTATGGGCGAAGCCGCCATAGCCGATGAACGCGCAGCCAATAACGAAGAAGAGGCCGCTGCGCTAAGAAGAGAGGCTGCTAGATTGAACAAAGTAGCAGAGCAAGAACATCTAGCAAGAGTCGAAATCGAAGAGCGAGTGGCTTGGAGGAGAATCTCCCCACGCCATAGGGACTCAATTCGTAAAGCGTTCGTCAAGCTCGGCGTGCAATAGTGTCTGCAGACGCCCGTGATCCAGAAGCCTTTCAGTTCGCATTGGACTTGGTTGACGCCCTGGGGCCAGCGTCAGGCGGACTCGCAAATTCTATATTCAACCCCGCCCGGTTCGGTCTACAGATCGCCGCATCTCCATACGACGATTCGCAATCCTTTGCAAAGTCGATCCGAGTAATCCTGGAAGCAAATGGAGTCACCGTAGATGGAATCTTTACGGAAGGTCTCTTTAACGAGTCGGCACCCGAGGCATCCAGATTAGCCCTGTCCCACTCTGTGCGGCTGTACGTGGGGTTTAGGCAGTAACCTACATGGGCGTATCCACATCTGGCCGCCAGCAGGCATATTGAACGGATCGTTATCCAAAGCAGCCCACTACCGGAATTTCCAACTCGCCCTGAAATGCACGGGCCGCCCGCCGGGCAGGCGATCCTGCACGACATCGGGTATTTGATGCACGAAGGCGGACACGGCACGATTCCATCCGACTGGCCGGTGTTCTTGAAGTTCATGCAGATGCATTTTCAGGGGGGGGGGAAGCGGGAGGGCGCGAGGCCTACGCGGCAAAGCTCATTCGCCGGCCTGTTTGAGGATGGCCGTGCGAGTTCTCTCCGATAGACGGAATCCCAAACGGCCGAGATGTTCGAGCAGGGGCTGGATGCGGGGAATCCGGCCCTCCGCCTTTGCACGCAATAGGATTCCCAGCGTGCCCGTAAAGGTTAACTTCAACAGGTCGGCATACAACCGCCCAAGCCGTTCATCCAGGATCACCACGGCGCCTGGAACCTGAGTTCCCAACGCCAGCACTTCCTTTTCGCCGGCGCCCAGGTCCGCAGCCGCGGGCGCCTTGTCCAGCCCTTCCGGGGACTGGATCGTCAGCCAAGACAGTGTGCGAACGTCCGGCAAATCGATGCCAATCGATCTGCCGCGATCCAATTCGCGCACGACGGCGGGCGGAACCAGGATTCCGGTGTAAAACTCGCCCAGCAAATGCAGGAAGCCAAGCTGGTGCAGGTATTGGATCGGCGAAGTATCGCAGATCGCCTCACGCGTTCTTGAGGTCGTGGGTCAGTTCCTCTTCCGTGAGGTCGAAGGTGTTCACGCCGTAATCCGCCAGGTGGCTCAGGAAATATGGCTTCGGCACGCCGGCAAGTTGGGCGGCGGCCCCGGATGAAAGCTGGCCCATCTCGTACAGCTTGACGGCAGCGGCGAGACGAATTCGGGACGCAAGAACCTCCGGCGTCGCCTTGAGGGCGAGCAAGAGTTCGTCCGGTATGGAGAACGTGACACGACTCATGGGTAGCTGTCGATTCTATTCTAGCGCGGTATGAGCATCTGGGCAGTTCTCGAGCGCCGTGTAGCGCAAGGGTGCCGAACTGGCCGCGGTGGCGGCCCTTGACAATCAGTCTTTGGCTCGCACTACTCGGAAGATCGCAATGCTCTCCTGGCCGATGGTCAATCGCTTAACAAGCGTGGCTTTTAGCCCTCGTCCTCCTGGACTGACGAGCCTCCAGGCTTTGCCGGGTCTCATCTTTTCGCCGCGTGGCACTTCGACGCCCGTGAAGGCCGGTACTCTGATTACTTTAGCCATCTGACCTCCCCAACAGCGTAGAAGCGTAGCACACGGCGCTCAAAGCATTCATGTCAACTGCTCACAAAAGGACGAAGAAGCGCTATGATCGAAGCGATGGGGACGGTGCGCATTACGGAAGCTGAACTCGCCCGCGATATCCATGCGGTGCTAGCCAAGGTCCAGGATGGCGCCGAAGTGGTTGTCGAGCAGGATCATCGTCCGGTTGCTGTCATCCGTTCGCCGCTTCCCAAGGGCCGCTTATTGTCCGAGTGCATTGCCATGGCGGAAGCGCGGGGTTCCGCGGTAACGCTCGATGAGGGCTTCATGAAGGACGTGGAAGAAGGCGTCGCCGGCCGCAGCCAGCCATGGAATCCGCCGTCTTGGGAGTAATCCTCGACTCCAGCGTGGTCATCGGCCCGAACGGAGGCACTTTTGTCGCCATGGATCGCCTCCTTACAGTGTCCGCGTCGATCCCTTTCACTTGCGCCGCCCGGAGGTCGCTGGATGGTCGTGGAAGCGGGGACCGTTAGGAAGAACTGAGGGCCGATTGGCAATCGGCCGCAGGTTGACAACCTGCCCCACAGGGCAGCATAGCTGCAACCAGGGCTCGTTGGAATGGGCCTTATTTGTTTCGGAAGAACGCCGGCACGGACGCCGGCGTGGCAGGCCTGGAGGCCCACTCCACGAATCGTTCACCGGGTTTTTGCAGCCATTCAGGGGGTGCTTTCATCCATTGAGTGACGAATCTTGACTAATAAGTACAGATTGGGTAACCTGGGTATGGGAGCGTGAAGCGGTGAGCGAGTCCACGAACACCATCGAAACCTTTGCGAATCAAGAGTATAAGTGGGGTTTCGTTACCGACATCGAATCCGATGCCATTCCACGCGGGTTGAGCGAAGACGTCATCCGGCTGATTTCGGCCAAGAAGCACGAGCCGGAATGGCTGCTGGAGTGGCGGCTGAAGGCCTACCGGCACTGGCTGACCATGACCGAGCCAACCTGGGCGAATGTGCACTATCCGCCCATCGACTACCAGGACATTATTTACTACGCGGCGCCGAAGTCGAATAAGGACCGGCCCAAGAGCCTGGACGAGGTCGATCCGGAACTGCTGAAGACCTACGAGAAGCTGGGCATCCCGCTTGAAGAGCGCGCGATCCTGGCTGGCGTGGCGGTGGACGCGGTGTTCGACAGCGTTTCCGTGGCGACGACGTTCAAGGCGAAGCTGGCGGAGATGGGGGTCATCTTCGGATCGTTTTCCGAAGCGGTGCAGGAGCATCCGGACCTGGTGCGGCGGTATCTGGGGTCGGTGGTGCCGTCGTCGGATAATTTCTTCGCGGCGCTGAATTCGGCGGTGTTCAGCGACGGGTCCTTCTGCTACGTGCCCAAGGGCGTGCGGTGCCCGATGGAGCTGTCCACGTACTTTCGCATCAACGCCAAGGACACGGGACAGTTCGAACGGACCCTGATCGTGGCCGACGAAGGCGCGTACGTCAGCTACCTGGAAGGCTGCACGGCGCCCATGCGCGACACCAACCAACTGCATGCGGCGGTGGTGGAACTGGTGGCGCTCGATAACGCGCAGGTGAAGTATTCGACGGTGCAGAACTGGTATCCCGGCGATAAAGAGGGGAAGGGCGGCATTTACAATTTCGTGACCAAGCGGGGCGCGTGCCGGGGCGTGAACTCGAAGATCTCCTGGACGCAGGTNNTCGGTGGCGCTGACCAACAATTACCAGCAGGCCGATACGGGCACGAAGATGATCCACATCGGGAAGAACACCACGAGCACGATCGTCTCGAAGGGCATTTCGGCGGGGCATGGGCAGAACACGTACCGCGGCGGGGTGAAGATTCTGAAGACGGCGCAGGGCGCGCGCAATTACTCGCAGTGCGACTCGCTGCTGTTGGGCGACAAATGCGGCGCGCATACGTTCCCGTACCTGGAAGTGAAGAACACGTCTTCGCAGGTGGAGCATGAGGCGTCGACATCGAAGATCGGCGAGGACCAGATTTTCTATTGCCGGCAGCGCGGCATTTCGAGCGAAGACGCGGTTTCGATGATCGTACACGGCTTCTGCAAGGAAGTGTTCCGGGAGCTGCCGATGGAGTTTGCGGTGGAAGCGCAGAAGCTGCTGG
>PLGA01000303.1 GCA_003139735.1 Bryobacterales bacterium | reverse complement strand
TAGAACGGGTGGACGCAGGTGACAAACCCGATCTTCAATCCATCTTCGGGCATGTTCTTAAATTCCCAGCCGGGCGCGGCGGGCCAGTTCGCCTAGGGTCTGGTTGGTCTGCGGTTGATGGCCTTTCAAGGGCAGGATGCGCTCGTGGATGGCGTCCAGCAGCCAGGCGGGTTGGGGGAAGAAAAGCGTCTCCAGCTCGGCGGCGGGGGTAATCCAGTTGCGCGAGCCGACGACTACCGGCGGGCCGTCCAGGTCGTCGAAACAGAGCTGGGTCAGGGTGGNNACGGTCTGCATCACGCATCCGCGCTCGACGGCGTCGCAGACCAGCAGCACTTTTCCGGTCTTGCGGACGGACGCCGCCAGCGGCTCGTAGTGGAGCGGATTGACGGCGCGCAGGTCGATCAGTTCGGCCGCGATACCGTGGCGCTGCTGCAACTCGTTGGCGGCTTCCATGGCCGTGTAGAGAGCCGGCCCCAGGGTGAGGATGGTCAGGTCCTTGCCTGGGCGCTTGACACTCGGCTCCGCCAGATCGATTTCGTAGTAGCCTTCCGGCACGCCCTCCTCCACGAACATCTCGCCGTAGTCGTACAGCTTCTGGCTTTCGAAGAAGACCACCGGATCGGTGCCGGCCAGGGCGGCGTTCATCATTCCCTTGGCGTCGTAGGGCGTCACCGGGTAGACCACTTTCAATCCCGGAATGTGCTGCACCAGCGCGGCAAAATCCTGCGAGTGTTGCGCCCCATACTTGGCCCCCACCGAAATGCGCAGCACCACCGGCATGTTCAATTGCCCGGCCGACATGGCTTGCCACTTGGGGAGCTGGTTGAACAGCTCGTCGCCCGCGCGCCCCATGAAATCGGCGTACATCAGCTCGGCCACCACCCGTCCGCCTTCCATGGCGTAGCCCACGGCCGCGCCCACGATGCCGGCTTCGGAAATCGGACTGTTGAAGAGCCGGTGGTAGGGCAGCGCCTCGGTCAGGCCGCGGTAGACGGCGAAGGCGCCGCCCCAGTCGCGGTTCTCCTCCCCGAAGGCCACCATGGTGGGATCGATGGCGAAGCGGTACAGCAGCGCTTCGAAGATGCCGTCCCGGATGTTGTACATCTTCATCTTGGGAACCGGTTTGCCGTCCTGCACGGCGGTGCGGACCTTCCCCTTGATCTGCTGCACGCGGGGGTTCTGCGCCAGGTCCTGGAGAAACTCGGGCGCCTGTTGGCCGAACTTCTCGATCTTGCGGTTGGAGAACATCACCGAGCCGACCAGTTCGGAAGCGGGGCCCACGCGCGGGCTGGCTCCGAGATCGGCCGCCAGCTTGAACATTTCGAATATCGCGCTCTCGACACTCTCGCGGGCGCCGGCCAGGGCGTCTTCGCCGGCCGTCCCGTTGGCCAGCAGTTTGTCGTGGAAGGCGTGGATGGAATCGGCATGCCGCCAGTGCTCGATCTCTTCTTTGGAGCGGTAACTGGAAGCGTCGGAGGGCGAGTGGCCGCTGATCCGGTAGGTGACCGTGTCCAGCAGCACCGGCCCGCGGCCTTCCTCGATCACCCGCCGTTTGCGCCGGAAGGCGTCGATTACCGGCAGCGGATCGTAGCCGTTGACGCGCTCGGCGTGCATCTGGTCCGGGTTGACGCCGGCGCCGATGCGGGCGATAAACTGCACTCCCATGGTCTCGCCCATCGGCTGCCCGCCCATGCCATAAAAGTTGTTCATGCAGTTGAAAACGATCGGCAGTCCCCCGCCCAGCGAGGCGTCCCACAGCTTGCGGTATTGATCCATGGCGGAGAACGTGATGCCTTCCCACACCGGGCCGCAGGCGAACGAGGCGTCGCCGATGTTGCATACCACGATCCCCGGCTTGCGGTTGACTCGCTTGTAGAGGGCCGCGCCGGGGGCGATCGATCCGGAACCGCCCACGATGGCGTTGTTCGGATAGATGCCGAACGGGGTGAAGAAGGCGTGCATGGAGCCGCCCAGGCCGCGGTTGAACCCGGTCTCCCGCGCGAAAATCTCGCTATAGGCGCCGTAGACGAAGAAGCGCAGCGCCAGGCCCTTCACGCTCCCCTGGTATCCCTTCTCGACCGGGCCCAGCAGGGCGCCGTCGCGGTAGGATTTCATCAGCTCCAGCAGGGCCGCGTCGCTCCAGTGCCGGATGGCCGAAAACCCTTTCGCCAGGATCTCGCCGTGGCTGCGGTGCGAGCCGTAAATATGGTCGTCGGAAGTCAGCGAGAACGCCATGCCGACGGCGGCCGCCTCCTGTCCGATCGACAGGTGCGCCGGGCCGGCGTGATTATAAGCCACGCCCTGAAACGCTCCCTTGATCTTAATTTCATTCAGAATGGTTTCGAATTGCCGAATCGCGCACATGTCCTGCCAGATGGCCAGGAAGTCTTCGCGAGACTAGCTCGCCCGTTCTTCCTCCGCCGTGCGCTCATAAGCATTCACCTGAATGTCGGACAGATGGATCGTCCCTTTGGCAAATACCTGTTCCGGTTCTATACTGATCGACTTGGGCATTCCAATGTAACTCCTAACTGCTAGCTTCCGGCCACTGACCACTAACTACTGCGAGGTGCGGAGGCGTCGAGTAGAGACTCGACGCGGCACGCA
>PLGA01000074.1 GCA_003139735.1 Bryobacterales bacterium | reverse complement strand
AAGACTCGTGTTCTCATGGTAAGAAGCGGGGTGAACTTCTATCGTAAGCAATTTCGAAGTGACAGTGGAGAAGCTGGTCTACGGCGGCGACGCACTGGCGCGCCTCAATGGGCAGGTGACGCTGACGCCATTCGCGCTGCCGGGCGAGCGCATAAGCGCGGCGGCCGAGCGGGAAAAGCCGGGGCTGATCCACGCCCGGACGCTCGCGGTGCTCGATCCGGCGCCGGAGCGCGTGGCGGCGGAATGCCCGTATTTCGGCCGCTGCGGCGGTTGCCATTACCAGCACCTCCCCTACCCCGTACAACTCGCGGCCAAGCGCGCCATCTTGACCGAAGTCATCGAGCGCGTGGGCAAGATTGCGCCGCCGGCCGAGATTGGCCTGCTGATGAGCGAGCCGTTCGGCTATCGCAACCGCGTCCAGTTACACCTGGACGGCAGCGCGTTGGGATACCGCGAGGCGCGATCGCATCGCCTCTGCGCCATCGAACGCTGCCCTGTCGCATCGCCCAGGCTGAACCGGATTGTCGCTGCCTTGGCCGAGATGGCCGGCGACCGCCGTTGGCCGAACTTCCTGGAGACGCTCGAAGTCTTTACCGATGAGGAACGGGTGCAGTTGAACGTACTCGAAACTGCGCGGCCGGTCTCCCGCCGGTTTTTCGAGTGGTGCGGTGAACGCATTCCTGGCCTGGCCGATGGCGCGCTGGATTACCAGGGCCGCTTTCGGGTGAGCCGCCATTCGTTCTTCCAGGTAAACCGGTTTCTGATCGATGGCTTAGTGGAAACCGCGCTGGGAGACGGCGCGGCGGATGGAATGGCGGGCTCGGCGGCGCTCGATTTGTACGCCGGGGTAGGCTTGTTCACGCTGTCGCTGGCGCGGCGGTTCGAACGGGTGGTCGCGGTGGAGGGTGGCGGGCCGGCGGTGCGCGATCTAAAATTCAACGCCGAACGCGCCGGAATCTCGAATGTGACCGCCGAGCAGGCCAGCGTGGAATCCTACCTGACCAATCTCGAAACCGCGCCCGATTTCGTGCTGCTGGACCCTCCCCGCGCCGGCCTGGGCAAGACCGTGGTGCGGCGGCTGCTGGAACTCGCGCCGCCGAGCCTAACCATTGTCTCTTGCGATCCGTCTACATTGGCGCGGGACCTGGCCGGACTGACGGCCGGCGGTTATACCATCGATCGCATGACTTTGGTGGATTTGTTTCCACAGACGTATCACCTGGAAACCGTGGTCCGGCTCAGCCGGTAGCACAGACCGCAAACCAGGGGCAGCAAAGAGGGGAAAAGAGGGGAGACGCTATGGCAATTTTCGTGGATCTGGCTTACGCGGCGCGCACGCTACGCAAGAGCCCGGTGTTCACCATTACCGCGGTGGCGACGATCGCCTTGGGGATCGGCGCCGCCGCTGCGATTTTCAGCGTAACCCACGCGGTGCTGCTCCAGCCGCTGCCGTACCAGAATCCCGAGCGGCTGGTGCTGGCGNNGGTGTTTACCGAGCGCGGCGTGCTGGAACGGGACGACGGCACCAGCGAGCAGATTCACTTTGGCGCCGTACCTTTCAACTTTTTCCGTCTGCTGGGCGCGCGCATGGTGGCCGGCCGCGACTTTACCGAGGCGGATGGCCAGCCCGCGGCGCAGCCGGCTGCGGGCCAGGTCTCCTCGCTCTTCCCGGGCCACTTCGCCTAGGTGCTGCGCATAAGTCGGCGTACAGCAGAGCGCGGTGATGCCATTGTCCAGCATGGCTTGGAGCCGTCCCATGCTCGACATGGACCCGCCCGGGAAACAGAAACAGCCCAGCCGTTGCACCGCGTCCAGCGCGGACCAAAAGCCGAGGAATGGCCCGAAAGAAAAGGCGAAGAAGAAACGGTCCAGCCGGGTGACGCCGGCCGCGCCGAGAATCTGCACCCAATTGTCCACGATGTGGTTCCAACTCTCCGCGGTGTCCAGCCAGCGGATCGGCACGGTCGTGGTGCCGCTGGTTTGATGGCAACGCACGTAGGCTTCGAGGGGAAAGGTCAGATTCGTCCCGTAAGGCGGGTTGGCCAAACGGTCGCGGACCAGATCATGTCGTGTGGTAATCGGAATGATGCGCTTATACTCGTCCAGGCTGGCGGGCGCCAGGGCTGGTCCGCAGGCGGCCAGCTTGCGGGCGTAAAAGGGATTCGAGGGGAGAATTGCATCCAACAAGGACCGCAGCTTGCGCAACTGCACCTGCTCAATCTCCTCCCGCGTCGGAAAGACGCCAGCAAGCGGACCTCCGGGCCGGGATGGTCGCCCAACGCCGCGCGGCGTTTCGCCTGGCGGGTGAATCGAGCCGGTCGTCTCAGTCAACATATTAGCCTTTCAACGTTGCAACCTCGGCTCCAGCGTTTGCCCTGCGGCGGCGCCTCTGAGCGATTCGGCAGATGCGGTGATGGCCGGCTTGGTTGAGGGCGCACCCGGCGCCGGCTTATAGAGCGACACCAAACATCCGCCGATAGCCGCCAGCACAATGCCCAGCACAAACGGCCAGGGCAGCTTTAGCCAGCCCCCTGCCGGAGGGTGCATTACCAGGGAATAGATCGCGTTCAAGACGGGCGCCCCCGCGAACACGATGGACATGACGACTGCCGGGGTCCCTTTCGCGCCAAACGCCAGCAGCACGCCGAACGCTCCGACCGCGCCCACGACTCCGGCCAGCAATGACCAGGCGACCCCGCCTGGGCTAAAGCTCCACGTGGCGCCCCTGAGCCACAACACGGCCAGCGGCGCCAGCACGGCGGTGAGAAAATAG
>PLGA01000587.1 GCA_003139735.1 Bryobacterales bacterium | reverse complement strand
GTATTCAGTAAACTACCGCTAGTAGGGGTGTTCGCGTGCAGGTCGAGTTTTGCTCTCTTCCCGAGGTTCGCGCGGCAGAGGGATCTGAGACACATGCCCAGCCTTGTGTTCCTCCGCGTCTCTGCGTCTCCGCGTCCGAGTATTCGGCTCGCCGAGAACCGGACCTCAAGCTCCTGGCGCCATCCCGCACGTGATACGCTGACTTGAGATGCAGCTCTCGGAAATCTACCTGGACCTGGGCCAAGACGCGTTCGAGCGCATGGTACATGGCATATCCATCGGCAAGCTGAAAACCTACCAGATCTATGAAGGCTTCAAGGTTCGGGCGCACCTGGCGAAAGTCAATACGGAGTCGCTGCGAAAGGCCATTCCGCGTTTTTGGACCCGAATTTCCGAAAAGGACGAGGAGTTCGCCAAGGAGCTTGCGCAGGCCCTGCTCGTGTCGCATTTGGACCTAATTATCGCCGTGCTGGATTTCCAGGGCGTGCCTAATGAGAACGGCTTTTTCGCCAAGAATATGGATCCGAAGCCCTATTTTACGGAGGGCTGGGAGGATCGCGTTTACGAGAAGTTCAGGACCGTTTTTCCGGATGCGATTCTCGTCTTCTATATCAATCACTTGAGGTGGGAATTGCTGGGCGCCGAGCAGCCATACCACCCCCTGCCCTTAAATGCAACTTGATTTCGGATGATAAAGTGCTGATAATTGTACTAAGCATGACAGTTCTGTCAAGGAACCAGCCTTCCAGTGCTTGGACCATCGGCGTCATCGCGCGTGGAAGTCCTTATCAGAGAGTCAGATGAGAGTAGCCACTCCGATCGCCGTGACAGGGGACCGTACACGCGGTGGGTGTGGAATTTTTGGGCATGGGGTAAAGTCCCTGCGCAATAGCACCCAATCCGTACGTTCCGCACTTGCCACGAACTGCCGGCAGACTACGAAAGGTATGTGTAATGAACCACTGCGACTTCCATTATTCGCATTTGTTGCCTAAGAAGCCGGGGATTCTCCCGCTTGAGGAAACCATGACGAAGCAGTGCCGCCGGTGCGGCGCCGAATTCGTCACGCGGTCGCGGATACGCAAGCGGTGCGACGCCTGCCAGACGGTCGTTTCCGCGGAAAAGCAGAAAAAGGCCAATGAGCGTTTGAAGGCGCGCCGCGCTGCCCGGCGCCTCTGTCTGCTCAAGGCCAGCTAGCGCGAGCGTACTCGGAACTGCGCCGGGAGAGCGACCTTGCAGTTATGTTTTCGTCCTGGCCTGGCGGGAAGGCGCGTCGTTACCGACGTGGGGCGCTACAGAGACAACTATACCGCTCGGACCCGTTCCTCGAAGGCGGGCGGTCCCACCGTCCCGCCGATAGAGTTCACCCGCCAACCCACCGAACTACCTCTTCCCCTGGACCCCTATAGCGGCTAGACTAATTCTTTCGAAGCGAAGGAGGTTCTCCATGGCAACGTGGTTGAAAAACGGCGCGATGGCCGTTACGTTCCTGCTGGCCGCGGCGGCGCAGCCCGCCAACGCGCAGGCTTCCGCGGCCGCGCCGCGCGAGCAACAGCTCTTTGACAACGGGTGGCGATTTCATTTGGGAGACATTGCGCAGGGGCAAGCGCCCGAGCTGGCCGACAAGAGCTGGCGGCAAGTGGACCTGCCGCACGATTGGTCCATCGAAGGGCCTTACAGCCAGACGAACGCCAGCGGCACGGCCTATTTGCCGGGCGGAATCGCCTGGTACCGGAAGACGTTCGAGCTTCCGGCATCGATGCGCGGACGGAAAGTCTCCATACGGTTTGACGGCGTGTATCGCGACAGCGTCGTCTGGATTAACGGGGCGCGCCTGGGATCGAGGCCCTACGGTTATACCACCTTCGAGTTCGACCTGACGCCGCACCTTCGTTTCGGCGCGCAGTCCAACGTCCTGGCCGTGCGCGTGGACCACAGCGTACTGGCCGACTCGCGATTCTATCCCGGGTCGGGGATTTATCGCCATGTGTGGCTCAACGTAACCGGGCCGGTGCATATCGCGCCGTGGGGGGCATATGTCACCTCGCCGGTGGTCACGGAGGCGCAGGCGCTGGTGTCGGTCGAGACGCGGCTGATGAACGAAGCGCCGGCCGAAGCGGTGGCCAGCGTGGTCACGACCATCCTGGACGAGAGGGGTCAGGAGGCCGGGACCGCGAAAGAGGAAGAAACGGTGGCGGCCGGCAAGGACCAGACCTACGCCCAACAAGTTGCGGTTTCGCGCCCGAGCCTGTGGTCGCCCAACCAGCCTCATTTGTACACGGCGGTCAGCCGGGTCCTTTTGGACGGCAAGGTGGTGGATGAGCAGCGGACGACGTTTGGCATTCGCAGCATCTACTTCAGCGCGGATAAGGGTCTGGTTTTGAATGGCCAGCCGATCAAAATGAAGGGCGTCTGCATTCATCACGATTTGGGCGCTTTGGGAGCGGCCTTCTTCGAGGAAGCGCTGGAGCGGCGGCTCACGAGCTTCAAGGAAATCGGAGTGAACGCCATACGCTGCTCGCACAACCCGATGGCGCCGGAGCTTTACGACCTGTGCGACCGCATGGGTTTCCTGGTGATGGACGAAGCCTTTGACGAGTGGATCGGCGGCAAGCGCAAGTGGGCGGAAGGCCGGAATAACGGGCCGGTGGCGCGCCGCGGCTACAACGAAATCTTCGAAGAGTGGAACGTCCGCGACGCCCAGGACATGGTGTTGCGCGATCGCAACCACGCCTCGATCGTGATGTGGAGCATCGGCAACGAAATCGACTACCCCAACGACCCCTTCGTTCACGCGGGCGGCAGGGTGGATAGCTCGGTTCCGCCGGATTCCGTCAAGACGAAGCCGCTCTCGGCCGACCTGATGCCGCCCATTGAGCGCCAGTTGATCGCGGCCGTGAAGCGGTTCGACGACACGCGTCCCGTGACCATGGCTCTGGCGGATATCAATACCTCCAACGCCACCGGCGTGGCGAGCATGCTGGACGTGGTGGGATATAACTACCTGGAGCAGTTCTACGAGCGCGACCATAAGGCGTATCCCACGCGCGTGATTTACGGCAGCGAGAACAGCCGCGGCCTGGAGCAGTGGCGGCCGGTCGCGACGAACGACTACGTGGGGGGGCAGTTCCTGTGGACCGGCATGGATTATCTGGGCGAAGCGGGCCGCTATCCCTCGCACGGGTCCTCGGCGGGGCTGATCGATCTGCAGGGATTCTGGAAGACGGACGCGTATTTCCGCCAGGCTCTGTGGAGCGAGAAGCCCATGATTTATGCCGCTGCGTGGGGCGCGGGGGCCGATGAATCGCGCATGGCGCAGTGGCCCAGGAACCTGGGCCGAAACTCGCTGGCGGAGCGCTGGGGCTGGACGGGCGACCCGCGAAAGAATATTCCGGTCGAGATTTACACGAACTGCGACTCGGTGGAGTTGCTGCTGAACGGCAAGTCCCTGGGTGAGAAGCCAATCGCCGACCGCCTCTTGCCGGCGATGGTTTGGGCGGTTCCGAACGAGGCCGGGACCGTGGAAATGGTGGGCAAGAAAGCCGGGGCGGTCGCCGCGCGCTTCCAACTGAAAACCATCGGCCAGCCGGACAGGGTCGAGCTGGTTCCGGACTTGAAGGCTCTCAAGAACGCCGGCAGGCAGGTATCGACCATAGAGGTGCGGGTGGTGGACCAGAATGGCAACCCGATAGCGGATGCCGCCGGGACGGTGGCTTTCGAGGTGGCGGGGGCCGGACGGCTCATCGGGGTGGGCAACGCGGATCTCAGCAACGTCGACCCGGTAACCGCGAGCCAGGTGAAGTTATACCACGGCAAGGCGGTAGCGGAGGTGCGCTCGGCTGCCGGGGCGGGGCAGATCACCGTCCGCGCCACGGCGCCAGGATTGAAGGCGGGAGAGGCCGTGATCACTTCCGAGCCTTAAAGTACGGACGCGAGGACGTTACCGACATGCATATTGGAGGAC
>PLGA01000089.1:18913-26178 GCA_003139735.1 Bryobacterales bacterium | reverse complement strand
TTTTCCTTGTTGCGGGAGGTGAGCGTGATTTCGAGTTCGCGGGCGGCGGTAACGGCGTCCTCGAAGAACAGCTCGTAGAAATCGCCCAGGCGGAACATCAGCAGGGCGTTGGGCGCCTGTTGCTTGATGCTGTTGTACTGCCGCATCAGCGGCGTGGAGGCGTCAGAGGACATGGCGGCCGCGGGTGGGTCGGGCATGCCCGACCCCTACAGAGCGCTTCACGCGTAGATTCCTCTCAGCTTGATGGCGGCGGCGACGCGGTCGAGGGCCACCATATAGGCCGCGATGCGATTGTTGACGCCGTGCTTATCGGCGTAGGCAACGATCGCGTCGAAGCTCTCCACCATGATCTCTTCGAGGCGGTCGTTCACCAGTTGCTCGTTCCAGAAGAAACCCTGGCGGTCCTGCACCCACTCGAAGTACGACACCGTCACGCCGCCGGCGTTGGCCAGGATGTCGGGGATCACGAAGACCTTGTTGTCCTCCAGGATGACGTCGGCCAGCGGGGTGGTGGGGCCGTTGGCGCCTTCGCACAGGATCTTGCAGCGCAAGCGGGCGGCGTTTTGCGACGTGACGACGTTCTCCGTGGCGGCGGGCAGCAGAACGTCGCACGGGAGGAACATGGCCTCGTTGCGATCCATATCCTCGGCTTCGGAAAACCCGGTGATGGAGCCGGTTTCGAGGCGATGCCGCTGAAGCGCGGCGATGTCAAGGCCGTTGGGGTTGTAGACGGCGCCATCGTACTCGACGATGGACACGATTTTGAATCCCCTGGCGGCCATCAGCGTGGCGGCCATTCCGCCGACGTTTCCGAAGCCCTGAATCACCACCCTGGCGTTGGCGGGCTGGAGGCCGAACTTTTCGAGCGCCTTCAGGGTGACCATCATGCAGCCGCGGCCGGTGGCTTCCGGACGCCCGCGCGAACCTCCTAAGCACATGGGTTTCCCCGTGACTATGGCGGTGACGGTGTGGCGCGCGTGCATGGAATAGGTATCCATCATCCACGCCATGACCTTTTCGTTGGTGTTGACGTCGGGCGCGGGCACGTCGCGCTCCGGCCCGATGAAATCGAAGATCTCGGCCGTATAGCGGCGCGTCAGCTTCTCCAGTTCGGCGTCGGAAAGCACGTGGGGGTCGCAGACGACGCCGCCTTTTGCGCCGCCGAAGGGGATGTTCACGACGGCGCATTTCCAGGTCATCCAGGAGGCCAGCGCGCGCACTTCGTCCAGGGTGACGTCGGGAGCGAAGCGTATGCCGCCCTTGGCCGGGCCGCGGGCTATGGAATGCTGGACGCGGTAGCCGGTGAAGACTTCCAGGCGTCCGTCGTCAAGCTGAACGGGGATGTTCACGCATATCTCGCGAGCCGGAGTGCGCAAGACCTTTTGCATGCCGTCGTCGAGGTTGAGGCGCATGGCGGCCTCGTCGAAACGGGCGGCGGCGGCCAGCCAGGGGTTCTTTTCGTTTGCGAGCGATATGGGCGCGGTCGGGGTGAGGGCAGCCATTTCAAGCCTCCGGTTTCATTATGCCAGCAGTTGGGCGGTGCGTCTGGGCAAGAAAGAGGAATGGCCGCGGATGAACACGGATGAACACGGATAAGAAAATCAAGAGAATAGATGGGTTTTTGTATTATCTGTGTTCATCCGTGTTCATCTGTGGCCAAAACCGTTTGTTTAGCGACCCCCGGAAACGGCTGGGGGGAACCGACGATGCGCTTCCACTCCACGCTCGGCTTTTGGAAATTGATGAGGAGGCACACTTCCATGCCGGAGGCGCGCAGGTGATTCAGGCACTGCGCCATGTGCTCGCTGGCCAGCCGTTCGACGCATTTCAGCTCAATGACGACGGCGTTCTCGACAAGGATATCGGCAAAATACTCTCCCACGCACCTGCCCTTGTAGCTCACCGGGAAAGAAGCCTGAGCGACTGCCCCGATGCCGCGGAGCCTAAGCTCAAATAATAGGGCGCGTTCGTACACCTTCTCCAGGAAACCCGCGCCCAGGGTATTGGAGACTTCGAAGACAGCGCCGAGGATGCGCTCAGTCAAGGAATCTTCTTGCATTCGTGGCCAGTATTATTGTGCCGAGGCGTGGGCAAACGTCTCAACAATAATGAAGAGGAAATGGCCACAGATGAACACGGATGAACACGGATAAGAAAGACTCTAAGAGCTTTAAGAGCTTTAAGANNTCTGTGTTCATCTGTGGCCAATTCGTTTTCGGCTCTTATTGAAAGCTCACCTCGTAAGTATGGCCGGGGGCGAGCTTCAGGGCGGCGTCGCCGTCGGTCGTGGTAAAGGGTACGGGCTTGCCGGCCGATGCGACGGCGGNNCCGCAATATCCACTCCCACGGCGCCGCGCGCGCGCAAACCCGTGATGGAACCCTCGGGCCAAGCCTTGGGCAGGGCCGGCAGCAGGGCGATTTCTCCATTCTGGCTTTGCAACAACATTTCCGCGATGCCCGACGTCCCGCCGAAGTTTCCATCGATCTGAAATGGCGGGTGCGTGTCGAACATATTGGGCAGCGTGGATTTCGCGAACAGCGCCTGCAAGTTCTGGTAGGCGGCCTCCCCATCTTCCAGACGGTCCCAGAAGTTGACGATCCAGGCGCGGCTCCAGCCGGTCCCGCCGCCGCCGGCGGCCAGGCGCCTCTCGAGCGTCACGCGCGCGGCCTGGGCAAGCGCGGGCGTGCCGCGCAAGGTNNGGCGGTGACCGGGCTCGGGTTCGTCGTAATCCTCGAGCCATTCCTGCAACTGGCCGTACTTGCCGGTGCGGAAGGGCATCAATCGATCGCGCGCGGCGGCCACCTGCTTGCCGAACCCGGCATCGATGCCCAATATCCGGCCGGCGTCAATCACACGCGTGAACAAGGCGCGCGTAATTTCGGTATCCATGTAAGGGGCCATGGCGAGCTTGTGAGATTTGCCGTCGGGACCGCGGAAGGAATTCTCGGGGGAAATGGACGGGCCGGTGACCAGATGGCCGTGGCCGTCATCGACCATGTAATCGAGCAGGAACTCGGCGGCTTCCTTCATGACGGGATAGGCGCGCCTGGCAAGGAAATCGCGGTCGCGCGTGAAATCGTAATGCACCCAGAAATCCAGGCTCAACCAGGCGCCGCCCATGGGCCAGATGCCGGAGCCGACGCCATCGATGGGTACGGCGTCGCCCCAGATATCGGTGTTGTGGTGGATGACGAAGCCGTGCGCGCCGTAGAGTTTCTGCGCCGTGACGCGGCCGGCNNGCCGGCCAGTAGTTCATCTCGGTATTGATGTTGATGGTGTACTTGCTGTCCCATGGCGGGGCTAGCGATTCGTTCCAAAGGCCTTGCAGCGTGGCTGCCATGCCGCCCGGACGGCTGCACGAAATCAATAGGTAGCGGCCGAACTGGAAGTAGAGGGTGGCGAGTTGGGGATCGTCGGCGCCCGCCTGCACGCGCTTCAGGCGCTCATCGGTGGGCAGGTCCGGGGCCGCGCCGGCCAGCGTGAACGCCACGCGTTGAAAGAACTTCTGGTAATCCGCGACGTGCGCCGCAAGCAGACGGTCGTACGGCTTGGAGGACGCGGCCTTCAGTTCGGCGTCGCATTGGGCGGCGGGATCTTTGGAGCGGAAATTCGTCGCGGCGGCGAGAAACAGCGTCACCGAATTGGCGTTGGCGACTGTCAGGTTGGCGCCTTCGGTTCGGGTCTGGCCGCCGGAGGCGAGGGCCAGCAGGACGGCGTGGAACTTCACGCCGACCTTGCGCTCGTCGGCGTGGGCGGCATCGTGGGCGATGGCCTCGCCATCCATCGCCAGGCGGTCCGGAGCGGCGGCGGTGGTGGTGGCGTCGCTTGGGCGCGCGAGCGTTGCGGAGAAGGAAATACGATTGGGCTGGTCGCAGGTGAGGCGGATGACGATGACCTGGTCCGGCGCGGAGGAGAAAATTTCGCGGGTGAAAGTGGCGCCGCCGGAGCGGTAGGTGACGCGCGCCACGGCGCGGCCGATATCGAGCTGGCGGGTGTATTCGGTGGGCGCGGCGTCCTGGCCGGTGAAGCGGATATTGAGATCGCCGAGCGTTTGATACATCGGCAGGCGCCGCGGGATGGAGATGATGTCCTTATCCGCGAGGGCGTCGGCTTCGGTGAACTTGCCTTCCAGGAGCAGGCGCCGCACTTCGGGAACGGCGGCGGCGCCGGCGGGATTGTTGCGGTCGCGGGGTTCGCCGGCCCAAACGGTATCCTCATTGAGCTGGATGCGTTCGGAGGGAGCGCCGCCGAAGACCATGGCTCCGAGCCGGCCGTTGCCGATGGGCAGGGCTTCGTTCCAGGACGCGGCGGGCTGCCGGTACCAAAGCGTGTCGGGCGATGCGGCGAAGGCGGAGACCGCGGCGAGGAGGACGAGCGTCGAGGACAGGCGCGTCATATAACTCCCCATTCTATGCGATGGATCGGGGGACGCGCGTTGACGGGGGAGAGAACTTTGACGCGGAGACGCAGAGACGCGGAGAAGAGTAAAAAGGGTTCGAATTGCAGGTCGGGTTCGTGGTGTTTCCGGGGTTCGCGCGCAGAGGGAGCGGAGGAAGGCGCTAACCCCGGTCGGGTGCGGAGGCTGCGCTTCAGGCGGTCTTCGCGGCTGCGGTTCGATTCAGGCGCGGAAGGGCGGTGAGGGCGGCGCCGTAGACCAGCAGAGAGAGGAACAAAGCGGCCTTGCGCTCCTGGTGCATGTCCTCCGCCAGGAGGCGGTAGGCGCCGAGCGCCATCATGGGGTAGGCCAAACGCCCAAGCTCCCAATTGTTGCGGCGCGCGCCCACCCAGGCGAGCAGCAGGCTGGAGGCGGTCAACACTCCGGTGCGCATGGTGGCGCAGTAGGCGTGACTGGCAGCCGGACCGAGCGCGGCATGATAGCCGGCCACGAGCGCCCCCGCCAGAGCGCCCGCCGCCAACCATGCCAGCATGGCGGCGATGGCCATGCGGTTGAGGCGCACCGTGCGGCCATCGCGCGAAGCCGCATAACGGGTGGCCAGGAGGTAGCACAAGGCGGCCAGCGCCGCGCCGGCCCAGAGCGCGGATTGGTTCCGGGCGGCGACTTCGGCGCCCAGCAGGAACGCGCCGGCGCTCGGCAATGCGGAATACGCCAGCGCGAGGGCCAGGTAAATGCCTCCGTGCACCTGAAGGGTCAGTCGCCCTAAAAAGCCGCCCGCCCATAGGCAGGCCACGGCCAGGACGGCCCACATTACGGCGGCGGCCGTCGCGGAGAGCAGGATGCGCGTGCCGGTCAGCGCCAAGAGCAGACCGAAGGTGGAGTAGGTGTAGAAGTTGCGGCCGCGCGTGCGGTTGTGGTCCAGGCGGCCGAAGGCGACCAGGTAGCAGGCGGCGGCGCAGGCCAGCGCCAGGGCGGCGATGGCGGGAGCCTCCTTCGAGAGACTCAGGCCTCCACCGACGCCGATCAGAAACGCCAGCGCGCACTGCGCCGTTTCGAATCCGGTGAAGGTGAAGCCGCGCAGCAAGGTGCGCACGATGGTGCTCGAAAGATAAATGGCAAGCAGGGCAGCCTGCGCCACCAGCAGCCAGTTCTGCGGGATGGGGGCGTAAGATTGCGGCAGCCCGCGCGCATTGGTGACCAGCCAGGTGGCCAGCAGCACCGAGAGATCCGCCGCGGTGGCGGCCAGCCAGCGCTCGCTGAGCCAGTGGTCGAGGCAGGCGGAGACTTCCACGGCGGCGGCCGCGCCCAGGAAGACGAAGGTAAACGGCAGGACGTCGTGGGTGGCGAGCAGCATCGCCGCGGCCGTGCCCAAGCCCGCCAGCATGGCAACGGTAGCGACCACCAGCAGGCTCTTGCGCCAGGAGATGGCCAGAGCGAAGACGGTAAAGGAGAGAAGGATGGCTCCGGCGGTCCAGGTGGAGATTACGTGAAAGCGCAGGGTGGCTTCCCAGAGGAGGGGACACAGCACCAGCACGGAGGTCACGCTGTGGATGGCGGTTTCCAGGCGGCGATCGGCGGGGGTGCGCGCGGCCCAGACCAGCCAAAGAACGGCGTAGAGGATCCCCGCGGCGACGCCTGCGCCTGAGGAAAGTACCGCCGATTCGGTGAGGGCGCGTAATAGGTAAGCTCCGGCAAGACCGAGCAGGGCGCGGCCGGCAAGGGGCAAGACGGAGGCGGGCGCGATTTCGTCGAGACTGGCGTCGTGAGAGCGCGGAATGGACGCTTCAGGAGGCGGAAGTTGGGCGTGCCCGGCTACCGCGGGGATTTCCAGTTGGCGCTCGATTTGCGCGATGCGGAGAGCCAGGTCGCGCACCTCGCGCTGCAGACCGCTCCAATCGGGAGCGGCCGCCGGTTCGGGCTGCGGCACGGCAACCTCCTTCGGCGAAGCTCGCCGCGTCCCGCTACGCGGGACGGCGGCGATGGCAGGCGAATCGCCTGCCCCACCAACTGCACACAGAATGCTTGAGCTAATCGCCCAAGGCTTCGGTGGTTTTGCGCTCCGGCCACGGCGGCAGGAGCTTTACCAGGACCACGAAAATCACAAACGGCAAAATCATCAGGCCGATGCCCATGAGCAGCCCTTCCCGCGCGGCGAACTCCAATTTAAAGCTGGTGTACCCCAGGAAGCTCTTCGAGAACAGTTGCCCGCCGATCACNNTTCCAGCGCATGGCGAAGATGCCGATCATCACCAGCAGGCCCGTGACCAGATACATCGCCCGGCGCATGGCCGGCACGATCCTGACCAACTGGGTGAGAGCCAGCAGCGCCAGCGGCACGAGCGTGCAGATAAAGATCTGAAGGACCACCTGCGACCACCACAGGCGCGTGTGCACCATGAAATCGAGACTGCGAAACGACTCGTCGGATTCGTAGGTGCGGTGCACGAGGTCGAGCATCTCCAGCGAAAAGTCGATGATGAAGGTGTAGAAGAGGTACTTGGCGATGGTGTCCACGCAGGGCATGTCGATGGGCATCTTCTTGATCTTCATGGCGGCCATGTAGAGGACCAGGACGCCGGCGATGCCGGAGACCATCGCGGAAAACAGAAACACGACGGGCATCAAAGGGCTGGACCACCACGGGTTGGCTTTTACGGAGCCGAAGATGAAACCCACGTAGCCGTGGAGCAGGAACGCGGACGGAACGCCGATTACGGTGACGGCATAACCTACCTTTTCGTCGATCCGGCGCGCGGCCGGGCTGACGTTCATGGACCCGAGAGTGAGGGCTTTGTAGATCAGGCGCTTCCAACCGCTGTTGGTTTGCGCCATGCGCACGATGTCGGCGCGGAATTCGAGCCAGATTTC
>PLGA01000089.1:4591-18872 GCA_003139735.1 Bryobacterales bacterium | reverse complement strand
TCGAGCGAGGCCAGAATGAACGCGCCGGCCACCAAGCCGGTGATGTACGGGTAGATCACGATGAGCAAGCCCCATTGCAGCTCTACCTCGTTCGGGTACATGAAGCCTTCAACGCCGGGAATCATCATGCTTCGCTCCTAACGCACCGATCCGTCGAGGTCCTTGTAATAGACTTTGGCGCCGGTCGCCATGTACGGCTTGAGGATCTGCACCTTGTTGTTTCGCATGTATTCGTGGACCGGGTCCTTGGGATTCTTGAAGTCCACCAACTGCCGGGCGCCGGTAGGGCAGGCTTCGCAGCAAGCCGTGGTCAACCCCTGGGTGATGCGGTGGTAGCAGAGCGTACACTTGTCGGCGGTATTCGTCTCGGGATGCAGATAACGGCAGCCGTAAGGGCAGGCCTGGATGCAGTAGCGGCAGCCCAGGCAGTAGTCCATGTCCACCAGGACGACGCCATCGGGACTGACGAAAGTGGCGCCCACCGGGCAGACCTGCACGCAAGGCGATTCGGCGCACTGATTGCAGAGCTTGGGCACGAAGAAGCTCTTCACGTCCGTGCGCGTGTCGGCGGGGAAGCCGTCGATATCGCCGTTGGGCGAATCCACGTGCGGCTGCTGGTCTTCGCCGACCTGGTAACGCTCCACCCAGGTTCGGAAATAACCCTGGGGAACCTGGTTTTCCTTGGAGCAGGCGCGCACGCAGTTGCCGCAGCCGATGCACTTGTCGATATCGACGAGCATGCCCCACCAGTGCTCGGCCACGTTATAGGCTTCGCTGGGCGGAGCGGCGCCCGTGATCTGCTCGAGGGTGGCGCCCACGGAGGCCAGGATGAGCAGCTTGCCGCCCGCCGCAAATAGATCTCGCCGGCTTAATTCCATGGTTGGCTCCTCATAGATGCGGGTTATGGGGTTGATGGCAGGCGGTACAGAGCGCGCCGCCGGAATGTTCGGCGGTCACCACCTGCGGAAAGTCCTTGGGCTTGGCGGCGTCCTTTTCATGGCAGCGCCGGCAGAGATTGGCGACATCGGGTAAGGCTGGCTTGTGGGCCGATGGGTCGTCGGCATTGGCGTGTGCGGCTTGCGGGCCATGGCACGCTTCACAGGAGACATGGGCGTGCTTGCCGGCGGCGCGGGCCTTGGCCTGGTCATCGTGGCACATCACGCAGGCGTCCTGGCCGGCGAAAGAAACGGGGTGCTGGCGGATGCGGTCGAGGGCCGCGGCGTCATAATGGCCATACTGGCCGAAGGCCTTTGGGATCAAAGCGGTGCGGATCAGCAGGAAAGCGGCAATACCCACGATCAGGACGACAGCGGGGCGAACGAGATGACCCGAGTCACGCAGAAACTGGCGCAAAGCCCCTCCTTTCCAAGGGAACGCTTGGCCCTTATCCAGCAAAACAGGTTCCAAACGGCCCTAAAGTCCAAAATAGCAGCATTCGCAGGAAATATTTGTAGATTCTTGCAACAGTTCCAATGGTCTTCCGGGTCCGAATAGGGGTAAAGCACCCAGTTTGGGTGGGTGGAGGGATACTATTGTGGTGTCTCTGAAGCTCCGATGTGGGGCAGGTTGGCCGGAAGGCAACCTGCGGGCCGGGCCCAGAGGGCACCCCCAATCGGCCCGCGCGCGGCCCAGAGGGCACCCCGGACAATCGCCGCGCAGGATACCATCCTGCCCCACGCGGAATCTGCGAGGGTTTTCATGAGTTTTCGTGGGTCCGGCGGCTCAGTTTTCGGCGCGGCAGCGGCCATTTGGCGGGCAAAGACTGAGCATCCGGTCGGGCGGAATGACTTGGCGGAGTACTTGGTCGCTAAATGCCGCCAGACTGTACCGGGCAAATTGTCCGGCGTAACCCATCTGGTCGCTGGTACTCACGGGCGCCGGCAGGGCAAGAAGCGGCAGGAGAACCGTGAGCGCCTTTTCGTCCGGCCATGCCAGCAGGGAAGGGATGACGTTCGCGATCAGGGTTTCGGGTGGGGCGGACTTGACCTGCTCCGCCATGGATTGCAGCCATTGGTCGCGCTGGGAGGCGTCAAAGGGCGCCACGGTGATATCCGTCCAATCCGATTGATACGCCGGGGCCGTGGGGTTGCTCGGCTCGAAAGCCGTGAATCGGACCGAGTACACGCCCGGCTGGTCGAAATCGTAGAGCAGATGAAGCGGGAGCGGGGATGGCTTCGCGACGGCGCGGCAGGGGCCTATGACGGTATGACCCATCGCGTCTTTCCATGCCGTCGCCGGCGAAAGCAGTTGGTCATTCCGGCGCACCTCGAACTGGTAACCGCCGAAACTCCAGGGCGTGTCCGAGCAGGGATACTTGACCGCGTACTCCGGAGGGGCGTCTACGTCAATCCAGGCCGGCATGTGAACGGCGGCGGTTCCGCGCAGCCGGAGGAGCGCCGTGCGGGTATTGAGATCGACCACCACGGGAGCGCCGCACACGCCGCGCACGCAAACCCGAATGGACACGGGACCTGCGGTAGGCGCGTCGGCGGGAATCTTGAAATTGATCTGGCCGGGGCCGACGAACAGCAACTCGGACGGCGTGGTCCCCACCATGACCCGAACGCCGCAAACTTCAACAGGGTAGGGTGCCGGGGGCGTGTTGTTCTCCGCGCACCACGGCTCCGGCGCGAGATGCTGGCCGTAGAGTTCCACGACGTTTCCCGGCGCCAGACGATTGGCGGCGTTGGTTCCCGGGCGAAGGATTCCTTCGCGCGTGAACACCGGCGTAGGGGTTTCGGCTGTCTGCGCGAACAGCGCGGGAGCCGCGAGAAACAGGACGAGGACGCGCACGATCCGATTATCCGCTAAAAACCACGGATTGGCTGGCACGGCGCGTGCATTGTTCCATGAACAGCGCAGCGAGTCTTGCGGTAAGTTGCACGCCTGCCGCGCCTCTATTGGAGGGCGGGGGTGGCGAAGCGTGCCGTTCCCTCACACGGGTGTGACCGGCAGGCGCCACCAAGGCATCGCGGCGCAGCGGTAGACGCTTGCTATAATTGAGAATCAAATTGGCCATAGGGACGCAATCTTCCATATTCCGCATGAAGTGTATTTCCGTTTTCCTACTCTTCGCGGCGGGGGCTGCCGCACAGAATTTCGCTACCGGACAGGCGGCCAGGCTGGTGATCGGCCAGCCTACGTTTGACGCCCAGAACCCGAACTCGAGCGACATGGTTCTGGGAGCCCTCAACGGCATCGCGTACGCGAACGACACGCTGTTCGTGGCGGACTCGAACAAAATGCAGGCCACGCCGGTCAATAACCGAGTGCTCCTGTTCCAGAACCTCTCGAGCCAATTGCCCGCTCCCACCGCCGAACTGCCGTACACCACCGGGTGCCCGGTATGCGTGGGACAGGCAACGGTGGTTCTAGGCCAGCCGAATTTCACCACCACCACCCTGAACGAGACCAGCACGGCGAACGACCTGCGCACGCCCACGGCTGTGGCTACCGATGGATTGCACCTGGCGGTGGCCGACACGGACCATAACCGGGTCCTGATCTGGAACCGAATTCCCACCACCAATAACACTCCCGCCGACATCGTGCTGGGGCAGCCGGATTTTTCGAGCAACGTAGTGCCGCCGAACAACATCCCCACGGCCAATTCGCTGCTGGGGCCGCAAGGCGTTTGGATTCAGAACAACACTCTGTGGGTCGCCGACTCGTATAACAACCGGGTGCTGGCCTACAATTATCCGTGGACGAATGGCATGGCGGCCAACCTGGTGCTGGGCCAGCCGAATTTCACCACCTACGTGCAGATCAATATCACCGAGCAGACTACCGCCGCCAGTGCAACCAACATGCTCAATCCGGTTTCCGTGACATCGGATGGGCAGAGGCTTTACGTGGCGGATCTGGCGAACAACCGGATCCTGATCTGGAAAACAATTCCCACCACGAACGGCGCGCCGGCGGATGTGGCGCTCGGCCAGCCGGACTTGGTCAGTTCGATCCCCAATAACTCGTATTACATCGATACCACGAGCCTCGCTTGCAGCCAGAGTCCGATAGGTCCCTCGTGCCTGGAAACGCCGATACTTTGCAAGGTGAGCGACGGCGTCGACATCAACAACAACCCTGTCTATCCCAACGTCTGCAACGCCACGCTGAACTTCCCGCGTTTCGCGCTGGCGGCCGGCAACCGGCTGTTCGTGGCCGACGGGGGCAACGACCGCGTGCTGATCTACAACCAGATTCCCACCACGAACGGGGCCTTGGCGGACGAGGTGATCGGCCAGATTGGCGTGAACTTAGAGATCGGCCCCGGCGAGCTGGGCCCAACGACTGTCGGACAGGCCACCACGGCCGCGGATTCGATGGACTGCCCGACGTCGCTGGCGTGGGACGGCGCGAACCTTTATGTCGCCGACCCGTTCAACCGGCGGATTACGGTTTATACCATCGAGCAGGAAGCGATCCCGTATGGGGGGGTGCGCAATGGGGCGAGCTTCGAAATCAACGCCCGCGACTGGTTTGCGTTCACCGGGGCCATCGAGGCGGGCGACATCGTCACCATCACCATTTCGTTGGACGTCGCCGGAACCACCACCACGAACACCTACACCTACACCGTGCTGGCGTCGGACACGTTGGACACCGTGATGGACGCGTTCATCAAACAGATCAATTCCGCCAACAACGGGGCCGGCGACCAGTTCGTGACGGCCGCGGCGGACTATGTGGACGACTTTCTCCTGGTTTATGCCGTGACGCCGGGCCCGAACGGGAACGGCATTGCTATTGCTGCCACGGTTTCCACAAGCGCACAGATTACGGTTACGCCCAACAACCAGTATTTGGCGGGCGGAGGCGACGCTTCGCAAATTGCGCCGGGGACGCTGGTTTCCATCTTCTCCAACCCGGGAACCGTTCTGGCGTACGCTACGGCGGAGGCCGACCTGAGCCATGACCAATTGCCGCGGAAATTGGCGGAGACGGAGGTCTACTTCAACGGCATTGAATCGCCCCTGTTGTACGTATCGCCCACCCAGATCAACGCTCAGATCCCGTGGGAACTGTCGGACACCACCAGCGTCAACGCGTACGTGCGGTCCGTCGCCAGCGACGGCTCGGTGATGGTGACCGCGCCGGTGGCGGTATCGATCGTCCCGGCGAATCCCGGGATCTTTACGACTTTGAGCGGCGCCAATCCGCCCAAGGCCCTGATGTTCCATGGTTTCAGCTACGCGAATGGGGCGGTTTCCGTGGATGGGGCCATCAACGGCGGCGATTACGGCTCCGTCAGCATCAACGGCCGAACGTATAGTTATACGGTGCAGAGCACGGACACGCTGGCGACAGTCCGCGACGCATTTGTGGCGCTCATCAATGCGGGCGATCCGGAGGTCACGGCCACTCCCACGGCGGAGTTCACGCGCATCATTCTACAGGCCAAGGTTCAGGGTCCGGACGGCGATGGCATTCCGTACTCCGTCAACACGTTGCCCGCCATCTCGCCGACCGGCGGTCAGCTCATCCTGACGGCGCTTACCAATAACCTGTGTTGCGCGAACGTGGCGGGTACCCAGGTGACGCCCGAAAACCCGGCGCTATTGGGCGAGACGGTCGTTATCTATGCGACCGGGATTGGTCTGCCAACGGCGGGATCGGGCACGGCCGCGGCCTATCAAACCGGAGTCCAGTTCCCCGCCAACATGACGGTTACGGCTCCCGCGAACTTTGTGTCCGCGATCACCCAAGGCATCAGCGCCAACGTGCTCCAGGTTTCGGGCGTACCCGGGACGTTCGGAGTGTACGAGGTGCTACTGCAAATCGAGACGAATCTTGCCACGCAATTACAAGCGAGCCTGACGATCTCCCAGAACGCATTCTTGAGCAATCTGGTGGTGTTCCCGCTGTACAATCCGACGGAGCCGGTAACGGTGGAAACCACCGCGCAGCCGAAGCCGAACTACAAAAAACGGTAGATGCGCCTTACGGTTTCCCGAACGGCGGCGGGCGCCATGTGTTCCCATGGTTCGCCGAGCGCGATTCTGCGCCGGACTTCGGTGGCGGAGACGCCTTGGAACTCAGCCGCGATTTCCAGGCGGCGCACCCTCGCCCGAAGGTGCGGGGCGGGATGGTAATCGCCGCCGCGGGAGGCGACCAGGATTTCGAAATCCCGCAACATCCCGGCGAAGGCGTCGGGCTGCCCGTAGTCCCAGTCGGCGACCCGCTCGGCGGCGTCGCGGCCGCAAAGGAAAGAGAGATGGACGCCTTCGCCGTAGGCCTGGCGGCACTCCACCGCAATTTCCGCGAACAGTCCTCCGGCGGGAGCCGCCAGCGAGAAGGCTGGCGCATCCGCGAGCGAGGCGCAAAGCATTTCGACCCGCTCTTCGAAGGACGCGCCCGAGTACCGTTTGTGAGGAAACTCGCGCGGGAGCACGAACAAGACTTCGTCCACCGAGTCCAGGGCCGCTTTGGCGAGGGCCAGGTGCGCCACGGTGACGGGATTAAACGTACCGGGAAACACACCCAGCCGCGCCGGCGGCCCCGGGACCCGGCGAAAGAACTCCATAGGCCCAGGTTCTCACGTTCAGACACGAAGGGCGCGAGATCTCTCTCGCGCCCTTCGTTAGCCGGAACCTAGGCCGCGTGCTGCAGGAGCTCTTCGAGCGTCTCGCCGGCGTCCGCCTCGAATTCGTGCCGATCCGAGGCTTCCTGGCACCGGATGCAGTACTTTGTCCACGGCACCGCATCCAGGCGCTTGGGTTTAATCTCCTCTTCGCAATGCAGGCAGATGCCGTAACTTCCGTCCGCGACGCGCGCCAACGCGCCCTTCACATTGCGAAGGAGATTCGATTCGCGATCCAGGTTGCGGATTGCGAGTTCCCGCTCGCCCGCGAGTTGCACCTCATCCAAGGCGTCCGGTGTTTTTTCGATAGCGATGTCTTCCCGGTTTCGGAGACCCACGGATAATTCGGTCCGCTTGGCTTCCAGCATCGCTTTGTATTTTTCCATGTCGGTTCTGTTCATTGGTCCACCTCCCCGGCCACCCGAGCCGGTTTTCAATTCCATTTCCAGGGTTTGTCTCGACCTCCGCAAGAGTATAGACGGAAGAGCTAAGGATAAAAGTTTCAACCAGCAGTTTCTCTAAAGAGCTATATGGCTTCCAGCGCTTGCCCGAAGCATCAAGCAACTTGTCGGCCAAACCCGGCGCCTGCTGTGATACCGTCCTTGCTTTCCTACACTTTCCCTCCCCACTCTTATCGGCGGGATGCCGGAATTCCTGTTGGTCCCGGCCAACTCTGTCCTATATAGATGATCGACGGGTCAATTCGTGTGCGGCCACACTGCTTGCCTCGATTGAGATTCTAGCAGCGGGACTGAACCATACGGCCCCAAGCGTGGGACCTTCACTGGGCTTTTCTAGAGAAATAAGTCATTTGTTTACTTTATGTTAATACTAATTTGGCAAATAATTAAATTTGCTTGTGACCGAATAAAATTTCGGCGGATTCGTGGCGCGGGCATCGTCGGGAGAAAGTGCGGACCGAGCGCCTCGAAAGCGATAAGGCCGGCGAATGAGCGAATCGCGCGACGAGGGCCGATCTTAAATGGCTGTGCGAGGCGGCACGGTTTAACGCCGGGTTGTGGCCGGGTGGCGTGTGGCAACGGTTTGGGCCCGGCGCGTTTTGGCGCACTCGGGGAGATTAGGCTCTCCCAAAAATGCACTGCGCCCGTTCCGGTTTGACAAACCGGGCGCCCCGCGATAACTTTGACCCCAAGGAGAAACTTATGTTGAATCCTAAAGCGGGCATCAAGCGGCGGAATATGTTTGGCATGGTGGCCGGCACGGCGGCTCTTGGAGGTTTACTGGCCGATGCGGCCGCCGGCGCTCAGGCGCCCCAGGCCGCCGGCGTGAACCGGAACTCCGCGCCCAGCCAGTTGCGGATCACCGACATGCGGGCCATACGGATCGCCTCCAACTTCGACTATCCGATCATCAAGATCGAAACCAACCAGGGTGTTTACGGTCTTGGCGAGGTTCGGGATGCCGGCAAGGAAGGCATGGCGCTGGTGCTCAAGCCGCACATCATGGGCAAGAACCCCCTGAACATCGAGCCAATCCTGGACAGCGTTCGCAATTTCAGCAATCAGCGCCGCATGGGCGGCGGTTATAGCGCGCTCGACTTCGCCTTGCACGACATCGCGGGAAAAGTGTACGGCGTGCCGGCCTGGCGGCTGATCGGCTCCCAGTACCGCAACCAGGTCCGCTGCTATTGCGACACCACGGAAAGCAGCGAACCCAAGATCTACGCCGCGCGCATGACCGCCCGCAAGAAGCTGGGGTTCACCTTCTTCAAGATGGACATCATGCCCTCCATGATCCGCAACCGGCCGGGAGGGCTGAATACCCGCGGCGTGGCAACCGCCAAGGGACTTCAGATGTACGGCGAGCATATTCAGGCGGTGCGCGACGCCATTGGCTGGGACCAACCTCTGGCGGCCGACCACTTCGGCCCGCTCGACGTGAACGACGCCATCCGCCATGCCCGCTATTTCGAGCAATTTGAACTCGCCTGGGCCGAGGATCTGCTCCAGGTGGGAACCCTCGGTTCCGGGGACGCTCCCAGGAACTGGCGCGCCTACAAGGAAATCAAGGAATCCACCGTTACCCCCATCAACACCGGCGAGAGCCTTTTCGGCCTGGAGGAGGGATTCCGCGACCTCATCGAGAACAATGCCGTCGACATGATTCATATCGATCCACTGACGGCGGGCGGCATGCGCGAGAGCAAGCGGATTTCGGATTTCGCCTCCATGTACGGAATCCCGACCGCCATCCACTTCGCCGGGTCGCCGGTGGGCTGTCTGGCGTCCGTACACATGATTTCCACGCTCAAGGATTTCATTGTGATGGAGAACCACGCTGTGGACATTCCCTGGTGGGGAGACCTGGTGACCGGGCCGGCCAAGCCTATCATTCAAAACGGCTACATCCCGGTGCCCGAGACTCCGGGAATCGGCCTCGAACTCAACGAAGAAGTTTGCAAGGCGCACCTGCGCGTGCCAGGGTACTTCGAACCGACTACCCAGTTCGACAACTACATTGTCGACGAGTTTCGAATCGGCGGGCCGTATCCTCACCTTGACGAGAATGGCAACCTGGTCAATGCGCGCTAGATTAGGGAGTGGGGCAGGCCCCCGTTTTCTGTGGCCTGCCAAACGCAGACGACGAAAGACGATCGTCTGCGCCACCGGCCGAGGGAAGCGAAAAACGCCCGTGCTACGATAGATGCTTGTCAGGTCCCGGGCTTCGTGCAACGGGCGGCTGCAAACCCCGCCAGGTCCGGAAGGAAGCAACGGTAGCGGTGCGGTTCGTGTGCCGCGGATTACCCGGGGCCTGGCAACTTGTCCGTAAGTAAACGGATTCGCCCGCCCCATGTACCAGGTCATCGCTCGAAAATACCGGCCGCAGACGTTCCGGGAGGTGGTCAATCAGGAGCACGTCAAGACCACGCTCGAAAACGCCATTGCGCAGAACCGCATCGCTCACGGCTATATTTTTTCGGGGCAGCGCGGGACAGGGAAGACCACCGTGGCGCGGATTCTGGCGCGCTGCCTGAACTGCGTGGAAGGCCCTACGGCGTCGCCGTGCGGGGTGTGCGCCAGTTGTTTGGAAATCACCGGCGGCGGGACGGTGGACGTCATCGAAATCGACGCGGCTTCCAACCGCGGCATCAACGAGATGCGGGAACTGCGCGAGAACGTGCGCTACCAGCCGGCGCGCGACCGCTACAAAGTTTTCATTATCGACGAAGCGCACCAGATCACCAACGAGGCGTTCAACGCGCTCCTGAAGACCATCGAGGAGCCGCCGCCCTGGGCCGTCTTCGTGCTCTGCACCACGGAGGCCCACAAAATCCCGGCCACCATCGCCTCGCGCTGCCAGCATTTCAGCTTCCGCTCGGTGGATTTCGAAGACCTTGTGGCACGCATGGTCTGGATCTGCGGGCAGGAAGGCGTCGAGGCGGATTCCGAGGCGCTGGCGGTGCTGGCGCAAGCCGGCGAGGGCAGCGTGCGCGATGCGCTCTCCGCGCTTGACCAAGCCATTGCCTGCTGCGGCGCCAAGCTCGATGCGCGCGAGGTGCGGGCGCTGTTGGGCGCGTTCTCGCTCGAATCGCTGGAGATGGTGGCGCAGGCTCTGCTCGAAAGCGATTCCCGCCGCATGCTGGAGGTGGTGGACGAGCTGGAGCGCAACGGCCACAACCTGCAGCACTTCAGCCGCGAGCTGGCGCGCTACTTCCGGAACCTGCTGGTGGCGCGCATCGCGGGCGAAGGGACCCGCTTGATCGCAGCGTCTCCCGCGCAACGGCAGCGGCTGATGGAGATCGCTTCCAAGTTCTCCGAAGAGGATCTCACGCGCTACCTGCAGCTCTCGCTCGACGTGTTCAAGGACTTGCAGTTTTCGCTGCAGCCGCGGTTTCACCTGGAAATCGGGCTGGTGCGGCTGGTGCAGGCGGGGCGCCTCGTGCCAATCGAACAGGCCTTGGCGGAGCTTGGCGGGGCGGGTCCGCAAACGCCGCAGCCTCCGCCGGCGGCTCCGGCTGCGCCACGCAAGAGCGGGCCGTCGCCGTTTGAGCTGGACCGCGCCAGAAGAGGCGCGCCGCCACCGCAGGCATCGGTTGCGAAGGAAGGGGATGCTCGCGGATTGCTCCATCGGCGCCTTTCGGAGCTCGGGCACGCGCACCTTGCCGACGCGGTGGAAAATTCTCGGATCGCGGTCTCCGGCAGCGACCTGCGCGTCGCGACCTCCAAGAACTATAAGATCTATTTCAACGACGCCGCGATGAACGACGCCATCCGCGAGGTGTTCGGCAAACCGCTGCGGTTGCAGATTACCATTGATGAGGGCGACGCGCCGTCCGCTCCCTTGGCCTCGCCGGTTCCGCAGGAAGACCAGGTTCGGGAGCGTGCGCTGGCCAATCCGGAGGTTCAGCGGTTTCAGCAAGTTTTCGAGGGCAGCAAGATCTACAAGGTTCGCAACCTGAAGGAGTCGACGTGAAGGGAATACCCGGCAATATGCAGGCGGTGATGCAGCAGGCGCAGCAGATGCAGGACAAGCTGCAACGCGAAGTCGCCCAGATCAAGGTGGAGGCTACGGCTGGCGGCGGCATGGTGACCGTCACCATGGACGGCCAGAAGAACCTGTTGAAGGTGAAGATCGACCCGGAAGTGGCGGGCGATGTGGAGATGCTGCAGGACATGATTGTGGCCGCTTCGAACGAAGCCGTGAAGAAGGTGGACGAGGAAGTCCAGGGCAAGACGCGCGGCTTGCTGGGCGGCATGGGCCTGCCTCCCGGCCTGTTTTAAGCGATGCCGGATTTCGCCGAGCCGCTGGCCCGCCTCATGACCGAATTCAAGCGCCTGCCGGGCATCGGCCAGAAGTCCGCCCAGCGCCTGGCGTTTCACGTGATGCGCGCCAGCCGCCAGGATGCCGAACACCTGGCGCAGGCCCTTCTCGACGTGAAGGACAAGCTGGTGCTGTGCCGCATCTGCAACAACGTCAGCGAAAACGAGCTGTGTCTCTACTGCAGCGACCCGAACCGCGATCCGAAGTTGGTCTGCGTGGTGGAGGAGCCGCATAACATCGCCGGCATCGAGACCACGCGCCAGTTCGAGGGCCGCTACCACGTGCTGCACGGGACGCTTTCGCCGCTGCGCGGCATCGGGCCGGACTCGCTCAAGATCAAAGGACTGGTGGAGCGCATCGGCCAGGGCGAAATCGAAGAGGTGATCGTGGCCACCAACCCGACCACGGAGGGCGAAGCCACGGCCGTCTATCTGGCGCGTCTACTCAAGCCGCTCGGCGTAAAGGTAAGCCGCATCGCCATGGGCGTCCCGGTGGGCAGCGACCTGGAGTTCGCCGACGAAGTGACTATTTCGAAGGCCATGGAAGGGCGCCGGGAGATGTAGGGGCGGCAGGCGACTGTATAATAGCCACGTAGGCTTTATGACCGGAATTCAGTTCATCACCGATGCGAGAGGCCGCAAAACAGCGGCGGTAGTGGACCTCAAGAAGCACAAGGCCTTTTGGGAAGACATCGAGGACGTGCTGGTTTCCCGGTCGCGACGGCATGAAAAGCGAATCCCGCTCGAAAAGGTAAAGGCGGACCTGATAGCAAGCAGAAAGCTCCGTATGGCCGCAGATGAACGCCGATGAACGCGGATTGAAAAACAAACACCTACACTGTTCGAATCCGCGTTTATCCGCGTTCATCAGCGGCCAAAAAGCCTTTTCAGCGACCCGAAGCAAGTAAGAAGAAAAGGACGGACGGTCCGCTTCATGATGGCTTGGCGCCGAATTTCGCCCCAGCCCGCGCGACCCGCAGAACCAGGCAGGTGATGTCGTCGTATTGCGGGGCGGCGCCGGCGAAGCGATCCACCGATTCGAAGATCCGGCTCAGGCTGGCCGCGGCGCCGGTAGTTCCAAGCGCGGCAAGCTGTCTCTCGAAGCGGTCCTCGCCGTACTCGGCGCCCGATTCATCCACGGCTTCGATGACGCCATCCGTGTAGATATAAAGGGCATCGCCGGGCCGAAGTTCGGTGCACCCACTCTCGTACCGGGACGCGGGGAATGCTCCGAGCGGGAGCCCGCCATCTTCCAGGTGTTCGAGGGCGCCGCCGCTTCTGACCAGAATAGGCGGGTTGTGTCCGGCGTTCACCCAGGTGAGAGAACGCGTCGCGATCTCCAATTCCGCAAGGAACGCGGTGATCAAATGCCGCCCGCCGCCGCTGCGCTCACACATGGAGCGATTGAGCCGGGCGGCCAGCTCAATCAGGGGCACGGGGTCGGCGGCCAGAGTGTGCAAACCGGTCTGAACGGCGGCCATCAACAGCCCTGCCGGGATCCCTTTGCCCGCGACGTCGGCGACGACCAGCAGCAGGCGGGAATCGTCTGTGTTGGGCCGCGGAAAAGCGTCGTAGTAATCGCCGGCGACGGTGTTGGCCGCTTTCGTGCCGAACGCAATATCGAGGCCGGGAAGCGCGGGAGGTCTCTCTGGGAGCAGCATGCGCTGGATGTCGCGCGCGATCTCCAGGTCGCGTTTGAGGCCTACGCGATCGGCCAGCTCAAGCACCAGCAGCGCCAGCAGGATCAAGGCGGAGGGCGTCGAATGGAATGAGATGCGCCCGCCGGAGCCGGGCACATTTTGAACCGAGGGGAACACCAACAGAACCACCGCGACCAGAAGCAACAGCCGCCGCACGGGCGTGAGGCGCTTGTACATCGCGCCGGCAACGGCGGAAATCACGCGGCGGCGTTTTCGCGCGGACCACTCCTCGCGCAGGTTGCGTCCGGTTTCGGCGGAATAGAGATCGAGGCTGGTGCGGGTTTCCCGCCGGAACTGGGACCAGAGCTGTTCGGCGTTGAGGCCCTCGCTGGTGCGCTGCCAGAAAGCGCGCAGCCTGCCCAAACTGAACCAAGGTTTTTCGTTCGCCATACAAAGTCTCAATCAGTTTACACCCCGCCGGGCTCCGGTTTTCGTTATGCTCAGGAGTGTTTGGGTTCTAATCCATGGCAAACTTGACGCGGCGGCAGCTCCTCGCGGGACTTCCCTTGTTGGCTTTCCAAGCCGGCCGGACACGGCAAAATCCCAATATCATCTTGTGTCTGATCGACGACCTAGGCTGGACCGACCTAGGCTGCTTCGGAAGCGACTATTACCGCACGCCGAACATCGACCGGTTCTCGGCGCAGAGCATGAAGTTCACCGACGCTCACTCGGCGTGTACCGTCTGCTCGCCATCGCGCGCCGGCATCATGACCGGAAAGTATCCCGCGCGGCTTCACATTACCGACTACATTCCGGGCGAACAGCATCCCTATGCGAAGCTCAAGGTCCCCGATTGGACCCAGCACCTGCCGCTCGAAGAGCGAACCATGGCGGAGATGCTGAAGCCGCTCGGATATCGAACGCAACACATCGGCAAATGGCACCTGGGGAACGAGCCGTTTTATCCCGAGCAGGATAACCGCGTCGAGCTGTATAATCTGGCCCAGGACATCTCGGAGACCCAGGACCTGGCGTGCAGCGACCCGGACCGCGCCAAACGGATGAAGCAGAGGCTGGAGGACTGGCGACGCAGCGTAGGCGCCCAGATGGCGCTTCCGAATCCCAATTACGACCCCGCCAGGGACCGCGCGGTTCTGGGGCAACGCGAGGCGGAGTTGGCGGACTGAGACTGCCGGCCGGGCTCCTCGATGGCTTCCGTGGGGCAGGATGTCATCCTGCGCGGCGGTTGCTAACCGCCACGCGCGCCGATTGGC
>PLGA01000089.1:0-4549 GCA_003139735.1 Bryobacterales bacterium | reverse complement strand
GCATTGGGTTCCGCGCGCGATTTCACGCAATCCATGAAGTTCTGTACGTGCGTTTCCAGCGGGATGCACTACCGCGCGTTGCGGTTAGCTAATCCAATAGACTAAGATGAAAGCGTGCCGGAATTCAATGTTCATGAGGCGAAAACGAACCTNNTCGCGGCTGCTCGCCATGATCGAGCAGGGCGAAGAGGTGACCATCATGCGGAATGGCAAGCCTGTTGCCGACCTGGTCCGTAGCCGGAAAAAGTCCGGGCGGCGGACTCTCGGCGCGATGGCCGGAACCATCTCTATGACCGATGGGTGGGACGCGCCGCTGACNNGACGACCAGGCGGATCGGTTCCTGGAAGGGAAGGAGTGGTGACCTATCTTCTGGACACCGCGCCTTTGCTTTGGGCGGTTGCCGAACCGGGAAAGCTCAGCAGAACGGTCCGCAAACTGATCGAGAGCCGCAATCACCGGTTGTTCGTCAGCGTGGCTTCGCTTTGGGAGGTCGTCCTGAAGGCCCAGAAGGGGTTGCTCGACCTGGAGGATCCGCCGAGTTGGCTGGAGGCCGGGATCAGGAGCATCGAGGCGGAAGTGCTCCCCATCAAGGCGGCTCACGTGTATGCGGTGGGTCAACTTCCNNTGCTCGCACAAGCCGCCAGCGAGGGTTGCACGCTCATCAGCAACGACCGGCTTGTCCGGCAATACGCGGCGCCGGCCATCTGGTAGCTTACGCCCGCTTCTCCGCCAGCGCGCTGTGTTTCCTGCCGAACGGGANNCGCGCTGTGTTTCCTGCCGAAGGGGAAGTAGATGGTAAAGCCGATCAGCAGCCAGACGAAGAACCGCACCCACGTTTCGAGCGGCAGAGCCAGCATCAGCAGCAGGCAGAAGCCGATGGAGATCATGGGCAGCCACGGAGATCCGGGCACGCGGAAGCCGCGCTTGCGCTCGGGTTGCGTCCGCCGCAGGACAATGACGCCCACCGATACCACGATGAACGCGAACAGAGTGCCGATGTTCGCCAGATCGGCGAACGTCCCGATATCCCAGATGCCCGCCGGAATGCCCACCACCAGCCCCGCAACCCAGGTGCTCACGTGCGGGGTCTTGTGCTTCGGATGGACTTTGGANNCAGATGCGCGCCTGCCCGTACTGGAACACCAGCAGCGACGAAATCATCCCCACGATGGCTCCGATGCTCACCCACTGGCGCACGCCGTTGTACCCCAGGCGCTTCAGGGCGTCGGCCACGGGCGCATCGCCGGTAAGCGTTCTCCAGGGGGCGATGCCGGTCAGCACCAGCGCCACTGAGATATAGAGCACGGCGCAAACCACCAGGGTCATGATGATGCCGAAAGGGAGATCGCGCTGCGGATTCCGGCATTCCTCGGCCGCGGTGGAAACCGAGTCGAAGCCGATGTAGGTAAAGAACACGATGGCCGCGCCCGTCAAGACTCCGGGGAAGCCGTTGGGCAGAAAGGGATGCCAGTTCGTGGTGTTGACGGCGCGCGCGGCGCCGAACACGAAGATCAGGATGGCCGCAATCTTGATCACCACCATCACATTGTTGGTCCCGGCGCTTTCGCGTACGCCAATCACCAGAACGTAAGTCAGGATCAGCAGGATGAGCAGCGCCGAAATATTGAACCACGCCCCCGTGAGCTGGCCGCCGGCGATGGGCGGACCCGCCAGCTTGGCCGGCAAGTGCCAGCCGAAGAGGTTATCGAGAACGTCGTTCAGATACCCGGAGAACCCCACCGCCACCGCCATGTTGGAGACGGCGTACTCCAGGATCAGATCCCATCCGATGATCCACGCCACCAGCTCGCCCAGGGTTGCGTAGGCATACGTGTACGCGCTCCCCGCGATGGGAATCATCGACGCCAGCTCCGCGTAGCACAGCGCCGCGAAGCTGCACGCCAGCGCGGTCAGCAGAAACGAGAGGGAGATGCCCGGCCCGGCGCCGGGGCGGCCGACCGTCGAGAGCGCGTTCCGGCCGTGCATGATCAGGTCGAGGATCGGAGCGTGCAGGACCGATTTGAAGCTCAGCGTTTCGCCGGCCGCGGCCGTCCCGGTGAGGATGAATATGCCGGAGCCAATCACCGCGCCGATGCCGAACGCCGTCAGGCTCCACGGACCCAGAGTGCGGCGCAGCTTCCGCTCCGGATCTTCGGCGGCCGCAATCAGAGCGTCGATGCTCTTCGTTCGGAAAAGGCTCACGTGAGGAGAGCTGCCGGCCGTCGTGCGCCGCTACCGTTTCCGCTGGCCCTGCACCTGGCGCCGGATCTTCTTCTTCATCGATCCGCGCGCTACTCCGGTGGCCCGCTTGGCCTTGGGCGGCGCGGCTTTGCGCACGGCGCGTTTCTTCTGTTTGCGTTCGGCTTTGTCGGTAATGTTCTTCGTGTTCATCGGGTTCTTTTTAGTCCTGCGTATTTTTCAGCCAGCTTCTTGAGACCGTAACGGGGGAAGTTAACAGTGATCTTAGCATCTTCCCCGTCGCCTTCGCGCTTGACCACCATCCCCTGGCCGTACTTGGGATGTTCCACGGTCATGCCGGTTCTGGCCGCGCGGATGCCGGGGCTTGGCGGCGCCGGGGCGGCGTAGGCGGGTTGGACGGGCGCCGGCGGGCGCGGCGGTTGCACTCCGGGCGGGTTGAACGGCAAGCCCCGCGCGCCGAAGAATTGCGAGATGTTATCGAGCGAATTGTAGGTCTTCCCGGTAAATGTGTTGCGCCTGGCCAATTGCCGCGCGTCGTCGCGTTCCGCGGTCAGATCGACCTCTCCAGGCCTGTCCTCGGAGCCAAGGTCCACAATCAAGTGCGCCGGAACCTCGCTCAGGAACCAGGAGGGCGTGGAACGCGCCTGCTCGCCGCCGCCGAACCGCCGCCGGTATTTCGCCCACGTCAGGATCAGCCGCTTGCGCGCGCGCGTCATCCCGACGTAGCACAGCCGGCGCTCTTCTTCGAGCGCCGCTTCGGAATCCATCGAGCGGCTGTGCGGAAACAGGCCCATCTCCATGCCGGTCAGGAACACCACGGGGAACTCCAGGCCCTTGGCGTTGTGCAGGGTCATCAGGTGCACCGGCGCGGTCTCTTCGAAGTCATCGGCCTGAGACACCAGCGCGGCCTCGTCCAAAAAGTCGGACAGGGTCTTGCCGCTCTCGGCCGCTTCCACCGCCGCGTTGATCAATTCGTCCAGGTTCTCCAGGCGCGTCTGCGATTCGGGCGTCTGCTCCCGTTCCAGCATTTTGCGATAGCCGGTGCGGTCCAACACAAAGCGGATCGCCTCCGGCAGCGGCGACGAGCTCGCCACCAGCGAAAGGTCTTGAATCAGGTTGCGGAAGCTCGTGAGCGAGGACTCCGAGCGCGCCGAGAGCTGTGCAGCGTCAATCAGGCGCTCGCCCGATTCCCACAGGCTGAGGCCGTGCTCCTGCGCGTAACGCTCTATCTGCTCCACGGTGGTGCGGCCGATGCCGCGCGCCGGCGTGTTGATCACGCGCAGCAGGCTCGCCGTATCGGTGTTGGAGACGGCCAGCTTCAGGTAAGCCACCGTGTCCTTGATCTCCGCCCGCTGGTAAAAACTGAACCCGCCCACGATGTTGTACTTCCGGCCGTAGGTCCGCAGCGCGTCTTCGATTTGCCGCGACTGGAAGTTGGTGCGGTAGAGGACCGCCACCTGATCGCCGGGGTGCGCGGCCAAATGACTTTCAATCCGGTCCGCGATGAACAGCGCCTCGTTCCGGTCGTCGTGCCCGGCGTACAGGCCAATCATCTCGCCCGCATCGGCTTCGGTCCACAGCTTTTTTCCCTTCCGCGCCTTGTTGTTCTCCACTACGGCGCCGGCGGCCGCCAGGATGTTCTTGGTCGAGCGGTAGTTCTGCTCCAGCCGGATGGTGCGGGCGTTGGGAAAGTCGTGCTCGAAGTCCAGGATGTTGCGAAGATCGGCGCCGCGCCAGCTATAGATCGACTGATCTTCGTCGCCCACCACGCAGACGTTGCTGTGCGATTCGGAAAGCAGGCGCATCAGCTCGTACTGGCTGCGATTGGTGTCCTGGTACTCGTCCACCATCAAGTAACTCAGGCGGCGGTTCCAGGCTTCGCGCGTGGCGTCGTCATGGCGCAGAAGGCGCACGGCTTCGAGCAGCAGATCGTCGAAATCGAGCGCGTTCGCCGTGCGCAGCGCCTTTTCGTATTGCTCGAAGATGGAGGCCAGCTTTTCGGTTTCCGGATTGGCTGCCTGCTTGTAGAGATCCGCCGGCGCCAGCTTCATATTCTTGGAATGGCTGATGCGCGAAATGGCCGCCCGGTACTGCATGAACTCCTTCTCGTCGAGGCCCAGAGTTCGGTAGGCCGCCTTCACGATGGCAAGCTGGTCGTCTTCGTCGTAGATGGTGAAGCGCCGCGTGAAACCGGGGCGGATTTTGGACAGCGGTTCGCCATCGATGCGCAGCATCCGGACGCAAAACGAGTGAAAGGTCGAAACCCGGGGCGCGGAATCGAGGCGGGCATCTTCCAGCAGACCGGCCACGCGTCCCCGCATTTCCGCGGCCGCCTTGTTGGTGAAGGTG
>PLGA01000621.1 GCA_003139735.1 Bryobacterales bacterium | reverse complement strand
CGCTTCAGCCTTGGCGCACTCCGGCGTCATACCGTCTGCTTGCAGTTTCGCGGCTTTTTCCGCAAGGTGGAGTTCCATTTCCTCGCGCAGCGCCTCGCTGCGCCTGGCGCTCTCCATCCAATACCTCAGCCGTCGTATCCACATGTCCGTCACTCTGCTCCCATCACGCGGGCGATCGCCAACGTGAGTTTCGCGTACTTCCGGGTTTCGACCGCCAGCTGTTTGCGGCCAGTCGCCGTGATCTTGTAGATCCTCGCCCGCCGATTATTCGACGTCACGCCCCAGACACCGTCGATCCAGCCGTATAGCTCCAGCCGCTGGAGAGCGGGGTACAGCGAGCCCTCCTCGACGAGGAGTTCGTTGTACCTGGCCGGCTGGCCATGGGGCGCTGCGCTGGCCGCGCTCGCGCTGGTCTACTTCTACGTGCACTACCTGTTCGCCAGCATGACGGCGCAGGTTACAGCGCTGTACCCCGCGTTTTTCGCGGCGGCGCTGGCGGCTGGAGCACCGCCGATGATGGCCGCTCTCCCTTTGGCGTACCTGTCCAGCCTGAACGCGGGGATGACGCACTACGGCACCGGTTCCGCACCCATCTTCTTCGGCGCCGGTTACGTGCCGCCCGGTGCGTGGTGGAAGATCGGATTCCGAATCTCGCTGGTCAACGCCGCGATCTGGCTTGGCGTCGGCCCCCTCTGGTGGAAAGCCATTGGCCTCTGGTGATCGAGGGCGCTCACCACGCGCTACCTGATCCCCGAAGGGCGCGCGCGCGGATCATCGCGGCGACGAAGAGGCGCTGGGGAAGGCGGCCAAACCGGGCGTGGGGTTGCCCGAAGCAGTGCGGCCAAGAACTCAAAGCCGACGGTCGCCCCGCGGAAAGGCGACTGGCCCGGGGAAGGCGGGGCGCTACAGCCTGAGGAAGATCTTGCGCCTATACAGCCAGTAGCATAGATACCACATCACCAGCAGGACCGTGCAGGCCTGGGCCACGGGGGCGTAATCGCCGAGAAACTGGTAGCGAAAGGTCAACACGCCGACGGCCCGGTTGAGCCATCCGCGAAGGACCTCCTCCAGCGAGTAGATGAAAACGGAATTGGCGCCTATGACGATCAGTGGGAAGGTCCACTTGCGGTAACCTTTGACCTCGACCAGCCAGTAGAAAGCCAGCAGCATCGAGAGCACCCAGCCCGTGCTGTAGATGGTGAACGAAGTGGTGCAGATCCTCTTGATGATGGGGTTCCAGGGATGGATGGCCAGGCCCACGGCAAGACATACTACCGCCCAAAATGCCAGGATGCGCATCTTTTCCCGGTGCGATTTTTGGCCCTGCAGCAGTTGGCCCGTCCACACGCCGAACAGCGTGGTGACGGTGCTGGTAATGAAGTTGATGTTGACCCAGTAGTCGGGGTTCGCGCGGCCGAACACAAACTTGTCGATGACCGCGCCAATGTTGGTAGTCTTCGACATGAAAGCCCCTTCCGTTCCGGGAAACGTGACAAACAACGCCCAGTGCCCGATCAGGATGGCGGTCGCGATGACGGCCTGCCAGCGAAACTTGAGATGCATGATCAGGTAGCAAAGGAAATAGGTGAGGCCGATCTGCGCCAGCACGTTGATGAGCTGAAAGTACAGGGCGCCGCGCGAGATCGACATGAGCACCTGGCTCCAGAGAATGAGCCGCAGGCTGCGCACCACCACGTGCCGGAAAAGCGCGGGTCCGGTGGCGCCCTGCGCCATGCGGTTGGCCAGCGCGAAAGGCATGGCGACGCCCACCATGAACATGAATGCCGGCTGGATCAGGTCCCAAAAGTGAATCCACTCCCAGGGCATGTGGTCGAACTGGCTGGCGATGCCGGTGAAGGCCGGATTACGCTGGGCGAGAGCGGCCAAGCCGAATCCTCCAGACACCAGGATGAACATGATGAACCCGCGAAAGGCATCAAGCGCCAGGTAGCGCTGTGGGACGGCGGGCTTGGGCGGCGCCCCAACCTCAGAGACAGAGGTGGATAGGGTTGCCATCGGGGGCGATTGTAGCACGCGCGCGGCCAGGAACGATAGGCGCGTCAATGCCGAAGAGCATCATCAGAACATCGCGGTACCAGACCCACTTCTGATGCGATCCGCCAGGCCCGGTTGCGACCTCGAAGCACGTGGCGGCGTTAGAATTGAGCGCATAAGCCAATGCTGATTTCGAAACTTTGGTGGGTTTACTTTGTTCTCGCGAGCGCGGCCGTGGCTCAAACCAAACCGGTTGTCCGGGAGGATACCGAGTGGCTCGATGTTTGGCTGCCGAATACCAACAGCCACGATCTTCCTCGCGTTCTGCTGATCGGGGATTCCATTACGCGCGGCTACGGCCCGCAGGTGGAGGCCGATCTGAAGGGGAAGGCGTACGTCGGCCGGATGGCGACTTCGAAGTCGCTCGGAGACCCGGCGCTTCTGGATGAGGTGGCGCTGGTGCTCCAGGAACAGGCCTTTGATGTGATCCATTTCAACAACGGAATGCACGGCGCCGGTTACAGCGAAGAGGAATACGCGGCGGCGCTGCCGGCGCTCCTGGCCACGCTACGACGTTACGCGCCGAACGCGAAGCTGATCTGGGCCAGCACTACGGACGTTCGGCAACGAAATCACCTGGAGACGGCCGATCCGAAGACGGATCGGATCGTTCAGCGGAACCGCGCCGCTGCGGCGATTGTTCAGAAGGAGAATATCCCGACCGACGATCTATTCTCGCTCGTGCGCGGCCACCCTGATTACCATGCGGAAGACGGCGTGCACTTCAGCGACAAGGGATCGGGAATCCTGGCTGCCCAAGTAAGCGACAGTATCGCCAAACTGCTGCACTGACGTCTGAAGGCCAACGACGCCTCGCTAATCGCGAGTCGAACGACTAACCCAATGGGAAACCCATGTTGTCGCCCACATATCGTCGGAAATCTTCAAGTTCCGGGGCGGCGAGTATGGCCCACGTAAGATGCCGGCTGCCTCGCCGCCCTGCGCGCACATGTGGAGCACTGAGCTGTGTTTACTGCTTTTACGCGGTCTTGACCTTGTTTTGCTTCCTGGCCTTGGCCGGTTTCACCTTGGCCACTTTCGCGGGCTTCACCTTCGCGCGTTTCGTCGGTTTCGCCTTCTTCGTAGTCGCCGGCTTCGCCGCGGCCGTGCTCGGCGACGTGGTGGCGCCTTTCGCCTGAGCGACCGCTGTTACCGTGCCAAGGGCCAGCGCCGTGCCGAGCAGCATCGTCATCAGTTTCTTCATTTCGTGACCTCCAACGGGATTATCTCCTCGTCTGAAACAATAGACGGGCGGCCTGATGAACCGGCGATTAACTGGCAATTAAAAGCCGTTCACTCTCGTGTCCTTCTCCCTCGTAACCCTCCGCGGGCCGCCCGATTTCTGTAAAATCGACCCCATGGAAGGTCCACCCGAAGCCCTGCCGGAAGCTTGGATGCGCGGCCCGATCCCAGGCGTCGACCCGCTCGTTGCGCCAGCCCTGTACTCCTTCCAGCAAGCGCGCGAGGACCTTGCGAGGTACACCGAGGGCCTCACCTTCGAGCAGCTCTGGGCGACGCCGCATGGCTTCGGGTCCGTGGGATTCCACCTTCGGCACATCGCCGGAAGCACTGGCCGCCTGATCACGTACCTGCAAGGCGATGCTTTGAGCCAGGCGCAAATGGAGGCGCTGGCCGCCGAGAAGGAGCCCGCCGGCGCCGGCCGCGACGAACTCCTCGCTCAGCTCGACCAGGCCTTCCGCGCCGCCGAAGCCGTGGTGCGTTCCATCGACCCGTCCACGCTGGCGTCGCCGCGGGCGGTGGGACGCAAGGGCCTGCCCACCACCGTCATCGGCCTGCTGACGCACATCGCGGAGCACACCCAGCGCCACGTTGGCCAAGCAATCGCCGCAGCCAAACTCGCGTCGCGCTGAGGCGCCCGCCTTCGCGGTCTTCCGCTGGTGATCGAAGCAGCTTCCCACAACCTCGCCGGAGACGTTTACGGCGAGCGCTTCCGCGCCTTGCGTTCTTACTTCGGACCGGTGTCTACGCGCCGTTGATTCTCCGCGGATGCGAGATCTCTCAGGTTCCTGACGCTTCGCTCCAAGATGGGATAGCGACCGGCTAGCTCGGAGATCCCAGCTTGCGAACGGGAGATCGGATGTCCGCATGGCCGACCTGCGCCAGCTGGGCGGGGCGCCGCCGCGGAATAGCGGGAGCGGCGGAGAATCGGCCGGCTGGAGTCGCGCCCACTTTTGCCGCGGACCCCTTACGCGGCGCCGTCCGGGTTCTCATCACCGGGCTGCAGGGCTTCGAAAGGACGGTCGCGTTCGCGCGCGACGAAGCCCGGGCGACGATCACGCAACGGGTCAGGGAGACGCCTGACGATGGATGGACGGTGGAGCCGGCTGACTGGGGCTGTGGGCAGTTCCAACGTCGCCGACAACCCGGCGAAGGGGATCGTCGGGCGCTACTGTTTGTGGGTACGAATCCAGCTCATCGTCCGCATAGAGGCTCGCGCGCCATCCGAGCACCCACGTTACTTCTTCTCGTTGATCAAGATGCTCGGCTTCGCTGCCTCTGCAGCAGTCGGGGTCGTCCTCTTCGCCGCCTTATTCTTGGCCGTCTTCTTGGCGGCGGCCTTCTGCTGTTGCGCCTTGGCTGCTCTCACCGCAGCCCATCGCTTCTTCGTGGCTNNCGACAATTCTCGCCAAGCCTTCTTTGCTGATCCGGCGCTTGGGTTTTGAGGGTTCCGGCTTGGCCTTTGATGGTGGCTTAGAATGCTTCACCGTAGGATTCTTCGCCTTCCCGGAGGATGCTTGCAAACTCACAGCCGCCTTCGCCCGAGTGACAGCAGCTTTCGCATCTTGAAGCGTTTCCCGGATGTGGGGCGCACTTGAATACCGCTCCGTCACATCCGATATCAATGCCTCAATCTTGGCTAGTCGCTTGAGAGCCTTATTCGTTTTCATAACCGCTCCTTTCAGCCACGATGACCGTCGCCACCATTGTAGATCCTTGGGAACCCATTGGACTTGTCCCCTGAATTGAGACAAACGGTGACGCACCGGTAGCAGTTGCTTCCAGCGCGCCGAGCCGTGCCTTGCGTGCCCTGGAGACTCGCAAACGCAGGGCAGCCGATGCCGTTGGCGGCCGGTGATCTTTTTCAAAAGTTCAAGTGGGGAAAATGAATCTTCAGCTTATAGCAAATGTAGAGAGCCAGGATCGCGCCCAGTGTGGAGAAAATGATGCCGGCGGGATGATATCGGCTGTTTGTCGGGCGCCAAAGCATGTGGGTAACGGCGCCGCCGATGATCGATCCGATGATGCCGAGCACGATCGTCCAGAAGATCGTCATGTGCGTGTGCATCACCGATTTTGCGATAACCCCCGAGATTAGCCCAATGAGAATATACCAGATTAAGTGAAACATAC
>PLGA01000641.1 GCA_003139735.1 Bryobacterales bacterium | reverse complement strand
GCACCTTCGATTACACGGTCACGTCGCTGGCCGCCGGCAGCCATACCATGGCGCTGCAGGCGGATGACGCCAGCAGCAATACAGTCATCACCCTGCACGTACCCATCACGGTTTCTTCCACCCCTGCGCTGCTGGTGAGCCCGCCCACGGCAAGCGTGGTAGCCGGTGAAACGCAAACCTTCGCCTCGACTCCCTCGACGGTTCCAGTGTCGTATTCGGTGAGCCCTACCAGTCTCGGCTCGTTCAACGGCGGCAATACCTTCACCGCGGCAGCTACCACGACCGGCGGACTTGGAACGGTGTTAGCCGCGGCGACCGACGGCTCCGGAGCAACCAGTACGGCGACGATTTCGGTGACCCCTCTCGCCATCACGCCCGCTAATCCGAGCGTGGCGGAAGGCCAGAACCAGACCTTTACCGCGAATGCGCCGGTTACCTGGGGAGCGAAGGGCGATGGCAGTTTCCTAAGCGCGTGCGCCAACATCTCGTGCGTCTTCACCGCCAATTCAACCGGAACCCAAGCCATCATCACCGCCACCGAGAGCAGTTCCGCCTCATTAGCGGCCACCACGAAGGTTACGATTGGTCCGCTGGGGCTGACTCCGTCCATCGCGACTACGGGCGTGAACCTGACGCAGCAATTCACCGCCAACGCGCCGATTACGAACTGGTCGGCCACTTGCGGAAGCTTTCCTCCCACGTGTACCGGCACCACGTCGTGCGTCTTTACCGCTCCCACCTCGGTTCCGACGGGCCCGGGAACCTGCACCATCAGCGCGACCGATGCGGGCAACGCAACCGTGCAGGCAGTCGCAACCATTACCGCGACGCCGCCCGCGGGCACACTCAACTACACCACCTGGAAATACGACAACGGGCGCAGCGGATTGAACCCGAACGAAACCACGCTGACGCCTTCGAATGTGAACTCAGAGAGCTTCGGCTTGAAGTTTACAGACACCGTGGACGGCCAGTTATACGCGCAACCGCTATACCTGTCGGCGGTGACGATCAACGGTGCCACGCATAACGTCGTCTATGTGGCGACCGAGCACGACACGGTATACGCTTTCGACGCCGATACGGCGGGTTCGCCGCTATGGCAGAAGTCGTTAATTTTGAATGGCGGCTCATCGGTGCCGGCGGCCAACGTGCAGAGCACGATCTCGACCGAAGTGGGTATCACCGGAACGCCGGCGATCGACATCAGCGCAGGGGTGAACAACGGCGTGCTCTATGTGGTGGCGCAAACTCTCGAGGGCGGCAAATACATTACGCGCCTGCACGGCCTGGATGTAACCACCGGCAACGACGTATCCGGCAGCCCGGTGGTGGTTTCCGGAAGCTACCAGGGAACCAGCTTCTCCGCCGAAGCGCAATTGAACCGGCCGGCGCTGTTGTTGTCGAACGGCAACGTGTATCTCGCCTTTGGACCGAGCGACGGCGATCGTCCCGGGGTGAATGTTTCCTGGCATGGCTGGCTCATCGGCTACAACGCGACCACGTTTGCACAAGTGGGCGCCTGGTGCTCGACNNGCGGCGGTATCGCCGGAGATTCAGAGGGGAACATTTACGCCGCGACCGGAAACGGCAACTGGGATGGCACCTCGCAGTTTTCTATGAGCTGGGTAAAGTTCGATCCCAGCGTGACGTTGCAGGATTTCTGGACTCCCTACAATGAAGCAAGCATGTCAAACGATGATTGGGACCTGGGCTCGGGAGGCATTCTGGTTGTTCCCGACGGAGCCGCCAGTCAATTTCCGCACGAACTGATTGGCTGCGGCAAACCGGCGCCGATCTACGTGGTAAATCGCGACAGCATGGGCGGCTTCCACTCGGGTTCCGACAGCCAGATTATCCAGTCACTCTCCAATGTGGTCGGCGGCGGCAGCGGGAGTCACACCAGTGACCACTGCTTCTCAACCCCCGCCTATTGGAACGGGAACCTGTACTTCGTGGGGAACGCCGACGTGATGAAGATGTTCAAGCTGAATACCACCAGCGGACAATTGGCGGCAACACCCAGCTCGGAAGGCCCCTACAACTATGCTTTCCCGGGAGGGCAGCCGGTGGTATCCGCCAACGGCTCCAGCGGCGGAGTAGTCTGGGCGCTCGATTACACTTCCTACTATCTGCATGCTTACGATGCCACCAATGTTACGAAAGAACTCTACCGGAGTTCGTCCTTAGGGACGATGAAGTGGACGGTTCCGACCGTGATCACCGGCAAGGTGTATGTAGGTTCGAAAGGCAAGCTTTCCGTCTTCGGACTCTTCTGACGCCGGAGCCACCTGAAAACGCCGCTTGCCCGGCACAGGTTTGCGCACTCCATCGCCATCGCGCCCCCCGGATGGCGATTTTTATTGGCCGCGCCGAGGGCGTGTCGTTGGCGGGCAGGTTGGCTGCGCGCCGGCCAACCCCGACCGCCAACCCCGACGGCCAACAATGACCCGCGCACGCCTTCCGGTTTGGCATTAGAATAAGTATTCACCAAGGGTTCAACGATTGCCATGCCACGATCACCGCATTTTCGGCTCGCTTCGTAGCGAACCGGATTCACTGGGCGAAATCGTCGCAGCGGATTTGCGGTCAGCTCTGCAAAGACGCCAGGGGAAACCTATCGCGGACCTGGCGCACCAAGGAGAACAAGATTGAGTCAGCTTGCGTCCACCGAAAACTCCAGCCAATTGCGCGACAAAACCATTGCGGTGCTCGGCGCCGGCAAGATGGGAAGCCTGATTCTGCGCTCGCTGTTGAACAGCGGCGTGGTGGAACGCGGTCATTTGCGCGGCTCGGTGAAACACCACGAGCACGCCCAGGAGCTGCGCGAGAGCTTAGAGATCAGCGTCGGCACCTCGAACCTGGAAGCGGCGCGCGGTGCCGATGTCGTGATCCTATGCATGAAGCCTTCAGGCGTCTCGAAGGTAGCGGAGGCCATTCGCCAGGTACTGTCCGCCAACGTGCTGGTGATCTCGATTGCAACCGGGGTCACGACCGAAGGCATCGAAGCCGTACTCGATGCTGGCGTACCGGTGATTCGCGCCATGCCTAACACGGCCTGCCGGATAGCCCGCGGCATGACGGCGCTGTGCGCCGGGAAATGCTGCCAGGAATCGCACATGGCGATTGCCGAGACGATCTTCTCGCTGATGGGAAAAACCGCCGAAGTGGACGAGATTCACATGGACGCCGTGACCGGCCTTTCGGCCAGCGGCCCGGCATTCATTTACATCGTGCTGGAGGCGCTTGCCGAAGGCGGGGTCCGGGTCGGGCTGCCGCGCGAGGTGGCCACCAATTTCGCGGCGCACGCCGCGCTCGGCGCAGCCTCGATGGTATTGACTACGGGCGAGCATCCCGCCGTGCTGAAGGATGAAGTGACTACGCCGGGCGGCTGCACGATCGATGGCATACTGGAGTTGGAGGAAGGCAATATACGCGCCACGCTCATCAAGGC
>PLGA01000455.1 GCA_003139735.1 Bryobacterales bacterium | reverse complement strand
GAATTGCGCAAGGCTCTGGGCCTGATCAAGATACCCACAACGGACCCGCCGCCGGATTCGCCCGAAGAGGCGGCGCGCAAGGTCCTGGCCGAACGAGCGGCCGCATCGCCTAAGCCGGTTCCAGCGCGAAGGTAATTGTGGGGCAGGCGCNNGCAGGCGAAAGCGCCCGCCCCACCTGCCATGACTGAGCAGGACCGCCAGCGCGCGATTCGTCTACGCCTCTGCCGCACGCAGGGTGCGCCGGGCCGGCTTGCCGATTCCGTCATGCCCACGGGTTTCGCCGCGCTCGATGCCGCGCTGGGGGGTGGGTTTCCCCGCGGCCGCATCCTGGAGTTGTTTGGGCCCCCGTCGTGCGGCAAGACCACGCTGGCGCTGCAGGCCGCGGCTCATCTGCAAGCGAATGGGTTGACGGTGAGCTGGATCGACGCGGACCATACGTTCGATCCGGGCTACGCCGGCGCCCTGGGGGTCTCGATTGAGCGTCTGGTGACGCTGCAACCCGGCTATGCGGAAGAGGCGTTGGAGATGGCGCGCCGTCTGGCCGCGTCGGCGGCGGTGGACTTGCTGGTGGTGGATTCGGCGGCGGCGCTGGTTCCCAGGCTGGAACTGGAGACGGAAATCGGCGAGAGCGGGCTGGGACTGCAGGCGCGCGTCCTGGCTTCGGGGCTGCGGAGACTTGCGGCGGAGGCGGCCAGGTCCGGCGCGGCGGCATTGTTTCTGAACCAAATGCGCGGGCGCCGGGAAGCCGGCGAGGAGGAAACCACGGCCGGCGGACCCGCGCTCAAGCTCTACGCCGCGGCGCGCATTGCGCTTAGGCCCGCCGCGGGCGCGCGCGTGCGCTTCCGAATATTGAAGAACAAGGCCGCGGCGTCCTTCGCCTGGGGCGAACTGCAGTGGGCCGGGGCAAAGGGATTCGCGGAAAGCCCGTGAAACCGGCCTCCGCGAGAAGGCGGATCGAAAAAAAACGTCGAAATACGGGCGTTTTTGCGCATTTCTCTCTTTACATCAACGGCGCCCTTCCTTTATGATTGATAGCGATTGAAACGCGCGCTCTCCAACGGCGCGGCGGCTTTCATGAGCGCTCCAGATTGAGTGACGTACGACGGGATTATCTAAGGAGATTAGATGGCCAATCAGAGAATGACCCAGACGCAACTGGTGAGATCGCTTGCGGAAAGCTGCGAGGTCAGCAACGTGGCGGCCCGCGGCTTCCTGGACAGCCTGGCAAGCCTGGCGGTCGGCGAAGTGAAGAAGAACGGCTTATTCGTGCTGCCGGGCATCGGCCGGCTGGTGCGAGTGGACCGCAAGGCCCGTACGGGACGCAACCCGGCGACGGGCGAGAGCATCAAGATCCCGGCCAAGAAGGTCGTGAAGTTTCGCGTCGCCAAGGCCGCGAAAGATGCGATTGTTCCGCCGAAGAAGGCAAAGTAGCGGCAGGAAAATAAAAACCCCGCGAACTCCAAACGGGTTCGCGGGGTTTTTGTCGATGAAATATTCTGAAGCCGAGATGAAACCAACCCAAGTTGCGGGCGTTTCACGAAGCCTACGTTCTACTTCTTTTCTGCGACCTTCTCTTCTTCGCGCTTCTTTTCCGTCTCTTCGTCGCCCTTCAATGCAGTCTTGAAGTTGCGAATGCCTTCGCCCAAGCCTTTCCCTAAATCCCCGACCTTTTTGCCGCCGAACAAGAGAATCGCGACAATAGCGATCACGGCGATTTCAGGAAAGCCCAGACCGCCGAGAGCCCCGGCGATCTGAATACCAGTGGGTTCCATACGGCCTCCTTACACATTCTTATTGTAGGGGCGCGCGCTGGCGCCGTCAACTTCGGTAGCTCCGAGCCCAAGACCTGACGCGGAGACGCGGAGGCGCGGAGAAGACCTATAAGGGATCGGCAAGACGGCGCGAGTCTTGCGGCTCAAGCTCACCAGTGTTTCTCCGCGTCTCTGCGTCTCCGCGTCATAAAAATTCCACGCACCGATCGGCGCCGCCGCAATCGGGTCTTTTCCGCGTCTTGCCGCGCGCCGCCCCGTGGTACCTTCGGGATAGCGGGAACGGGGCATGGACTTCAAGGATCAGCTAAAGTCCTCAGTAGATCTGGTCAACGTGGTCGGGGAGTACGTGCGTTTGAAGAAATCCGGCCCGCAGCGCTACATGGGCCTGTGCCCCTTTCACAACGAGAAAACGCCTTCGTTCACCGTTCACGCCGCGCGCCAGTTCTACAAGTGCTTCGGCTGCGGGGAGGGCGGCGACGTTTTCAACTTCGTCCAGAAAATTGAAGGCATCAGTTTCTACGAAGCGCTGAAGCTGCTCGCCGAGCGGCACGGGGTTCCGATGCCGAAGCGGACGCTGGTGGCCGATGAGGATTCCAAGCTCCGCGAGGCCGTCTTCCGCATGCACGAGCTGGCCCTGGCGAGCTTTCGCGGCAGCCTGGGCGGACCACCGGGCGAAGAGGCGCGCGCGTATCTGGCGCGGCGAGGCGTCGCTGATGCAACCATCGTGCGATTCGAGTTGGGCTATTCCGAGCGCTTCGGCCGGACGTTTTCACGGTTGTTCGAGCAGCACGGCTTTACGCCGGCGCAGATGGAGCAGTCGGGCCTGGTGCGCCGCCGCGACGATGGCAGTTTCTACGACTACTTCCGCAACCGGTTGATGTTTCCGATTCACGGCGAGACGGGCAAGGTCATCGGATTCGGCGGCCGCGCGCTGGCGGCGGACGATAATCCGAAGTACTTGAACTCCCCGGAGACGCCGATATACGTGAAGAGCCACGTACTTTACAATCTGCACCGGGCAAAGGAGGCGATTCGCAAGGAAGAACGCGCGATTCTGGTGGAAGGGTACATGGATGCGATCGGCGTCTCGGCGGCGGGATTCGGGCCGGTGGTGGCGAGTTGCGGAACGGCGCTGACCGAACAGCAGGTTCGCATGTTGAAACGGCATTCGGAGAAGATCGTAGTTAATTTCGATCCGGACGCCGCCGGCGCGGCCGCGGCGGAACGCTCGGTGGGCCTGCTGCTGCAGGAAGGGATGTCCGTTCGCGTGATGACTCTCGACGGCGGCCTCGATCCGGACGAGTACTGCAAGGAGCGCGGCGCGGACGCGTATCGTGAGCGGCTGGACGGCGCGAAGGGATATTTCTACTGGCTCGCCGACCGCGCGCGGGCCAAGCACGATGTGCGCACCACCGAAGGAGTGATCGCCGTTCTGAAATCCTTGCTTCCCGCGGTGGAGCGCATTTCGGACCGGCTCGAGCGCATGGCCATCGCCAACGCCGTCGCGGAATACATTGGCGTCGACCGCGGCATGGTATTAGACAGCTTTCGCAAAGCGGTCGTGGAGCGCAAGGAGAGCCGCCTCGAGCGTCCCAAGGAGACCATGCGCGCGGACGAAAAAGGGTTGTTGAACGTGCTCCTCTCGGATGCGGCCGGCCGGGAGGATTTGATCCCCGCGTTGGAGGAGGTCGAGATCCTCGACCGCATCGCGACGGCTCGCGTCTATCGCGCCATCATGGCCGCGCACGCGAGCGGCGCATCCACGGCCTTCGACGCCATCAGCGCGCGGCTGGAGCCGGCGGACCAGAACCTGCTGGCCGAGTTGGCTCTTTCCGAAGACGCGGATACGCATGAGAATACGCTGGAATACGGAAGGCAGTGCCTGGAGAGCTTGCTGCGGTCGGATGAGCGCGATCGCAGGACGCAATTGAAGACGCGCGTCAAGGATGCGGAGCGGACCGGCAATCTTGCGGAGGCTCTGCGGCTGGCGCGTGAATTGCAGGAATTCGAACGGGCGGGCGGGGCGCGCAAATGACATTTGCGTTTCCAATTGAGGGCCGCGCCTTGATGTACAATGTCTTCTATTCGTCTCCGCGGGGAGAGCGGGGCTTCATTGGCGACTGACGAAAAGTTCGAGGGTCTGGAACGGCTCGTGCAGATGGGCAAGGAGAAGGGCTACGTTCTGTACGAGGAGGTCAACGGGATTCTGCCTGCCAGCGAGCTCCCGGGCGGCGCGGAGTTGGAAGACGTGCTCGCGGGCCTCGACGGGGCCGGAATCGATATCCTCGAAGAGGCCAAGGATTTCGAGAAGAAGCTCGAGGAAACCGAGGAACTTCTCGATTTGGATCTGGCCGCCGGCGTCGGCGAAAAGGTCAACGATCCGGTGCGCATGTACCTGCGCGAGATGGGNNATCGCGCGCCGCATCGAGCGCGGCCAGTTCATCGTGCTGAAATCGCTGGCCCGCACGCCGCTGGTCATTCAGGAGATCATCGCCATGGGCGAGGAGGTGGCGGCCGACGTCCTGTCCGCTCGCGACCTGATCCAAATCCCGGACCCGATCCTGACCGACGAACTGATCGAAGAGAAGAAGCGCGAGTTCACCCGCTGCGCGAGCGAGACGGGCCGCCTGCACAAGAAGGTCCTCCAATGCCGGCAGAAACTGCAGGCCATCCC
>PLGA01000019.1 GCA_003139735.1 Bryobacterales bacterium | reverse complement strand
CCTCGGTCAGCGGCGGCAGCAGCCGCGCCCCGCCCTGCGACTTGAACAGCCCGTAAATCTGCGCCTGCTTCTTGTTGCGATCGTCCGGCGAAGCGGCCTGGCCTTCGGGCGAGTTGAGGTACTCGTCAAACTGCATCGCGGCCTGGTGAGCGGCGCTCTCCTCGTACTTGTCGCGCTTCCCCTTCTCCTCTTCGTACTTCGCCATGTACTTGTCGGGGTTGGCCTCGGCCAGCAATTTGAACGCGGCCATCGTGTCGCCCGCCGCGATCGCGTCCTTGTAGGGCTGCGACGTCACCGCCTCTTTCTCGGCCTTGGCGGCGTCGACCTGGCTTTGCATCTTCGCCCAGCCCTGTTCGAGCTTGTCGCTCTGGACCTGGAGCATATCAATTTCATGTTGCCGACGATCGAACTCCAACTTCTGCGCGGCGATGTCGTGCGCCTCGCCGAGCCGCAGCATCGTCTCGTCCTTGAACGCAGAAGCGAGCGACGTCATCTGCGCTCGCACGTCGGCCATCTGGTCCTTGGAGAGATCGATGTTGTTCTTCTCACGCCGCTCGACCGTCGCCATCAGATTCGCGTAGGCGGCCTGCTGGTACTTCGCCATGTCGAGCGCCTGCGTGTTGGCGTCCTTCCACTGCTGGTAGGCCTGCGTCGCCTTGTCGAGGTCCTTCTGCTTGAAGGCGTTCATCACCGCCGAGCCGGCGTTCATCGCCGTCATCATCGGCGTGCGAGTGAAATGCGAAGCCAGCATCGCAAAAGCCATCGCCAGCGAGCCCCACACCTCGATCGGGCTCGACGATTCCGGCGGCTTGTAAGGCGCCGGCGGCTTGTAGATCGGCGGCTTGTTCTGGTCGAAGAAATTCTCGAGCTTGTCGTTGCGCGCCGCGGTGTCGGCGCGGATCGTGTCGACCTTAGCCGACAGCTCGTCTTGCTTGGCGTTGAACGTCTTCAGCTGCTCGTCGGTACCCTCAAGCGGGTTCCTGGCCGGCGCAAGCGACGCCGCGGCCGACGTCGGCGCAACACTGGAGAGCGGATCGTAATCCACGCGTCACCCCACCGATCTGAGGCCCATGCCAGCGAGGCTGCCGGAGAAGTCGGCGATCGACTTCGACAGCGCCGCGTCCTGCTGCATCGAGGCCTGCATCAACTGGCTGTAGAGTTGCGCCGAGAACTCACTCTCGCTGACGCCCTGCTGGAGCAGATTGGTGGCGATCTGCGCTCCTTGTGCGACCGTCGTCGATGACAGATTCGCCAAATCCTGCATCTCGGCGCTGGAGCCGGTCTGGCCGCGCTGTGCGTATTGCGAGCGGATCGTCGCCGCGGCGGAATTGTAGGCCTGCGTGAGCCCCGACTGGACGCCTGGCGGCAGCGTGCCGGAGGTCAGGTAGTTCTCCAGTTGCGCGCCCTGCTTGGCCATCGCGGCGGCCTGGGACTGGAGTTGTCCCTCGAAGGCCGGCTTCTGACTGCCTTCCAGCATCGACGTCAGGAGACCGCCGCCGCTGATCGCCAACGGCCCCCAGGTCTTCAGCGAGCCGAGCAGGCCCGCTCCGGTCGAGGCGGTCGGCGCCGCGGCGGCAGCCGTGCCCGTCGCCGAAGCAAGACCTGTCGGGGCGCCCGACGCGCCCAGCGCCGTGGCGGCCGTGTCGCCTGACAGACCAGCCGGGGCCGAGGCCGTCTCGATCAGCGACGGGTCGACCGAGCCGAGTATGCCGGTCGTCGTCGGCGAAGCCGCGGCGCTGGCCGGGGCCGCAGCCGCGGCCGCCGAACCGGACCCCGACACGACTCAGGCANNACAAGCCGCCGATGTCGGCGGCGGAGAGGCCGGCGCCGGTCGCGGCGGCGTCGAGGCCTGGAGCGGCGGCGGCCAAGAGACCGGTCGTCGCCGCGGAGTCGGCGCTGACCGTGCCGAGCGCGGCCGCAGTCGCCGCGTCCATTCCGCCCGCGCCAGCCGCAAGCAGACCCGTGTCGGTCGCCGCGGCCGTCGTGCCGGCGATCGCCGCGGTGTCAGCCGCAGCCGCAGTGCCGGCCGCCACGGCGCCAGCATCCGCCGCGGCCGTGCCAAGACCGAGCGCGCTGCCCAGCCCGCCCAGGCCCGTGCCGATCGCCGTACCGACCGCGCCGATGTCGCCGACGATGCTGGCGATGATCGGATCGACGATTGCCTGAATGCCCANNCATCAGGATAGCCTCTTCTGGTGCCCGATCTCGATCGTCGCGTAGCCGCATTTCTCCAGCAGCCCATGCAGCGCCGGATGCGCCACCTTGCTATTGACGGAGACGAACTGAACGCCGAGACGCGCCAGCTCCGCGTCCCAGAACGCGACCAGCGCCGAGCCGACGCCGTGATGACGAAATTCCGGCTTCACCCACACGATGTCGTTGATCGCCCAGGCGAAGTCGTAGTGACCGTGCCGCGGCCGCACGACGAACACCGCGTAGCCGATCAGCTTGCCGCCATGGCGCGCGGTGAAGATTTTCAGCGCGCCAATCTTGTCCATCTTGCGATAGAAGAGATAACTCGGCTTCAGCGGCACGTCCTTGTGAACCGCGATCTCGCGCCAATGCTCGTCGAGCAGCGGCTCGGCCTCGATGATCACGTCGTCGAAGTGCTCGGCGGCGAAAGAGAGCGAGGAGTCGAGAACGACGGCGACGCGATCCAGCACGTTCAAATCTCCAATTTCAATTCAGCGTAGAGGTGTTCTTGGTAATGAAGGCGCACCCACGCCTCGAACTGCCGATCGTCGCTGATGTCGACGTCCTGAAGGTCGGCGCTTTGCAGGCCGAGCACGCCGTTCATGTCGCCATGCAGTTGCGAGTTGTTCTGCAGAAAATCGTTGATCGCGCCGGGGTCGATCGGGTCGGTCTGGTAGTCGCTGAGATCGACGCCGTGCTTGCTCTTGATCGCCGCGCGGATGCGGTCGTGGCTGTCGCGATGGCTCCACGACCAGCGGTTCCAGTCGTCCTGCGTCCGCGGCAGATTTTCGAGCAGCGGCAGCATCACTCACCTGTGCGATTCGACCGGCCGTCGGGCCGTGTCGGACCGGGGCGGATCTGGTGATCAGGCGAAGTCCATTCCGCCTTGTCGATCGGACCGCCGGCAACGGCGGGGTAGCCCCAATTCGGCTCGTCCTTGTTCCAGCCGGTGCCCTTCCAGTGCGCCGTACCGTTGGCGGTCTGCGCCGTGAATCCGTTCGGATTCTCGCCCTTGGCGATCAGCTTCTCGAAGTCCAGCTTGACGCCGGAAGTGCGCATGGCCATGGGTCTCTCCTTTAAGCGAAGAACGCGCCGTCCTCGGTGTAGCCTATCACGAGATCGGCCAGGGTGAAATCAGGACTGTTGCTGGCGAAGCGCAACCCGAGCGAGAAGAAGCCGTTGCCCTCGATCGAGGTTCCCCAGACGTTCCACGCCGGCGGCGCCGACGACAACTGGACCTGGTTGAGGAACGGCTGCGACACACCCTCCGGCACGGTGATGGCGAACTTGTTGATCTCTCCGCCGCCCATGCCGGAAATCGCCGCCGTCAGCACGCCGGAAACCCCAACCGAGCCGACAGAATTGTCCTGGGCCTGCAGCCACACGCCCTGCCCGGCCTTCTCGATGAAAATGCGGTCAGAGCCGTAGAGCTTGGTGTTGAGCCGCTTCTGCAACTCCGACGACGGCGCGGCGAACAGCGGATAGATCGAGACGCCGTCGGTCCCGTAAGCCGCGTAGAGGCTGCCCTGCTTCTGCGTCGCGATAAAGACGAGATCGACCGTTTGCGACGTGATGAGCCAGTCCTTCTCGTTCCACGTCGCCATGACGTTGCGCTGAACGCCGGTATCGGGATCGACGACCGTCATCAGCAGCATGTAGTGCTTGATGTTGAAGATCGTGGCGATCGCGCTGCACGGCGTCACCGCGCCGGCCGCAGGCGGGAAGATCGCATTGGTGAAAAGCTGGTCGAGCTTGCCGCTGATCTTGGTCGCCGCGCCGCCGTAGAGTCCATAGGCCCCGGTCCGGTTGGCAAACAGTTCAGAGCGGCCGAAATCCTGCAGCGTATCGCGCCATTCGCAGCCGGCCTGCGGATCGACGTTCTGATAGTTGAACGTCGTCGACACCGGGCTACCCGAAGAATTGACGTTGGAGACGACGCTGACCGAGCCGTTGCCAAGCGCATAGAGATAGCCAGACGACTGGCGAGCCTGGGTGTACTGGAGATCGAGAAAAGCGTCGGTGTTGATCGCGCTGACGCCGCCATCCGAAGTGGCGAAGTCGACGAACGACCCCGGCGCCGAGACCGCCCAGTTGCCGCCCGGCGGCAGGGTCGAGTAGGGCGACGGCGCGGGATTGAAGATCCACAGCCGCGACAGATAGGTCTCCATCACCGAGCCGCTGACCCCGAACGGCATCAGCGTCAGCGTCGCCGCGGCGGCGTTGTTGGCGCCGGGTTGAACGATAATCGCAGGCGCCGTCGTGTAGTACTGACCGACAGCCGACACTTCAACCGAACCGATCGACGTCGGCGCGTACAAAACCGTGGCGCCGGCGCCTGAACCGCCGCCGCCGGTGAACGTAACTTGGATCGGCCCCGTGTAACCGGAGCCGACGTTCGTCAACGTGACGTGGCCCACCGCGTCGCCACTAAGAACCGCCGTCGCCACGGCGCCTGAGCCGCCACCGCCAACGAACGCTATCGTCGGCGCTGAAGTGTAGCCTAAGCCGCCTGCCGTCAGATTCACCGAGGCAAGGCTCGTTGCGGTGAGCACCGCGATCGCAACAGCGCCTGCACCTGCGCCGCCGGTGATCTCCAGCAGCGGAACCGACGTGAAGTTGCTGCCGCCGTTGGCGACTGCAATGCTGACGACGCCAGACGGAACCAGAACCGCGCTCGCCTGGGCGCCGACGCCGTCGCCAACGATGAGCACGCCTGGCGCTGTCGTGTAGCCGGAGCCGATGTTGGTCATCACGACCGCCGTAATAGCCCCGCCGACGATCGTCGCCGTCGCTATCGCGCCGGAACCGCCACCGCCGCCAGTGAACTGAACGCTGGCAAACGTGTAGCCCGAACCGGGAACCGTGATCGTCACGCCGGCGACAGACGTCGCGGTTAACGCGGCGACGAGAACCGGCGACGTATCGGACCCGCCGCCGCTGAACGCCACCTGG
>PLGA01000454.1:4544-5025 GCA_003139735.1 Bryobacterales bacterium | reverse complement strand
TTGAGAATGAGCAAGGGGGGTAGCCGAAAGGGGCTGTAGTGCAGACCTACCCCCTTTTTCTTTGCGCTTTTCTATGCATAATGGCCGGCAGCATGTTTCTCAAAGAGAGCACACGTTTCAAAGACGGCAAAGAACATCATTATTGGAGTATGGTCGAGAACCGGCGTGTGGATGGGGGGCGCAAAGTGGTGCAGCGGCACGTGCTCTACCTGGGGGAGATTAACTCCAGCCAGCAGGCAGCCTGGCGCAAAACCATCGAAGTATTCGAGACGGGCTCGCCGCAGCCCCAAACGGTAGCTTTGTTTCCGCAGGACCGGGCTCCGCACGTCGAGGACGAGCGGATCGTCCGCATTTGCCTGGATGAACTGGAACTACGCCGCCCCCGGCAATGGGGCGCTTGTTGGCTGGCCAGCCTGCTCTACCAGAAGCTGGAGCTGGAGGTCTTCTGGGGCCAGCATCTGAGGAGCAGCCGCAAAGGGAC
>PLGA01000454.1:0-4474 GCA_003139735.1 Bryobacterales bacterium | reverse complement strand
CTCTTTGGCGCCCGGTTCGACGTGTTGCTCTACGACCTGACCAGCACCTATTTGGAAAGTGAACCCCCTTTTCCCGAAGGAGACAAACGGCGTTTTGGCTATAGCCGTGACCAGCGCTTTGATTGCGTGCAGGTGGTCATTGCGCTGGTGGTCACCCCGGAGGGCTTTCCCTTGGGCTACGAAGTGCTGGCGGGAAACACGCTGGACCACCAGACGCTGGCTGGGGCGTTGGCCGCCATTGAAAAGCAGTATGGCAAGGCCCGTCGGGTGTGGGTGATGGACCGGGGCATTCCCACCGANNAGGCTGAGCAAACTGGAAGCCGCGCTGGCGCAGCGGCCCTGGCATCAGGTGCGGGAGGGCATCACGGTCAAGCTGCTGCCCCAGGACGGAGAATGCTACATTTTTGCGCAGAGCGCCGCGCGCATTGACAAGGAGCGGGCGATGCGCCGGCGCCAGCTCAAGCAACTGTGGAAGCGCTTGCCCGAGTTGCGCCAAATGAAGACCCTGGACCGGGATGGGCTCTTGATGAAGCTGGGCGCGGCGCGCCAGCAATGGCCCACGGCCTGGCGCTTGGTAGCCCTGCGCGTGCCCAAGAAAGAGGAGCCGATTAATGAGCAGACTTTCACCTGGCGGCTGCGCAAGCAGAAGCTGCGGCAAGTGCGCCGGCGCGAGGGCCGCTATCTGCTGCGCACCAACCTGACGCAAGAAGATCCGGCCAAGCTCTGGCAATACTACATTCAACTCACGCAGGTGGAGGAGGCCTTTAAGAACCTCAAAGGCGACCTGGCCCTGCGCCCCCTCTACCATCAGAAGGAGGAGCGCATTGAGGCGCATATTTTCGTGGCCTTCCTGGCCTACTGCCTGCACGTGACGTTGCATCGCTGGGTGCGCGATCTGGCTCCCGGACTAACCCCACGGTCGGTGCTGGAGAAGTTTGCCGCGGTGCAAATGATCGATGTCCATCTGCCCACGACCGATGGTCGCCACATCATACTGCCCCGCTACACCCAACCGGAGAAGGAACTTCAAGTACTGCTCCATCAATTGAAGCTGACCCTGCCGGAGCAGCCTCCCCCACGGATCACCGCCTCAGGCAAGCTTGCCAACTGAGGCGTTGTAGTGCAGACCTTTTCGGCCTTGAGCTTGATTTACAGGCACTTACGCACCCACAGCAGCCCGAATAGCGGAAGACGGGCTAGCCGCGCAGGGCGGCCAGGACAGCGTATGTCTTTGCCCCCGGTTCCATACATCCGCGACCTGGTCGTTCAACGGTGACATGCCGCGCGGCGCACCGCTGAATCTCGGCGCCGAGGAGGTTCCACCCCAACGGCAGGACTACTTCTTCGGAGGTGCAGCAGGCGCGCGGGGCGTGGTGACCGTTGGCGCTGCCCCGGTGGGTCCGCCAGGTATTAGGTTGTACTTGGTCCGAATCGGTGCAAAGGTTGGATGGGTTTGCCCGTATTCGGTGAACCGTTTCAGTATCTCCTGCATCCACGGAACCTCATTCTGATAACCAGCGTTCATCTGAGCGAATTGCTGGCGAAGCCCAGTGAGTTCTCTGGTCGTGTCTCTCACCTGCCGCAGCAAGTAAATGTTGAGGGTGCCGCTCATCACGACGACCAGGATAAGGATCGACACGACCAGATGGCGCAATGTGTCGAACTGCGCTTGCAACTCATTCAGGTCGGGCTGGGCGGGCGATTTAGTTTCAAGGGTGTCCATATAAGAGATTACTTGGTTGCGGGTTTGCTGGTGGCGGCTGGGGCGGACTTACCCGGTTTCAAGCGAAGGGACTCGAGGATCGGGTCAATATCCGGATTCTTCTTGCTGTACTCCAAAGTGTCGTTGACGAGTGCGCTCATCACATTGCGGTTGTTAATCATAACGCTCGCATCGTGTTGGAACGAGTTCTTTTGGCGAACGTTGTGATTAAACATCCCACATAACACCACCGAGGCGAGCGCGCTGACCGTCAGCACCCCGAGTAAAACCGAGGTCAAAGGATTGTTTTTCATATCAATGGGGCAGACTTTAGCGCTTCTGTCACGGATGTCCAATGTGTTTTTGCGGTTTTTGCGGCAAAACCTGCTTGATTTTGGACGGCAAAAGCTTCAATGTCCGGGCCTCTCGGAAGGCCCGCCGTGGCCACACCGGTGAGAAGTGATTGATTTTAGCCGAAGCTAATGGCACGAAGCAGTTCCAGATCAGGATAACGTCCGCGTGGCGAAGGAAGAACCAATTGAGTTGACCGGCTCAGTGACACAGGTGCTGCCGGGCACGATGTTCCGCGTGGCGCTGCCGAATGGCCACGAAGTGCTGGCCCATATTTCCGGCAAGATGCGCAAGAACTTCATCCGCATCAGTGTCGGGGACAAGGTCAACGTCGAAATGTCCCCCTACGATCTGGGCAAAGCGCGCATTACCTTCCGCCATACTTAAACGTCATGCGAATTCATTTCCTCGGCGCCACTCGCACTACGACCGGGTCCCTCTATCGCTTCGAGCTCAATGGACAGAAGCTGCTGCTGGAGTGCGGCCTGTTCCAGGGCCGGCGGGGCGAGTCCATCGAGCGCAATCGCAACTTCCCCTTCGACCCGAAGCAAATTGACGCTGTCGTCCTAAGCCACGCCCACATTGACCACTGTGGCAACCTGCCGAACCTTTGCCGCCAGGGTTTTGAGGGGAATATCTACTGCACTTTTGCCACGCGTGACCTGGCCAGCATCATGCTGGAGGACTCGGCGGAAATCCAGCGGGATGACGCCGCGTTCGTGTCGAAAAAGCGCGCCAAGCGTGGCCTTCCGCCCGTCGAACCGCTTTATACCGCCGCGGATGCCGACCGGGCGATCCGTCAGTTTGTCGGCATCAACTACGACCGCCCCTTTCCGGTGACCGATGGCATCACGGTGACCTTCCGCGACGCGGGCCACATCCTGGGCGCGGCGCAGGTGGTATTCGACATTCGTGAGAACGGGCGCAAGTATCGGTATCTCTTTAGCGGGGACATCGGGCGCGGCAACGACGACATCCTGCGCGACCCGCAGCCGGTGGAAGACGTGGATTACCTCCAGGTGGAGAGCACCTACGGCGCGCGCGAGCATTCGCCAAAGACCAGCGCCAATGCCGAGGTCGGCCAGATGGTGCGAGAAACCCTGGAGCGCAAGGGCAAGGTCATCATCCCCTCCTTCTCCGTTGGCCGGACCCAGCAGATCGTCTATACCTTGCACCAGTTGACGCTGGCGGGGGAGTTGCCCCGGGTCCCCATCTTCGTGGACAGCCCGCTGAGCGTGAACGCCACCGAAGTCTATCGGCTGCATCCTGAATGCTTCAACGCGGCCATCTACAAGTTCCTGCGCGAAAAGGAGAATCCCTTCGGCATGGAGAATCTCACCTATATCCGCGAGGTGGCGCATTCGATCCGACTGAACGACCTGAAAGACCCGGCGATCATCATCAGCGCCTCGGGCATGGCCGAAGCCGGCCGCATCCGCCATCATCTGGCGAACAATATCGGCAATCCGGTGAACTTGATCCTGTTTGTCGGCTATTGCGCCGACCACACCTTGGGCGCGCAAATCATGTCCGGCCAGAACCCGGTGAACATATTCGGCGAGCCGCATGAAGTCCGCGCCCGGGTCGCGTCGCTCGATTCCTTTTCCGGCCATGCGGACAAGAATGAACTGCGACGCTACGTCGAGGCCATCACCGGCGATATTAAGAAGATTGCGGTCGTGCATGGTGAGGAGGCGCAGGCCCTGGCGTTTGCCGAGACGTTGCGAGGCATGAAACCGAACGCGGAAATCACGGTGCCCGATTACCAGCAAACATTGGATATCTGACACGCCTGCGCCGGCTTGCGGCAGCCCCGCAGTCTCAACACGCAGCCCATTCTCCAGGGCCTTCGGCCAACTTCGGTTCCCGGTCCTCGTTTTCGCCGCTCTGTGTCTCGCTTTGAGCCACCGCCTGGCCAGTTGCACGGAAATTCAACATCGGTGCCCCCGGGTGTTTGGCTTGGGCGGAATCTGAAGCCGGTCCGGGTTGGCCTGGGACTTGCTAAACGTTCAGTAGCGTACCGTATGAAGACTAATCTCAGATCGCAGACCGGTTCCGGATTCACACTCACCGAATTGATGATTGTCGTCGCGATCATCGGCTTGCTGACTTCTCTGGCATTGCCCAACCTCGCCAAGGCGCGCNNGGCGCTGGACAACAATCAAGCCACCGGCACCCCGGTGCCCAGTATCAGCGTTCTGAGCAATTATTTCCGCTGGGGCTGCATCCAGACCGTGTTCCAGGAGACCTACGTGGCGAACGCCATAGGCACTCCGTCTGAAGCCGACTTGCCGCCCGGCGTGGGCTTGGCGCAATTCGGCCCGGGCGCAGCGATCCCGGCGCCCTAGCTCAGCTCTTCAGCCCTCCGCGCATCGTCGCCAGCAGCAGAGCTGCGCAACTCGGCGCGCTATAGAATTCCTT
>PLGA01000594.1 GCA_003139735.1 Bryobacterales bacterium | reverse complement strand
TCGCCGGTGATGATTTGGGCTTGGGCGTCAATGCCGGATTTCAGGGCATTGAAACGGGAGGCGGCCTTGCCCTCGGGAGTGCGCGGGCCGGTGGAGTGCTGTGCGTTCTGACGATTCGCGTCGGTTTGCTCAGTGGTTGCCATACGTCCTACCTGGCTTGACGGTAGCAGGAGGATAGCGCCATGCCGGGGAATGGAGGGGAGTAAGTGGTTTGTTTTCAGCCGAATGATTTTTTCAATTCGCTGTGACTGAGATGTGGCATGCTGGAAGCGGATGAGAGATCCGGAGACCATCGAAACCGAGTTGATGGAGATCAGCTCCATTGTGGACGATGCGGTGAAGTTCGAGCGCGTGGTTACATGGTGCGCCACACACCCCGACGAAGTGCCCTTCGCCCTGCATCAGTTGATGGGCGGGGGCGGGGCAGGGCGGAAGGGAAACAGGGAGGGATAAGATCCGGGCCAAAAGGCCCGACCCCACACTTCAGCGACAATAAGGGGTTGATGTCAACGTTTTTGGCATACATCGGGCCGGGGGCGGGGTTTGCGTTTCTGGGTTCTTTCTTCGGCTTGGCGGCTTCGCTTTTTCTTACCGCCTGCTCTTTTCTGATCTGGCCGTTTCGCATGGCTTGGGCGCTGGCGCGGCGGCGGCAGGGATTCCGGAAAGCCAAGATACGGCGGCTGATTTTCCTGGGACTCGACGGTCTGGATCCGCGGCTCACGGAGCGGTTCATGGCCGAAGGCAAGCTGCCCAATCTGGCGCGGCTCAAGGACCAGGGGTCGTTTCACCGGTTGCGGACGACGTTCCCGTCGTTGTCTCCGGTGGCTTGGTCGACGTTCGCCACCGGCGTCAGCCCGGCGAAGCACAACATTTTCGATTTTCTGAACCGCAGCCTGGCGTCCTATGTGCCGGAGCTATCGTCCTCGAAGGTGCGGCCGGCGGCGCGCTCGGTGCGTCTGGGACGCTGGCGGATTCCCCTGGCGCGGCCCACGGTCGAAATGCGCCGCAAGAGCCGCTCGTTCTGGAAGATTCTGAGCGAGCGGGCGATCGGCAGCACGATTCTGCGCGTACCGGTCACGTTCCCGCCGGAGGAGTTCGACGGCCGGCTGCTCTCGGCGGCGAGCACGCCCGACCTGCGCGGGACGCAAGGCAGTTTTTCGCTGTTCACGACGCGTCTGGAACGGCCCAGCTACGAGGGCGGCAGCCGTTATCCGTTGCGGCGTTCGGGAGATTGGCTGACGGGGTCGCTGGAGGGTCCCGAGAACGATCTGGCGGTGGAGGGCGGCGCACTGGCTCTGCCGTTTCGGATTCTGGCGGCGGGCGCCGGCGCGGCCACGCTTGAGATTGCGGGCGAATCCCACGGGCTGCGGCGCGGAGAATATTCGCCTTGGATCAAGCTGCCGTTCCGCGCGGCGCCCGGCATCCGTGTGCACGGCATCGCGCGCTTTCTGGTCACGGAGACGGAGCCGGAGTTTTCCATGTACGCGACGCCCTTGCAGATGGACCCCGAGGCTCCGGCCCTGCCTATCAGCCATCCTGCTTATTACGCCGCGTACCTGGCGCGGCTGCTGGGGCCGTTCGCCACGGCCGGCATGGCCGAAGATACGTGGGCGTTGAACGAGGGCGTCATCGACGAAGCGGCTTTCCTCGACCAGGCCTACAGCATTCTGGCCGAGCGCGAGGCGCAGTTCGAACACGCGCTGTCGCACACGCGGCGGGGCGTGGTGGCGTGCGTCTTCGACACCAGCGACCGGGTGCAGCACATGTTCTACCGGCATCTGGACAATGGCGGCGGCCGCTGGGGGGATGCGATCGGGCAGCTTTACGAGCGCATGGACGGGCTGGTAGGAAGGACGATGCGGCATGTGGACCGCGACACCGTCCTGATGGTGCTCTCCGATCATGGATTCTGCAGTTTTCGACGGGCCGTCAACCTGAACACCTGGCTGCGGGAGAACGGCTATCTGGCGCTCAAGGACGGAGGCGCGGAGAGCGGCCGCTATTTTCAAGGCGTCGATTGGAGCCGTACGCGGGCCTACTGTCTGGGGCTGAGCGGTCTGTATATCAACCGGCGGGGCCGCGAGGCGTGCGGGACGGTCGGCGCCGGCGCGGAAGCGGAGGCGCTGGAGCGCGAGCTGATCGCGAGGCTACAAGGCCTGCGCGACGAGGCGCGCGGGGAGATTGCCATCGGGCGCGTGTATGCAACCCGGAAGCTCTACCGCGGCCCCTATCTGGACGCGGCGCCGGACCTGATTATCGGCTACAACGAAGGCTACCGCACGTCCTGGGAAGCGGCGGTCGGCCAAGTTACCGCGCGCGTGATGGAGGACAACCCCAAGGCGTGGAGCGGCGATCATGCGGTGGACCCCGTGCTGGTGCCCGGGGTGCTGTTTTCGAGCCGGCGCATCGATTGTGAAGATCCGGGGATCGAGGACATGGCTCCCACGGCGCTCGATTTGTTCGGAGTGGAGCCGCCTGCGTGGATGGATGGAAAGACGGTGTTCCACACGCCATGAGATGGTCAAGGGCCCGATGCGCAGGCGAATCGCCTGCGCCACCACGGACAGCGATGGCGTTTGCGGCGCTGCTGGCGCTGGCTTCGTGCGGGCATACGGGATCGGGCGCGCACGGGAAGCGCGTGATCGTTTTGGGCGTGGACGGCATGGACCCCGGCTTCGTGGAGGAGCATTGGAGCCAGTTGCCCAATCTCGCGCGGCTGCGCGACCTGGGCGGACTGACGCGTCTGGCCACTACGACGCCTCCGCAGAGCCCGGTGGCGTGGTCGACGTTCATCACGGGCTGGGACCCGGCGCAGCATGGCGTCTTCGATTTCGTCGAGCGCGATCCGGCGACCATGCTGCCGTTCTCGTCCATGGCGGAGACGTTGCCGCCGGCCCATCAACTGGAGATCGGGCCGTGGGCGCTGCCGCTTTCGGGGGCGCGGGTGCGGACGTTGCGCGCCGGCCGTTCGTTCTGGGAGATGCTGGCCGAGCGTGGAATCCCGGTGACTGTGATGCGCATGCCGGTCAACTATCCGCCTGTGAAGGGAGCGGGCCGGGAGTTGTCCGGGTTAGGAACGCCGGATCTGAACGGGACGTTCGGCACGTTTACGTACTACACAGACGATCCGCTGGAACAGGCGCGCGACGTGCCGGGCGGCAGGATTGTGCCGGTGGCGGCGGTCCATCATCGAGTGATCCTGCCCATTGAAGGTCCTCCGAACACGTTGCGGCGCGACCGGCGGCCGGTCCGTTTGGACGTGATCGCGGATATCGATCCGGAAGCGGCTGTGGCGCGCATTCAAGCGGGAGAGCAACAGCTCCTTCTCAAGCAGGGGGAATGGTCCCCCTGGATCCGGGTGCGCTTTCCGCTGATTCCGCACGTCGCCGGCGTGGCGGGCATGTTTCGCCTCTATGCGCAAGAGATCGCTCCCGGAATCCGCATTTACCGATCCCCCTTAAATGCCGATCCGTCCGACCCCGCGCTGCCGATTTCGGCTCCGCCGGGCTTCAGCAGGGAGTTGGCCGGGCGCATCGGCCCCTTTTTTACGCAGGGCATCGAAGAAGACACGTCGGCTTTGCGGCAGGGGGCGCTATCGCTGCCGGAATACCTGGCGCAGAGCCGGATTGTGATGCGGGAGCACGAGGACTCCCTCGGCGATTGCCTTAGCCGGTTTAGGGACGGCCTGCTGTTCTTCTATTTCTCGGAGATCGACCAGAATTCGCACGTGCTATGGGGACGGCATCCGGCGGAGCTGCTCGAAACCTACCGGGCGGTGGACCGGGCCATCGGAAGGGTTCTCGACCAGGGGCGCGAGCAAACCGTGATGGTGATGTCCGACCATGGTTTTGCGGCGTTCGACCGCGCCGTCAATCTGAATACATGGCTGCGGAGCGAGGGGTTCCTGGCGTTCGACGATCCGGGGATTACGGCGGGCGGCGAGCTGTTTGCGCACGTGGACTGGAAGCACACAAGAGCTTACGCCATGGGTTTGAATGCCCTGTATCTGAACCTGGCGGGGAGGGAAAAGAACGGAATCGTGCAGCCTTCCGAGCGTGCGGCGCTGCTGGCGGAGTTGATACGGCGGTTGCGCGAGTTCCGCGATGCGGATACGGGGCGGCTGGTGGTGGCGGACGCCGCGACCGTGGGGGCTTCCGCCAGCAGCCGCTATGCGCCGGACCTGATTGTGGGGTACGCGCCGGGGTACAGGGCATCGTGGGAGACGGCATTGGGGGCGGCGCCGGCGGGGGTCGTCAGGGTCAACGACGACGCGTGGATTGCGGACCATTGCATCGCGGCCGGCGCGGTTCCGGGAGTCTTGCTGGGAAACCGGCGGCCGAGAGTGGCGGATCCGCGGCTGAAGGACCTGACGGTGACCATCCTGCGCGAATTCGGGGTGGGGCCCGGTCCGGGTATGACGGGGCGGGCGATTTATTGATATGCGGTCGGCGAAGTATGTACGATATGATCAGCCCTGTATCAGGGCACGGCTTTAGACGTGCCGCACCGGTACGGAAAGGAATTCGGGCTTTAGCCCCCGGCGATGGCTAGCGGGAGTTTACTCGAAA
>PLGA01000457.1 GCA_003139735.1 Bryobacterales bacterium | reverse complement strand
ATGGTGTTGAACTCCATGGGCGTTCCGCCGGCCGCGCGTATGCCTTCCTTCACGTAAACCGCGAACTCCCGCAAGTTGTAATTGCACGGCATGGTTTCGATCCAGGTATTGGCCACGCCGATGATGGGCTTCTTGAGGTCTTCGTCGGTGAAGCCGATGCCTTTGAGCATGGCGCGCGCCGGGGCGCGGTCACGGCCCTGGGTGATGGTATAGCTGTTGAGTTTCATGGGTAAGCCTAAATTTAACATGGCTCCCGCGGCCCTTTTGGCGGCGGCGCGAGCGGTATCTATCATATAATACGCGCCATATGCGAGTCGACAAGTACACAAAGACGATCCTTACGGTCATCGCTTTGCTTCTGGCGGCGATCGTACTGAAGCCCATCGTTCAGCCAATTCCGGCCAGCGCTCAAGTTTCGCTTAACGGCGTACAGTTCATCCCCGCCTCGAACAGCTTCGACGCTTTCGATACAAAGAATGGCGACGTCTGGTTCTACTCCTACGACGGCGGAAGGTACTCGGCCAGATACCTGGGCCGAATCACTCAGCTTGGCCAGACGATGATCGACACGTTACACGCGCCGCCGGCGCAGAGATAGGCGGCATCGGTCCGGGCCCGCCGGCGGTATAATCTTCCCCACGGGGATCGATAGCCGATTCCGGTTGCGTTGCAAAGGAGGATGGGATGCTGCGGCTTACCGAATTTTTGGGGATGGTTGTGTTCTTCGCGCTGGCGGCGCGTTTCTCGGATGGGCAGTCCGCCGGGAGCGTTGCCAAGGGGCTTTTGCTGGTCGCCAATAAGAACGACGGCACGCTGGGGATTATCGATCCCCAGTCCGGGCGGACGCTGGGGGCGGTGGCCGAGGGCGGCGTGACGGGGCATGAGGTGATCGCGTCTCCGGACGGCCGCTTCGCCTATGTCCCGATCTATGGAAACTCGGGCGTGGGCAAGGCCGGCTCGGACGGCGCGAACCTGGTGGTCATCGATATTGCGGCCCGCAAGGTGACCGGCAATCTCGATTTCGGCCATGGCGTACGGCCGCACTGCCCGTTGTTCGGACCGAAAGACGGGCTGCTGTACGTGACCACCGAGCTCGAAAATGCGATCGCGGTGATCGACCCGCGTACGCTGAAAGTTGTCGGCGCGGTGCCCACCGGCCAGAAGGAATCGCACATGCTGGCGATCACGCGCGACGGACGGCGCGGCTACACGGCCAATGTGGGTCCCGGCACGGTTTCCGTGCTCGATCTGGTGGCCCGGAAGACTCTCGCGGTAATTCCGATTTCGGGGCAGACGCAGCGCATTTCGCTTTCCGTGGACGACCGCCTGGCGTTCACCTCCGATCAAACCAAGCCGCGGCTTGCCGTCATCGACACCGCGGCGAACAAGGTCAAGCAATGGGTCTCGCTGCCGGGTTTGGGCTATGGAACTGCCGCGACCGGCGACGGCCGTTACCTGCTGGTGGCGGTTCCGGCGGTGAATCAAGTGGCCGTGGTGGATCTCGGTTCCATGCAGGTCGCACGTACCCTCGATGTGCCGCGCGCTCCGCAGGAAGTGCTCATTGCGCCGGATAGTCGGACCGCGTACGTATCCTGCGACGCCAGCCATCAGGTGGCCCAGATCGGGTTGGCCGATTGGAAGGTGAAGCTGATCGATGCCGGGAAGGGCGCGGACGGTTTGGCCTGGGCGGCGATGAACTAGTCCGACAAACCGCTCCATAGGTGGGGCAGGCGATTCGCCTGCCCGCGGGTCGCCCACTTGGCTGGAGTCACTGGCTACAATCGTTAGCGGATATGTTCTCTTCCCGCTTTCATTGGGATTTGCGCCCTAACCGGATCGCGCGCGCCATCGAGGACCGGCGCCGCTCCGGGATTCCCATTCTGGACCTCACGCAATCGAACCCCACCCGCGCCGGAATCGACTACCCGGCCGACATCTTGCGCGCGTTTGAAGATCCGCGCCTGCTGGTTTACGACCCCGCGCCGGCCGGGTCGCTCGAAGCGCGGCAGGCGGTGGCGGACTATTACGCGGCGCGCGGATTGCCGGTTGGGCCGGAGGGCATCCTGCTCACGGCCAGCACCAGCGAGGCGTACGCCTACCTGTTCAAGCTGCTGACGGACCCGGGCGATTGCGTGCTGGTTCCGCGGCCTTCCTATCCCCTGTTCGAGTTTCTGGCGAATATGGAATCGATTGAGGTCCGGCAATACCCGCTGGTCTATCACGGAGGGTGGTCCATCGACCTGGAGGCGCTGGCGGCCGCCGTCTCCGAGCGTACGCGCGCGGTGGTGCTGGTGAATCCGAACAACCCCACCGGCTCCTACGTGAAGCGCACGGAACTGACCGCGATCGGCCGCTTATGCGCGGAACGAGGCATCGCGATCCTCTCCGACGAAGTCTTCTCGGATTACGCCATGGCGCCGGACCCGGAGCGCGCGGCATCGCTCGCCGGCGTGGAAGAGTGCCTGACGTTTTCGATGAGCGGCCTCTCAAAAATAGCGGGCCTGCCGCAGATGAAGCTGGGTTGGATTGTGGCTGGCGGTCCGGCCGGACCACGCGCCGCGGCCCTGGAGCGGTTGGAATGGATCGCCGATACGTACCTTTCGGTGGGCACGCCGGTGCAGTGCGCCGCGGCCAGGTTGCTCACCGCGGGTCAGGAGGTGCAGCGGCGGATTCGCGAACGCACCGCCGCGAATCTTGGTTACGCGCGGGCGGCGCTCGTCGGCTCGGCCGCGAATATCCTGGCTGTGGAAGCCGGCTGGTACATCACGGTGCAGGCGCCGAAGGTGCGCAGCGAGGAAGAGTGGGTGCTGGAACTCTTGGCCCGCGACAACGTTCTGGTACAGCCCGGCTTCTTCTACGATTTCGAGTCCGAGGCTTACCTGATTCTCAGCCTGCTCACCGCACCGGAGGTATTTCGAGAGGGAGTCGCCCGGCTGAGGAAGATGGCGGACGGCTGATCCCCAGCAAGCGCCGGCGCAGCAGGTCGAGCGCGAAGGGGATAGTAAAGG
>PLGA01000041.1:163-4503 GCA_003139735.1 Bryobacterales bacterium | reverse complement strand
TTCGCACAAAGCGGCTGGGGCTGGCAGCCCTGGGACTGTCCCTGCTGACCCTGTTAGCGGCCTGCATTCTCTCCTACTACGACTGGAAGTGGTTTCGAAGCTCCTCCGCGACCATTGCCGGCACTCGCCGGGTTGTGCAGCTCAACGAAGACTTGCGGGTTCGCATGGAAGATGCGGAAACCGCCCAGCGCGGGTTNNTCGGGTTTCTGCTCACCGGCCGGGATGAGTATCTTGCTCCCTACGAATCGGCGGTTCGGGCGGCGCCGGCCGAATTGGACGAGCTGACCGCCTTGTCGCGCGGCGAACCAGCGGCAGCCGCGCGCGTCGCCGCCCTCCGCACCCTCATCGGGCAGAAGTTCGAGGAGCTTCGCAACACCATCGATCTACGAAGGTCCAAAGGCCTCTCCGAGGCGCTCCAAGTCGTCCAAACGGATTTCGGAATGCAGGTGATGGAGCGTCTCCGCGCCGTGTTCTCGGAAATTGAGGCGGACCAGGAGGACCGGCGGCAGCGTACCTGGGATGGACTCGAATGGGAGGCGCGCATCGACCTTTCGCTGACGCTGGCCGCGGCGATCCTGCTGGCGGCTTTGGTGGCCGCCGGCGGCATCCTGTTGAGCCGCGCCGCCCGCGGGCAGGAATCTCTGGCGGCTGCCGCGGCGGCCAGCGGCGATCTGCTGCGCACCACGCTCTACAGCATCGGGGACGCCGTCATCACCACCGACGCGCAAGGCGCTGTGCGCATGATGAACCGCGTCGCCGAGCGTTTGACGGGATACGCCGAGTCCGAAGCTCGCGGCCTGCCGGCAGACCGGGTTTTCCGCATCGTCAACGAGCAGACGCGCGAGGAAGTCGAAAGCCCTATCGGACGCGTTTTGCGCGAAGGCCAGATGGTGAGTCTTGGCAATCACACCGTTCTGGTCTCGCACACCGGCCAGGAGGTTCCCATCGACGATAGCGGCGCGCCGATTCGCGGGCGGGACGGATCGCTCCAAGGCGTGGTGCTGGTCTTCCGCGACATCACCGAGCGACAACGCGCCGAGGAGCAGTTGGAACAGAGCGAGCGGCGTTTCCGCACCATGGCCGATTCGGCGCCCGTGATGATCTGGTCGGACGGGCCCGACGGCACACGCGCATTCTTGAACCAGCCGTGGCTGCGGTTTACCGGCCACACCTGGGAGCAGGAGATGGAAGACGGGTGGAAGGAGGGCATCCATCCCGAGGACCGGCAGCGGCGCCAGGAGGTTTACGACCGCGCCCTCGAAACCCTCCAGCCGTTCTCCGTCGAGTTCCGGCTCCGCAGGCACGACGGCCAATATTGTTGGGTGCTCGGCCGCGGCCTTCCCCGGTTCGGCGCGGACGGGGAATTCCTGGGGTTCATTGGCTCCTGCACCGATATAGACGACCGCAAGCGCGGCGAAGAGAAAATGCGGCAGGCCGCCAAGTTGGAAAGCCTGGGCGTGCTCGCGGGCGGCATCGCGCACGATTTCAACAACCTCCTGGTGGGCGTCATGGGCAGCGCCAGTTTGCTCGAGGACCACGTCGCGGGCGATCCGGCGGCGATGGAATTGGTGACAAGCCTCCGGCTTTCGAGCGAGCGGGCCGCCAAATTGACCAAGCAGATGCTGGCCTACTCCGGCCGCGGACGGTTCTTCGTCGAACCGCTGGACCTTTCCGAACAGGTGCGCCAGATCGTCGCGCTGATCAAAGCTTCTATTCCGAAGAATGTCGATGTGCGTCTGACGTTGGCCGAGCGGCCCATTATCGAAGCCGATGCGTCGCAGATCCAGCAAGTCGTCATGAACCTGGTCATCAACGCGGCGGAGGCCATAGGTCCAGAGGGCGGCCCGGTGGCAGTCTCGACATCCATCGAAAGCGTGAACGAAGGCACGGTGGCCGATTTTGGCGTCGGCGCAACCCTCATGCCTGGCCCCTATGTGAAACTTACGGTCGCAGATAACGGCTCCGGCATGGATGCGGAAACCCAGGCTAAGATATTCGATCCGTTCTTCACCACCAAGTTCACCGGCAGGGGGCTCGGCTTGGCGGCCGTCTCCGGAATCGTGCGCGGCCACCGGGGCGCCATCAAGGTGGAATCCGCGCCCGGGAAAGGCGCCTGCTTCCAGGTCTGGTTGCCGGCCGCCGCCGCGCCACTCCCAAGCGCCGCGCCAGCTCCGCCGCTCGAATTCCCGGGAACCGGCAAAGTCCTGGTTGTGGACGACGAAGAGATTGTGCGGCGCATCGCACGGACCGCGCTGGAGCGGGCGGGGTACACGGTTCTGCTGGCGGCGGATGGGCGGGAAGCGGTGGAGGTCTTTCGCCGCGAGTCGGGCGAAATCCGCCTGGTTTCGCTCGACATGACAATGCCCGGAAGGAGCGGCGAAGAGACCTTTCGCCAGCTTCGCGAGATCCGGCGCGATGTCCCCGTGCTGGTCTCTAGCGGCTATACCGAAGTCGAAGTGCTCGAGCGATTCGGAGATTCCATCGACGGTTACCTGCACAAGCCATACGGCATCACGGACTTGGCCCGCGCGGTGCATGCCGCGCTGAAAGGCGGCGCGCGGTAATGCAACCGCCCGAATCGGCCGATATGGAAAGTATGACAGAGCGGCGCGCGGAAGTTCGGAATATGTGCGCGGACATGGTCGATGTCCGCTGGACCGAGGGGACCAACGGGAAATCGCGGCGCGCGACTGTCCTGCTGGAAGATATTTCCGCTAGCGGCGCGTGTCTGCAATTGGAGATTCCCGTTCCCGTGGGAGCCGAGATGCGTTGGGAGTCCCCCAATCACCAGTTCGTCGGGCGCGTGCGCTACTGCACCTATCGCGAAATCGGCTATTTCGCCGGCGTGGAATTCGACGCTGGCGCCAGGTGGTCCAAAGAAGCGTACAAACCCCGTCACCTGCTGGACCTGAAGCGCCTCCTCTGCTGATGAGCAAGCCTCCAGCCTGCCCCGTGGAGTGGGCTGGGGCGCCCACGGGGTCTGTGCATAGGCGTTAAGATAAGCCCGATTTCCGGCGCAGGGTGGCGCGGGCGGCCACGCCCGCACGGCCGAGAGTCGTCTCGGCCTTCGAAAAGTCGGCTCGACAGCCGACTCTGCAAGCCTGGCGGCTTGCGCCACGGGTCGGAATCAGGCTTATCTTAACGCCTATGCGGGGTCTGTGGGCCCGCCTGCCATGCCCGCTTTCTTGCGGGCATTCTTCACCCCTACCCCAAGAACACCGGCCGTATATGCCGCTCGAACAGATTCTCCGTCACATTCCGGGACACGGTTTCCTTCGAGCGGTCGAGCGCTTCCAGGTATCGGTCGCCCATCTTCGCCGCGGCCTTGAAACCAACATGCAGCAACTGCCGGAAATGAGGGTTGTATCCGGGGTTGGATTGATCGTGCCGCAACGCGGACGTGTACTCTTGGGAGGTGAATTGGCGCACGCGGGAGGGCAAAGGCAGCCGCGCAGGGTCGATATCGATCACCTCGGCGTAAGGCGCGCAATATTCTTCGCGGTGCAGCCAGGCTTGCTCGTAGATTTCCTTGGCGATCTCAAGCCCCTCGCCGCCGCCTTCCGCCAGCCCGATCAGTTCCTCCAGCCAGGTGGTTCCCGCGGTCTTGAGGTGTACGCCGGCGCCGAACTTGAGCAACGCCCGCCGTATGGGCCCGTAAATCGAAAACTTGTCGCTGCCGGAATGCACGCTGAGCTTCAGGTTGCCGGGCAAGCCGTAGCGCTGCGCCGCGAAGGCCAGCACCGCCAGATCGTCCTGGAATTCCCGCTCGAACCGCGCCACATCCCCCACATAGTCCACGCCCTTATTGAAGCGGCCGGTGAACCTCGGCGCGATGGTCTCGGCCGGGATTCGCTCAGAGGCGAGCGCCGCCAGAATGACCAGCAACTGCGGCGCGGTCTGGGGCGCGGCGGTCTCGTCCATGGAAACCTCGGTCACGAAAGGCCGGCCATTCCGGCGCTCCGCGATGCGGCGGTAGATGCGCCCGGCTTCCTGGGCGGCGAAGAGATACTGACCGGCGGCTTCGGCGGCCAATTCGCGCGGCATCTCGAGCGGCTCGTCGATTCCGGGGACGCTCACCCGTCCAACCAGTTCCGGATGGCCGTTTAAAAACGCGTCCACCGCGGCGCCCGCAACCGGCTGGCCGATGGCCTCAGCCACGTCGATGGTAAAGAAGTCGCAGGCGTCCGTGAAGCGGTCCACGGTCGAGAGCTTGATGTGGTCCGCGTCCACATAGTAAGGCTGCCGCCACCCGGTTTGCCTGACGGCCGCGTCGGCTGCCAGGCGGACGGCATCCGGCTGAGACCCGACGATGCCGTGCTCGCGGTTGGACTTGTTCCAGA
>PLGA01000041.1:0-135 GCA_003139735.1 Bryobacterales bacterium | reverse complement strand
ACGCCAGTTTACCAGACGGTCTTACTCGTGACGCAGCGTGGACGCGGGATCGAGCGCGGCCGCCCGGCGCGCGGGAAGGAAACTGGCACCCAGCGCGGCTAGGGCCAGCGCCAAGACCACCGCGATGTAGGTGCC
>PLGA01000291.1:3827-4288 GCA_003139735.1 Bryobacterales bacterium | reverse complement strand
CCCTCCAGGTTCACCTCCGTCCAGTTGCCGTAAACCGGCGCCACGTTGCGGTCCAGGTTGAGCGAACCGTCTTTGGCGATCCACGCCCGCGCCAATCGTCCATCGAGATCGAAATCGGCTTGGACGTTGGGACCGCCCGCGAACGCTGGCGGCGCGGCAGCCACCTGCCATTGGCCCGGCCGGTTCAGCAATTGAAGACCGGCCGCCGCCAGATCGGTGCGGCCGTCGCGATTCACGTCGGCAGCCGAAAGCGCAGTCGCTCCCGCCGGCAGGGCGTCCAGCGGAATCGCCTTATAGGTTCCGCCGAGCTGATCGCGGTAGAGCACGCCTGTGCGGTCCTGGTAGGAAACCACCAGGTCGAAGCCTGGCGTGTCCGGTTCCAGGTCGAAGGGCACGGCGTCCAGCGCGCGGCCCGCCACAAAAGGAAAACGCTTGGATTCGTCGCTGAAACCGGCGTCGCC
>PLGA01000291.1:0-3795 GCA_003139735.1 Bryobacterales bacterium | reverse complement strand
GCCGTCGTTATCGAAATCGCCGGGGGCCAGGAAGACCACGTCGCGCAACCCTTCGAGGCCCGAATCCGAAACCGCCGTGCGGCCATCGCGGAACAGCGCCACGCGGCCCGCTGACCACGCAATCAGGCTGGGGCGCGCGCCATCGAGATCGAGGACCGTGACGCCCGCGGAAGCCTGGTCGAAGCCGGCGGCAATTTTTTCCGAGCGGTAAACAGAGGCGGCAAGGGGCGGGGAAGGCGGCTCGTCGATGGGATCGTAGATTTCCGCGTACACGCTCCATTCCGGGTCTTCCGGAACGGCGGCGCCTTCCTGCTCCTTCTTCAAATCCTGAAAAGTGGCCAGCTCCGCGGCGCTCTCCGGCCGGTCGGCCTGGCGGTATAGACCGTAAAGCTGGAAGTGCGGCGCCGCCAGCCGCGGATTCAGGTCGCGCGCCTTCTCGAATTCCCGAATGGCGGCGTCCCTCTGGTCCTTGGATTTGTACAGCGCGCCGAGTTGATAGTGCGATGTCGGATCGTCCGGGGCCAGCCGCACCATCTGCTCGAACTCGGCTTGCGCCTTGTCGAAATCCCCCAGCTTCTTGTAGGCGATGCCCAGGTTGAACCAGGTGTGCGGCAGCTTGGGATCCTGCTTCTGCACCCTCTCCAGCTCCGCCATGCCGTTCTTCAGGTCGCCGGCGCGCAGCAGCGCCAGCCCGTAGTTCAACCGCTCGCGGGCCGAATTCGGCGCCAGCGCCAGCGCCAGCCGGAACTGTTCCACGGCCTGTTGCGCCATGGTGGGATTTTCATAGAACGCCTTCCCCAGATTGCGGCGCTGCCACAGCAGCGCGCTATTGGCCGAGCCGATTTGGGAGTACGCCAGCCACCCGCAGCCGAGCGCCGCTGCCAGCGCCGGCGCCGCGAACCGCGCGACGCGCCTCATATCCCCGCCCTAGCCGATGGATTCGTCATCACAACCGGAATCATACAACGGTTTCGCAGTGCTTTTGGGGATGATGTGCAGGCCGTGGTCGCTGCTTCCGCAAAGTGTGACCGCTCCCACGGGGGGAGCGGTCAAATGGGTTGGGAAAGGATTAGCACGCAAGAATAGGATACTATTGCGCCCGCGGGCGCGCCAATAATAGAAAGAGATTAGATGGAAGACCGCCGTTCTCCTACAATCCGTCTGCTGGCAGGCTTGGTGGTCACGCTGTCGGCGGTAGCCGTCTACTCCGGCTTCACGTTCGTACAGCTTCGCGGTCTGGAGGAGCTGCAAACCACGGCCATCGACCGCAACCGCCTGGATTCGCTCCTGCTGCTGCGCATCCAGGGCAATCTGAACCAAATCGCCCTGACCATGCGCGACATGCTCGATGGCAGCGAACCCTATCCCCTGACCGCCTGGCAAGGCCCCTTCAAGCGCATCAAGACCGATCTGGCGGACGCCCTGGAGCAGGAGGCCCGGTACTCGCCGGTGGGGACGGCCAGCAAACCCGCCGACCTGGACCAGAGGAAGCAGATCACTTCCAACGTGTCGCAGTTCTGGGACGCCCTGGAACGCGTGTTCGCACTGGCCCAGGCGGGTCAGCAGGCCAAGGCGCGCGATTTCATCCGGCTCTCTCTGCAGGCAAGGCAGGAGACGCTCTCCGCGGCCGTGGCGCGCCTGCTGGTGGCGAACAACGAGGCCGAGCAGGAGGCCAGCGCGCGCGTCACCGGCATCTACGCCCGGGTGAGGCGCAACGCCTACGGGTTTCTGGCGGCCATGCTGGTGGCCATCGTTCTCACCAGCCTCTACCTGGTGCAGTACATCCGCCGCCTGTTTGAGCGGGTGGCGGCCCTTTCGGAACGGCGCAGCGAGCTGGCGCAGCAGCTCATTTCCATGCAGGAGAACACCTTCCGGTCCATCTCGCGCGAGCTGCACGACGAGTTCGGCCAGATTCTCACGGCCATCGGCGCGATGCTGCAGCGCACCGCCCGCCGCGATTATGCGGAGGACGACCGCGGGCGCGCCGAGTTGCGCGAGATCCAGGAAACCGTGCAGGCGACGCTCGAGAAAGTCCGCACGCTTTCGCACGCGCTGCACCCGGTGGCGCTCGACGAAGCCGGTTTCGAGAGCGCCCTCGACGCCTACCTGCCCCGCTTCGAAAAGCAGACCGGCATTGTCACCCGCTGCGTGAAGGACGGCGTCAGCCGCGAAGTGGACCGGGGTCTGGCCATCCACCTGTACCGGGTGATGCAGGAGGCCTTGAACAACGTGGCCCGGCACTCGAAATCGTCCACCGCCGCCGTGCGCCTGCGCTTCCTCACGGACTCGGTGGTGCTGGAGGTGGAAGACCGCGGCGTCGGCTTCGGCAACCGCGACCGCCAAGGCATGGGCTTGGTATCGATGCGGGAGCGCGCCGAGATGGTCAACGGCCGCGTGGAGTTCCTGGACCGCGAAGGCGGCGGCGCGTTGGTGCGGCTGACCGCGCCGACGGGAGCGGAGGAGGGCCGTGGGTGAGGAGGTGGGGCGGGGACGCATCGCGCACCGCAGTCCGGCGCGGAGGATGCGGCCCGCCCCCGGTCCGGCAGCGTTCCGGGGTTCCGCTTCCGCTCGTCTACGCGTAACCGCTAGGCGCGTCCGGGCGTCCCTATCCGTGCGGGCTTTAACGCCATGGGAGCCCTCCGACTGGCGACACCCGGCGGGCGGTAGACGGACCAGGTGTCCCAGCTATCGTCCAACAGCTCTCGAAAGCTCGGGTTCCAGCCACCTTATGATCGAGTCGGCCCCTGAGTCATTAGAAATGGGGAGGCGCAGGCAGCCAAGAATGGGGATGTCAAAAGTGATCTTGGAACCACCTAGGTCCTGATCGCGGTTCGGTAGTCGGCTGTGGCCACCGGCTGGCGTGACGCACGAATGCGTAGAACGCCGCTTGGCTCAGTTTGAGCGACCGCGAGGGTGCCCAGCGGCGTGGTTTTAAGGAGTGTGCTTATGCGAATCGTGGTGTTCTCATGGGCCGCCGCGCTCCTCCTCCTGGGTGGCCTTCGGGCTCCCTGCCAGACGGCTTCCGCCGCCACGGCGAAACCACAGATCCCCACCAACATCGCCTACGAGTTCTTTTTCGGCCGCGTTCTCTTCCTTGACAGCGTCGCGGACAAGCGGGAATCCCAGGGAAGAGCGGCGGGGCGGCGCGCGTTCAGGTTCAAAAGGCGGCTGGCCTGACCGACGCGGAGGCCGCGACCCTGAAGGCGGTGGCTGCGGATTGGTACACGCAGATGGCCGCCAACAAGGCCGCCGCTCGGCCGGTTATCCAGACGGCGCGCAGCCAGGCGGCGGCCTCCGGCGCGCCCGCGCCGTCAACCGTCTCGGAACTCCAGGCGTTGCAGGCTCAGCGCGAGGCGATTGATGCGGACCACATCCAGCAGCTTCAGGTGGCTTTCGGGCCCGCCCGTTTCGGCTACCTGGACATCTACGTCCGGGCGACGACCACCGTCCAGCCCATGAAACTGCCGCCGGCGAATGCGGCAACGACTCTTCGAGATGGGAGGCCAAGATGAGGCTAATGCTTCCAGTTGCCCTCGCGGCCGCCTCAGCCCTTTTTCTAGCGGCGCCGCCGGCCCGTGGGCAGGAGTTCGCCTACGGCTATACATACCTATGGGCGGACGACGATGGGGTGGATTTAGAAGGGTACTCCACCACAACCAACAACTACGGGGTCTATTGGGTTAGCGTCGTCGTCTGTGCACAGATATACGACCCGTCGGGCGAACCCCTCGGCGACCCCCAGGAGGACGACGAAGACGGCACCGGCATGGATGCCTATGTGTCGCTGTTCGCTGA
>PLGA01000309.1 GCA_003139735.1 Bryobacterales bacterium | reverse complement strand
CTGCCCCTGCCGGCCACCACCAGCGCGGATGTCGCCATCGAAGCGACTCTCAGCAACCACGACAAGTCGCAAGTCTCCGGAACGCTGCGCGGAAAGTTCGGCGCGTTGACGTTTGAAACGCCGGTGACCATCGAGGCGGGCGCCGAAAAGACGGTCAAACTGGACCCCTCCACCACCCCGGCCTTGCGCCTCGTGAACCCGAAACTCTGGTGGCCCGCCGGATATGGCGATCAAAACCTGTACCCCGTGGAATTGAGCTTCGTCACTGCCGCGCGGCAGGTTTCGGATGGGATATCGTTCCAGGCGGGCGTGCGGCAGTTCACCTATAGCGAGGACGGCAACGCCCTGCGCATGTGGGTCAACGGGCGTCGCTTCATCCCGCGCGGCGGCAACTGGGGCTTCCCGGAATCCAATCTGCGCTATCGCGCGCGCGAGTACGATGCCGCCGTTCGATACCACAAGGAAATGAATTTCACCATGATCCGCGACTGGGTGGGCCAGACCGGCGACGAAGCTTTCTACGACGCCTGCGACAAGTGGGGCATCGTGGTGTGGCAGGACTTCTGGCTGGCGAATCCCTCCGACGGCCCCAACCCGGATGACAACGACCTGTTTCTGCGCAATGCCAGGGACTACATTCTGAAGATCCGCAACCACGCTTCCATCGGGCTCTACTGCGGGCGCAACGAAGGCGTCCCGCCCAAGCCCATCGACGACGGTTTGCGGCAAATGATCGCCGAATTGCATCCCGGCCTGCACTACATTCCCAGCTCCGCCGACGACAACCAGCAAGGCGGAGGAACGTATGTGGTGACGGGCCATGGGCCCTACCGCGCCCAGCCCATCAAGAGTTATTTCGCGGACCGCGCCACGCCAAAGTTCCACAGCGAGATGGGCATGCCCAACGTGCCCACCATCGAAAGCGTGAAGACGATGATTCCGGAATCGGCGCTATGGCCGCAGAACCTCATGTGGGGACTGCACGATTACACCCTGGCCGGCGCGCAGGCCGGCGCTTCCTTCAACAGCATCATCGAGAGCGCCTACGGCGGGGCCAAGGACGTGAACGAATGGGTCACGCTGGCGCAATTCGTCAATTACGACGGCTACCGCGCCATGTTTGAGGCGCAGAGCAAGAACCGCATGGGCCTGCTGATCTGGATGAGCCACCCGGCGTGGCCGTGTTTCGTGTGGCAGACCTACGACTACTACTTCGAGCCGACCGCCGCTTACTTCGGCGCCAGGAAAGCCTCCGAGCCGCTGCATATTCAGTGGAACGCCGCCACCGACAACGTAGAGGTGGTGAATTACAGCGGCGGCAATGCCACCGGCCTGAGTGCGTCGGTCGAGCTTCTCAACATGGATGGCGCCGTGAAGTGGGAGAAGACCGCGACAGTCGATAGCCCCGAAGACAGCGTGCAGACGCCCATCAAAATGGAGTATCCGCAAGGCCTGACTCCCACGCATTTCATCCGCCTGAAACTCATGCGCGGCGCCCAGCTTGTCTCGGAGAACTTCTACCTGCACGGGACAGAGGAAAACAACTTCAAGGCCATACGCGAACTGCCCAAGGTGAACCTGGAAGCCACGACGCGCGAGATCCTGCAGTCCGGCAGGTGGACGCTCACGACCGAGTTGCATAACCCTTCGGCCCAGCCGGCTTTGATGGTGCGGCTGAAGGCGGTCCGCGAAAAGAGCGGCGACCGGATTCTCCCCGCGATTTACAGCGACAATTACGTGGCTCTGATGCCCGGCGAGCGGCGCACCATCAAAACGGAGCTGGCCAACGCCGACACGCGCGGCGAACGGCCGCGGATGTTAGTGGAGGGCTTCAACACGGGCGAAGTGAAATCGGCAGCCGTAGCGCCATGATCGATTTGAAACAGGCTATCCAATAGGACCTGGGGCGCCGCCAGCGGCAGCGGCTCCCGGAGGGACTGCGCGACCACCACCGCCACGGGCGCCGCCAGCGCTATAACCGGTTTCGACAACCATGAATTCCTTATTCTTGTACCGCCTGGAGCACTGGACCATGTTGTCCAACAACTCTTCAGGGGTTGCATGGCCATACTGTGGGTAGCAACTCTGAGCGATGATGTCGTACGGAACCTTCGCCGCTTCGACGTGATCGAAGAACCACTTGGTCTTGTCCCAGTGGCCGCCCTGGTCGATGTGGATGGCGATCTTCAACGGCGACTTGCCCGCCGCCGCTTTCGCGCCCTTGACCCCCGCCTTCAACAGGCGCGTCAGGTTATCCCACTGTTTGGCATCGTCATACCCCGGAAACGGAGGGGCCTGACCAGTTCCGGGGAATTGAACCCGGGCAATCGGCCACGCTGCGCCGTTGGTAATTTCGTTGCCGATCTGAATCATGTCGGGCATCGCTCCGGCGTCCTTGAGCGTCTTGACGATTTCGTACGCGTGCTTTTCCCATTCCTTCTCCAAGCCGTTGATGTCCTCTCCCTCCCACGCTACGGGAATGAACTGCTTCCCGGGATCGGCCCACGTGTCGGAGAAGTGGACACACAGAAGCAGCTTATCGCCGAGGGTCTTGATGCGCTTGCACAACGGAACCGCGTTCTCCATCGGATTGTTGGGAGCGTTCCTGACGGGCGGCACGAAGATGCGAACCCGAAAAGCATTCCAGCCGTGGTTATGCAAGATGGTCAGCTCGTCGCTGGGCTGGCCGTTTTCCTGGTAGGCGAAGGGTGCCCTGCGTGCGAAAACTGCACCGTCGGCTCATCCCGAGACCTCGCCAACCCCACGTCTGTTCGCATCTCCGCCAGAAGCTGCAATAGCGCCGGCTGCACAGGTTCGAGCTCCGGTTGGGCAAAAAGTGGCCGGCGCGGATCGCCTGCTGCACCGCCGGGTACAGCTTCTGCGTCTGCTCCACGTCGGACGCCTCGATGGTGAACTCCTGCTGCACCAACTCCGGCTTCTTGGTCTTGGTCAGCGTGTCCAGCCGGGCCCTGCCCGTGCCGCCAAGGATCAGCTGCGCGTAGGTGGCGATCTGGAATCGGTAGTCGTTCGAGATGTCGCCGGGCTTCCGCGCCGCGCTCTTGAGATCAATGATGCGGCCCTGGACGTCCAGCAAGTCCACGTAGCCGTGGACCGCCACGCCGCCGATGTGGCCGCAAACCTGAAACTCGACCGCGGCGGGTTGAATCTCCGGGGCCGCCTCGTCCAGGTACTTCACAGTGAGGGCCTCGCCAAGTTCCTTCAGCTCCTTGGGATTCTCATCGTCGCGAAACTCCGTCTCCACGGAACACGGTGGACCAGAAGAATGCCGTTTTCGTCGGCAGGAAAACCGGCAATGTCGAGATTCGGATTACTTTCAGCGAGGCAACGGCGATTGTTGAGGCATTCGTGCAACAGCCGAAGATTGGTACGACGACGTCGGCGGGATCGCACTAGAAGCTTTGGCGCCAGGCTACTTCGCTATTGCCCTTATTTGGTGGCGGGGCGACCCACGCGTTAAAATACCCCCCAAAACCCCCCAATGTCTGGTGCGTCTTGCCGCCAATCTGGGATCGGGAACGATAAGGGAATATCGTAGAAGTGGGCGAACGGCGTTTCGAACATCGCCTTCGCTAAGTCCCCGTCACGGCGGGATTAGATCCCAAAACGCGCTCGCAGCCGCATTACGGGNNACGGGGTTCCAGTCGCCGCGTTGCTCTTGTCTTGCCCAGTCGGCGCGGCGCTAACCCCGCTTCCATGCCCCAGCCATCCCAGCAACGCTCCCGCAAGCCCGCTGAGCGGGATCACCGCGGTATGCCAGACCATCACATGCAGCGCCTCGAAATTCGGGCAGTGCAACTCCAGCATGGTCATGCCGGCCAGACCCGCCAGCGTGCCCGCGGCCAGTCCCGCGGCAACGGCAT
>PLGA01000228.1:226-3201 GCA_003139735.1 Bryobacterales bacterium | reverse complement strand
TATCTCCGACAGACTCCTAGTGGTAGTCGATCAAGTCAATATCGGCCGTCGTGGGCGCAGCACACGCCGCCGACAGGCTCATAACAGGCCCCAAGGCGTTGCCGCGGTACGTGCGACGCCTTTTCTTCGGCGGGAAGTTCGTTGTTGCGGAGCAGTTCTTCCAGTTTCCCGCAAAGCGAGGCCGCTTCATCATAAATGGCGTGAATGCCAGTGTTCATGAGAGAATCTTACGAGCTCTTCTCCTCATAACGGCACACCAATGTTTGGCTGCCCATTCAAGATGCCCAAGATTGAGACCAAGGACTTCGGGTCCTCCAAGATCTGCGGCCAAGGGCCGTATCCCAAGACGTTCCTTGTTCGCGGACAAGCCGCGAAGGGTTCGGCGATTTGAGCGTGTTCGAATCTCACGAACTGTAGGCGTGTGGCGCCAACCGCTCCCTCACGGTCGCGGCTCTGATTGGGGTCTACAGCTATTTGCCGAACCCGAGATCCTCGCCGTCGTGCAGGGCCAAACCGATCTGCTCTAAACCGCCGTGGCGGCCGTTGTACCAGAGCAGCCATTTCTTGCCGTCGAAGATCGCGTAGGGCTTATAGCAGGCGTCGTGGTCCCATGCGTCTTGACCGGGGCGGACGATGGGATTCGCGGGATGGCGCTGCCAGCCGGTCACGCCGTCGCGCGAACGGGCAAGGCCGATTTGGGCGTGATCGATATCGCGGAATCCGATATAGAACATGTAATGCCAGCCGCCGCGCTGCAGAACCTGGCATCCCGTCACCCTGGCCTGGTCGAAGACCTTTTCCGCGCCGGGGCCGAAGACCGGGTTGGACGGGGCCTTGGTCCAATGAACGCCGTCCGGACTGGTGGCATACCCGATGGCATCGGGCTCATATTGTTCGCCGCCCGAATACCACATGCGGAACAGCTTCGTCCGCTCGTCCCAAATCACGTCGGGGCACATCACGGCTACCTTCTCCCACGGCTTATCGGCCGACAGCACGGGGTCGCCGCTCATCCGTTTCCATGCTCTGCCGTCCGGGCTGGTGGCGTATCCAATCGCGGAATGGCCGCGCGCCTGGCCCGTGTACCATAGGTGATAGCCATCGGCGCGTTTGACCACGGCGGGACGGTTGATGTCCTGTTCCCAAGGCGTGCCGGGGTTCGGCCCCAGGACAACCTGAGGCTCGCCCCAATGCATCCCGTCCTCGCTCTCGAACAGCGCGATGGACCGCCTCGGCCGCCAGGACCCCCATAAGCGATACTTCGGCCCTTCCTTGAGCACGGCGATGTCGAAGACCGTTCCGTACTGGCCGCCGATGATCGGGTTCTTTTCGTACTTGCGCCAGCCGCCGCCGGTTTGGGGCAGGTTCGCCGTCACGCGCTCCAGGCGCGGCGACGAAGCAATCTCTAGGCCGTCGGCATAGACGTGCAAACCGGCGCCCCGGTGGTAGCGGTTTCCGGTCTGGTCGTAGAGGATATCGATCACGGCCCCGTGGTACGGCACGCCGGTCAGGGCGAAGTAAGCGAGCGCGCCCTCGGGAACCAGCGGATTCACTTCGAGCGCCTGATCCATGCGCGGGCGGAGACCGGCCAGACCGGTGATGATCAAGTCGTCGAAAGCGGAGTGATTGTAATCGCGGCCGCGGTCTTTGTTCTTATCGTTGTTCCGATAGAGGATGGTTCTGGCGATGGGCACGCCGGTGATTGGGTCGTAGTCCTCGTCGATCCACGGGATCGCGCGGCCATCGTCCAGCTTGCGATACTGGGTGCGCGCGTAGGTACGCAGCGTTTCCAGGTAATCCTTCTTGCCGACGTACTCCTGCTGATAACCGTTGAGAAGGTTCGCGATGGCGACCAGCGTCTGGGTGGTGGCGAAGGGCCACGAAGGACCGTTCCAAAGACACTCGTGCGCGTTCGCGAACATGAAGCGCGGGTCGCGCCGTTCGGCGGTGGCCGGGCCGTACGGAGCGTTGAAACCCTGGGGATCGGTGAGCTGCTTCCAGGCGATCTCGCGGCCGGGGTTGGGGAGATTGAAATACCACGGAACGTAGCCGTGCTCTTCGCGGACGTTGGCGAGTTTCTTGCCTTCTCCGCGCGGCAGCACTTTGTAGAAGGCGGCCTGCTGGTCCCACAGGTTCTTCTCGACCAGATCGCGAAGCGCGGCGGCTTTGGCTTGAAACTCCTTCACGAGATCCTGCTTGCCGGCGAACGCGGCGATAGCGGCAATGGCCACGGCGTCGCCGTACATGTAGCTGTTGATGGTGGCGCGGTATCCACTGCCGCCGATGGAGACTTCCATGCCGTCGCGGTCGTCGATCTGCCAGAAGAGGCCGTTGGAGTCGCGGTGCGTCTGCTCCCATTGCCGGTAGTTCTCCACCAGGTCGGGCAGCAGGTCGATGGGGAGTTGCTGGTCTTGCGTCACCATGGCGCGCGCCAGGATGGACTCCGCGGCCCAGAAGCTGTACCGGCGCGGTTCCCCGCCCCCGCGAAACCAGAAGCGCGCGTAATCGTCCAGGTATGCGCGATTGCGAAGCCAGCGGCCCTCGTGGAAGTGGTGGCCCGCCGCGCAACTGATGGTGTTGAATTTGCCGGCCCAGGGCACATCCGGGAGGAACTCGGTGATCACAAAGCCGGCGGGCGTTTTCGCAATGTGCTTGCGGTAGGTCCACCAGCGGAAGTAGTAGATTTCCTCCAGGGTTTTGTCGGAGCATTCGAACAGCGGAATGTTTTCCCGCAGAAACTCCCAGGAGGATTTGTTGTCGATGAAGGTTGCGGCACGCTCCTCGTCGTTGCGATTGAAGGATTCGATGTAGTGCTGGAAGGACTCGGGGCGCAGCGCCGGCGGCGTGCGGGTGGCGGCGAGTCCGAACGGCGCGGCGGCGGCCATCAATCCGCCCAGGAACTCGCGTCGATTGGACACACTGCACCTCCCATGAAGAAGGACTCATTTTACTCCGTGGCGCAAGCCGCCAGGCTT
>PLGA01000228.1:0-146 GCA_003139735.1 Bryobacterales bacterium | reverse complement strand
CCGTGTAGCCCTTCAGAGTCTGCATGAACCGGCTCGGGGATACCCTCGGCAGCGCCAGCAGATGCACGTGATTCGGCATGATCGCGAACGCTTGGAGGTCAAAGTACCGCAACTGTTCGGCGTTGTAGCGAATCGATTCCACCAGG
>PLGA01000462.1 GCA_003139735.1 Bryobacterales bacterium | reverse complement strand
GCGCGCGCGCCGCCTTCCATGGCGCTCTCTACCACGGCGAATTTCTGCGAGCGCGTTCCCTCCAACGAATCCATGGCGCCGGCGCGGATCAGGCTTTCAATCATGCGGCGGTTCACGGAGCCCAGATCCACCTTCTCGCAGATCTGGTAGATGGAATGGAACCGGCCCACCTCCTCGCGCGCCTTGGCAATGGCCTCCACGGCGGACTGCCCCAGATTCTTGACCGCGCCCAGCCCGAAGCGTATGGCCTGCCCGTCGGGCGTAAAACTCCACTCGCTGTGGTTCACGTCNNTACTTCACCACCTTGGCCGTGTTGCCGGTTTCCGAAGTGAGCAGCGCGGCCATGAAATCCACCGGATAGTGGGCCTTCAAATACGCCGTCACGAATGCCAGGTAGGCGTACGCCGCCGAGTGCGATTTGTTGAAGCCGTAGCCAGCGAACTGCACCATCAAATCGAAAATCTTCTCGATCTTCTTCTGTGGGAAGCCGCGCGCCACCGCGCCCTCGACGAAGCGCACCCGCTGCTTCTCCATCTCCTCAAGCTTTTTCTTGCCCATGGCGCGGCGCAGCAGGTCTGCGTCGCCCAGCGAATAGCCCGCCAGGCGGTTCGAGATCTGCATCACCTGCTCCTGGTAGACAATCACGCCGTAGGTCTCTTCCAGCAGTTCCTTCAACTCGGGCAGATCGTACTGCACAGCGCGGCGGCCCCATTTGCGCTCGATGAAATCATCCACCATGCCGCCCTGAATAGGCCCAGGGCGGTACAACGCGTTGAGCGCGGTGAGGTCTTCCAGCCGGCTCGGCTGATAGCGCCGCAGGATGTCGCGCATGCCGCTCGATTCGAACTGGAATACGCCGCTGGTGAAACCCTTGCAGAAGATGGCGTAAGTGTCCTTATCGTCGAGCGGCAAATCTTCGGGGACAATTTCGACGCCGTGCCGCTTCTGAATCAGGCGCAGCGCATCCTGGATCAGCGTGAGCGTGGTCAGGCCTAGAAAGTCCATCTTGAGGAGCTGGAGCTTATCGAGGCCGTTCATATCGAACTGCGTCACGATTTCGTCGCGGTTGGTCTTGTAGAGCGGGACGAGTTCCTGCAGCGGTTGGGGCGAAATCACCACGCCCGCGGCATGCACCGAGCAGTTGCGCGCCAAGCCTTCCAGGCGCAACGCCACTTGCAGTACGTCCGCCACGCGCGGGTCTTTCTTGGCGGCTTCGTCAAAGCCCGGCTCCTGCTTGATAGCATCCTTGAGCGAGATGTTGAGGATGCCGGGAACCATCTTGGTGAGCCGCTCCACATCCTGGAACGGGATCTCCAACACGCGGCCTACATCTTTGATAGCGGCGCGCGCGCCCAGCGTATTGAAGGTAATGATCTGGGCGACCTGCTCGCGGCCGTATTTCTGGGTGACGTATTGGATCACCTCGCCGCGCCGGTTCATGCAGAAGTCCACGTCGATATCGGGCAGGCTGACGCGTTCGGGGTTCAGGAAGCGCTCGAACAGCAGCCCGTATTGCAGCGGGTCGATATCCGTGATCGCCATGGCGTACCCCACCAGGCTGCCGGCGGCCGATCCGCGTCCCGGACCTACCGGGATGCCGTTGGCCTTCGCATAGCGGATGAAGTCCCAGACAATCAGGAAGTAGCCGGAGAACTTCATCTGCTGGATCATGCGGATCTCGCGGTCCAGGCGCTCGGCGTATTCCGCGAGGTCGTGCTTCAGGTATCCCTTGGCGCGCATGGCCTCCAGGCGCGGGCGGCGTTTTTCGAATCCCTGGCGCGCGATGTATTCGAAATAGGTGTCGGCGGAGTGGCCTTCGGGAACGTCGAACTTCGGGAACGGCTCCTTCACCTTTTCGAGCTTCACCTGGCAGCGCTGGGCGATGTCCCAGGTGCGGTCCACCGCGTCGGGAATCTCGCCGAACAGCTCCATCATTTCGTCGCCCGTCTTCAAGTAGAAATCCGGCGTAGACCAGCGCATGCGGCTGGGGTCGTTCATGTTCTTGCCGGTTTGTATGCAGAGCAGGATCTCATGCGGGCGCGCGTCCTCCTTGCGGAGGTAGTGCGAATCGTTGGTGGCCACCAGCGGCAGGCCGGTCTGCTGGGACAGCCGGTTCAGTTCGGGGATCAGGCGGCGGTCCTGCTCGAGATGGTGGTCCTGCACTTCCAGGAAGAAATTGTTCTGCCCGAAAATGTCGGCGTACGTGTGCGCCAGGCGGCGGGCGTCTTCATGCTTATCGGAAAGCAGCGTCTCCGGTATGTGGCCGCGCAGGCAGGCCGACATGGCGATCAGACCCTTGGAATGCCGCGCCAGCAGGTCCAAATCGAGGCGCGGCTTGTAATAGAATCCCTGCAGGTAGCCGGTGGAAACCAGGGCTATGAGGTTGCGGTAGCCCTCCTGGTTTTCGCATAGCAGAACCAGGTGGTTATAGCGGTCGCCATCGGACCGCGTCTTATGCCCCTGCTGCGACACATAAACCTCGCAGCCGATCACGGGATGCACGCCGGCCGCCACGGCGGCGTTGTAGAACTTCACCGCGCCGAACAGGTTGCCGTGATCGGTCATGGCCACCGCGGGCATTTTCTGCTCGACGGTCAGCTTCATGAGCTGGTCGATATCGCAGGCCCCGTCCAGCAGGGAATAGTCCGTATGGCAGTGCAGGTGAACGAACGGCATCGTCAAGCGGCTCCTAAACGCGCCGGGGGAGGCTTCCGAAAGGTTAACTACATTCTACCGCCGGACGGGGATTGCCGAAAAAGGGTTTATTGGCCACAGATGAACGCAGATGAACACAGAT
>PLGA01000428.1 GCA_003139735.1 Bryobacterales bacterium | reverse complement strand
CCAGGTCTTGCCGCCGTCGATGGTGCGGAACATATCGTCTTCGCCGCCGGCGCCGTTCATCCGGCCGAAAGTGCTGGCAATGGCCGCGTTGGGATTGTGCGCGTCCACGGCGACCGCGGCCCATCCGAACGATTCGTTCTTGGAGGCGTCGGGTTTCACCGGCGTGATCTCGGTCCACGCGCCGGACTTGGCATCGAGCTTCCAGACGCCGCCGGCGGTCATGCGGCTGGGTCCGGGCGCCGTGCCGTAGGAAAGGTAGAGCGTACCATCGGACGCCATCACCATGTGGGTAGGCCGGTACTGGCTGGGCTGGCCGGGCACGGGCTGCCAGGTTTTCCCGGAATCCGTGCTGCGGAACAGGTTATCGCGGCCCATCAGGGAGACGGCGGCGTAAACGGTGGAGCTGGTCCTGCCCTTCGAGCCGCTGCGGGGATCGACCAGCGTGACCACGATTCCGTCGCCGCGGACGCCTCGACCGGGTTGTCCGGGAGCTCCCGCGGGCGCGGCGCCTCGGCCCCCGGCCGGCGCTCCACCGGCGGGCGGCGCCTCGGTCACGTCGGGAAAGCTCTCCACCTTGCTCCACGTAACCGCGCCGTCCGTGCTTCTCCACAGGCCGGTTTGGCGCGTGCCGAGATAGAGGACTTTGCCATCGTTCGGATCGACGGTCATGCGTTCGCCGTTGCCGCGCCCGTCTTCGTTGCCGCCGAACTTGAAAGGCACGTTGGTCCGCTCAAAGGTCTTGCCGCGGTCGCTCGATCGCAGGATGGCGCCGTTGGGCGTATTGGCATTGGTATACGTGCCGCAAGCCAAGTACACGCGGTTCGGATCGGAAGGATCCACCGCAATGCTCTCCACGCCCATCAGGTTGGAATCCTCGTACGACACCCAATCGAGCAGCGGTTCCCAGCGCCTGGTCTGGCCGTTCCAGCGGTAGGCGCCGCCCATATCGGTGCGGGCGTAGCGCACGCCCTTGGCGGTGGGATGGAAAATGAAGCCGTCCACAAAGCCGCCACCGACAATCTGGACGCTCTTCCAGGCATACGGCGGCGGGGCGGACTTGCCGGCGGGGCTTTGGGCGGTGGCGGGGATCAGGAATGCCAAGGCAATCATGACGGACGCGAAGACTGCGGCAAGAACACGATGCGCGGACATATCGGCTCCTCTTAGGATCTCGGGGCTTCGAAAGCTCATTGTATGGCGCGGGCGCGCGGGGCACAATGGGAGCCGTTCACATGCGCACCCTTACCGCGAAGAGCGCATGGTGGGCAAGAATGAACAGGGTGCGGCGATCGGCGCCCCCGAAGACGATATCGATCGGACGTTCGGGCACGTCGATCCGCCCGATCTGCCTGCCGCCACGGTCGTAAACGAAGATCTGTCCGTTGGCGACATACACGTTGCCTTTCCCGTCGGCGGCGACGCTTTCACCGCCGCGGTTCGCAAAGAGCTGCAAATTGCCAAGGGAGCCGTCGGCGTTCACCGACGCTCTGTAAGTGGCGTCTTCCGACTCGCTGCTGACATAGACGCGACCGCCGGGAAGGGCAGTGACGAAGCCATAAGCGTCGAGATTATCGGAGAACCGCCAGCCGTCGGTGGAGTCCGCCGCGCCCTGCTGGAACACGCGCCCCACGGGCAGGAAGATACTCCCGTCCGGCGAGACGTATTGCCGGGCTGTCGGGGTCGTGACATCTTCGGCGAACATCTGCGCCAGTGTCTTGTAGACAAACGTGTCGAAGTCCAACTGCGTTTTGAACTCGCCGTTGTTCCAGTAATTGCCAGGCAGAACGGCCCGCGCGCCCGGCCGCGGTTTGGTTTCCTCAGGCGTCAGCGCGGCGATCTGGTCTTTGGACGATCCGGGACGGAAGGAATACACCGTTCCCTGCGGCCCGGAAGAAGAGAGCACCAACAGGTCGCCCGCCTTGTCGAACGCCAGGTTCACGGCGTCCAGCGGGTTATCGCGCTCGATGGTGAGTCCTTCGGGCGCCGACCAGCCATAGATCCGCTGCTCATGGCGATCGACGAAATAAAGCTTGCCGGAAGCATCCACGGCCGCGCCGGCGACGGAAAAGAATCCCTCCTCCAGCTTCCGGACTCTCGCGCGTGGCTCCAGCACCGCGGAAGCGTCGCCGGGGACTGGCGCAGGCGGCGCGGCGGGAACATCGAGCACGGCAAACAGCCGTTCGCGCGTCTCGATATGATGGGTCATATCCTCAATGGAATTCTCATAGGGATATTTGCTGACGCGCAGAAAAGTGCCGCAGCCGTTTTGGTCGCATGTCGAGTATCCGCTTTCGGCGTTGACATAAACATTGCGGAAGCGTATGTCCGACGAGCGATAGAGACGAACCGCGGCGGGAAACGGCGCGCGCGAGCGTGTGACGCGGTAGGCGTGGTAGTTAGCGATGGTAATGTTCTTCGACCAATCTAATTCCAGCGATAAGGCCTCGGGACTCTCGCCTGCCTCCTCTTCCGTTTGCGGCGCGTTGACATCCCAGTTTTCGACGTGATCGAATTTGATCTCATTGCGAACGTGATGTTCGTTGGAAAGCTCGTAGACATGACCCGGCGTCTTGGTGTCGGAGACATAGAATCCCGCTTGGGCGAAGGTGTCCGGAGTCCAGATGTCGGCGAAAGTTCCGCCGCCGCCCTGCGTGATCCAGAGACTGGGATATTGCCCGTCCCAGCGTTTGTGCAGATCGGGGTCGGCCGTGTGATCGTTGTTATAGGGATTCGTCCCGCTGCCGTGACCACCCAGGAATCGCACATCGTCGATCAGGGAAGCGGCCCCCGCGCGCCACAGCACGCCCACAGCGCGAGGATTGACGCCGCCCGCATCGACCCCGAAGCCGCTCAGGATATTCGAGCCGCCTGGAGGCGCGGAAATCACGGCTCGAGGCGATCCCACGCCCCGATACGCGGGCGTGCCATCCGGAAGGTCGAACTGAGTCATGGTGGGGTGCAACCCGATAAGTACCGTGTCCGCTTTCAACGTGAGCGTGTCGCTGACGACGTAATGCCCGCTGGGAAAGTAGAGCGCCCGATGCCGATCGATCGCCTTTTGGATCGCAACGGTGTCGTTCGTGGTTCCGTCCCCGGCGACGCCCAATGAGTGAACGTTCACCCACTCTTCGGCTGGCGGCAACGCCGGGATTGCTGGAGGCAGCGCCGCGGGCATGGCGCTCAGCGGCGCGGCGTCGTAGAGCATGCCGGTGGCGCCGGTCATGCCTTGGCCGGGCACGATGAGCCCGTAATTGAAGCTCTTGACCCGGTACATCGGTCCTTTACCGGCAACCTTCTTCCCGCTCTCGCGGAGCAGCGCAAAAACCGGCGTGTCCTTCAATACGGCGTTTTCAAAACCGATCTCGGTGAGCGGACTCTTCTCGTTGCCGATGACCACGGCCGGGCCCGACATATTCTCGAAGCGGCTGTCCTTGACCCACACCTGGTCGGAGTAGTGCGGATCGATATCGATGGCGCTCGGCGCGTCGCGGAAGGTGTCGCGAATAAGCGTAAGCCCGGCCTT
>PLGA01000073.1 GCA_003139735.1 Bryobacterales bacterium | reverse complement strand
CAGCCGTTCCATTGCGAGTTCGTATGCGCTCTTCATAGTGATAAGTCTTTTGACAATCCAGACTAGTCCACGATCATGTCTGAGCGCAAGCGCGGCGTGTCCCGGGAACGTTGGGTGTCCCGCCATCAGTCACGCGCTGCCAGCACTATGTCTTTGCCGATTAAGCTGATTTCANNGCGGCGCCAAATGGGTCATCAACACCGGGCGCGACATGTCCAGCCTGATGGAGGCGCTGGCCCGCTCCGGCATCCCCGTGGAGCCGGATTACCTGGTGCTGGTCGAGCGCGAGATTTACTGCCACGACGGCTCGCAATACCTCGGCCTGGAGGAATGGAATACGGCCTGCACGCGCGCCCACGCCGAGCTATTTACGCGCGTCCGGGAAGACCTGCCCCGCATTGTCGCGTGGATCAACGCCCGGTTCCACGCCCGGCTTTACGAGGACGCCTATTCGCCGTTCTGCCTCATCGCCGGCAATAATGGCGATGCCGATGTCATCCACGCATACCTGACGGAATATTGCCGCGGCATCCCTCATCTGACGCTCGTGCGCAACGACGTCTATGCGCGCTTCTGCCATGAGGCGTTCAACAAAGGCACGGCCCTGGCGGAAATCACGCGCCGGCTGGGCCTGAGCCCCGAGGCGGTATTTGCCGCCGGCGATCAGTTGAACGACCTGCCGATGCTCTCCCGCCAGTATGCCCGGTGGCTGGCGGCGCCGGGGAACGCGGTGGAGCCCGTCAAGCAGGCGGTCCGCGAGCAAGGCGGCCACGTCAGCGACCTCACCCACGGCCACGGCGTGGCCGATGGCCTCAAAGCGTGTCTCGCCCGCGCGCCGCAGGCCTGAGAAGACAGCCCCGGCACCCCCAGCCAGCACCTCGCCTGCTGCTGGCGTGTTGCTCGCGTGTTGCGCAAAAACACGTCCCCAAAATAACAGTTGCCACGCATTGGCGGGCTGGTATCTTGCTCGGCCCTATCGGAAAGGCTGGGCGAAATGTCGCACCGCCGGACGGAAAGGGACAAACGGCCTTAAATCTCCTGCGCCGAAGAGCGCGGGGGGCCATAATAACACTAAAATCAATCCCGTGTTCCGCGGGATGGTTCGCCCGTGAGGTGGACTTCTAACCAAAGGAAAAATGTGATTAGTATCGGAGTTAAGGAATTGCTGGATGCCGGTGTCCATTTCGGGCACCAAACGAAACGGTGGAACCCGAAGATGAAGCCGTTCATCTTTGAAGCGCGCAACGGGATCCACATCATTGACCTGACCAAGACGCTTACCCAGTTGGAAGCGGCGTGCAATTTCCTCGCCGCCTCGGTGAGGAAAGGCGGCAAGACGCTATTCGTCGGCACGAAGAAGCAGGCGCAGACGGCCATCAAGGAAACCGCCACAGCCAGCGGCCAGTACTATGTCACCCAACGCTGGCTGGGGGGCACGCTGACGAATTTCGCGACCATCAAGCGCTCCCTCGCGCGGCTTAAGGAGATCGAGAAGATGGAAGCCGATGGCACCATCAACAATTACGTTAAACAGGAGCAGTCGGTGATCCGGCGCGAAGCGGCGCGGTTGGTGAAGTTCTTCGAGGGGATTCAGACCATGGACAAAATGCCCGGCGCGATGTTCGTGGTGGATATCAAGCGCGAGCACAACGCCGTGGCCGAGGCGCGGCGGCTTAAGATCCCCATCGTGGCGATGGTGGATACGAACTGTGACCCGGATTTGGTGGATTATCCCATCGCCGCCAACGATGACGCGATCCGTTCGGTGCGGCTGATTCTGGCCACCATCGGGCAGACCGTGACGCAGGCGCAGGCGGAATACGAGACGAAGTACGCGCGCCGCAAGTCGGTTGAAGAAGGCGCACCCGCAGCGCCCGCAGCGCCCGAGGCGACAACGGAAGCGGCGCCGGTGGCCGCGGCTCCGGCTCCGGCTCCGGTTGAGACGGCGCCGTCACCGGCCTAGCGACTATTTGGGAACGCGGTCCGAGCGCATCGGCCTGGCCCGCGTTCCACCTTCAGGCCCACGATCAACTATCAACTACCTACTAAGGACTTTTTATATGGCTGAGATTAATGCGGCAATGGTTGCCAAACTGCGCGGGATGACCGGCGCGGGGATGATGGAATGCAAGAAAGCGCTCGGGGAAGCCAAAGGCGACCTGGACGTCGCGGTGGATGTTCTGCGCAAAGCGGGCACGGTAACCGCCGGTAAAATATCCGCGCGCGAAGCCCGGGAAGGTCTCATCGCCCAATACATCGCCCCGGGCGGACGGGTGGGCGTGCTGGTGGAAGTGAACTGCCAGACGGATTTTGTGGCGCGCAATGATATCTTCCGCGCTTTCACCGACGAAGTCGCCAAGCGGCTCGCCGCCGATCCCAAGGTGGACCTTGAAGCCGAGCGTGAAGCGACGGTGGCGAAGATCCGGGAGAATATCAAGATTCCCCGCCACGCCCGCATGGAAGTGGCAGGCAACGGGATGGTTGCGGCCTACATCCACACGGGCGCCAAGGTCGGCGTGCTGGTGGAAGTGGG
>PLGA01000479.1 GCA_003139735.1 Bryobacterales bacterium | reverse complement strand
CGCTCCGCAAGCGGCAAAGAAGTGACGCCGGCCCCTGGCGCAGCTACGCCTTGTAGTCCCACTCCTTGCGGTAGGGCGTGTCGACAAAGCCGTTGGCCACGTCGTCATTGGTGAACCTCATGGCCTTCGAGTCCCACATGAGGACTTTGGAGCTTCGGTAGTAGGTCCCTCCCGAGATAACACCCGCTGGGGGGCGCGCCGCGGGGTCATGCACGTGGCCGTCGTTCGATGCGGGAATCCACACGACCGCCGAGTCCGACCGGCCGGAACTCCCAAACCCCGTTACGCCGGGTCGCGGCGCGGGCGTACTGGGGCGCGCTCCGGGCGTGCTGTACCGCCGGAGCGTCGCGGTCCCAAGCAGGGCGAATTCCGTAAGGTCGCAGCCGAACTCGATCGGCATGATCGATTTCTTGCCCGCTTTGCATGCCCGTATCCACTCGGCGTAATGCTCCGGCCTCTCGCACCGCGGCAGGTATGGCTCGGGTTGCTTGAAGTCCTTGAAACGGCTCTCCGGAAAGAGCCATCCGCCCGGCAGCCCTTGCAGCCGCTGTCCCGGCTGGGGCCCTGTATGGTCTGGCAGCGATGGGCTCCCGCCGTAGAACGCCGAAACCTGCACGCCGTTGTCGCCCACGAACATCATGCCCCGGCCCGGCATCCCCGTTCCTGCCGGCATGCTCAGCGGCCGCGGCGGCTGCAAACCCCCATCGTAGAAGTACGCCATCGTCTCCGGGTGTTTGCCGCGCGCCGGGAAATGCCACTGCACGTAGTTGGCGATGCTCGCGCATTCGCCGTTCTCCACCACCCCGTCCGGGGAAAAGGACTGGCAAGCGTCGGCCGCCACCCAGTCCGCCGCTCCCATCTCCAGTTCCTCGTGGAATACGTGCAGCGCGTGACAAGCCACATCGCCCAGGTTGCCCGTGCCGAAATCCCACCAGGGGCGCCAGTTCCCGTAATGGTAGATCTTGTGGTACGGCCGCGCCGGGGACGGCCCGCACCACTCGTCCCAATCCATCCCCTCGGGTGGCTTCTGGGCCTCCGCCGGTCTGGCCAGCCCGCTGGGGCAGTGAGTGCCGGTCCAGAAGTGCGCTTCCCGTATTGGCCCGATGGCCCCGCTCAAGAGCAGCTCCGTGGTAGCCCGCGCGGGAGAAGTGCGCGAATCCTGAAGGCTCGCCTTGGTGGTGACCTTGGAGGCCAGCGTGGCCGCCTTGACCCTCCGGGCTTCGGCGATGGTGCGCGTCATCGGCTTGGCGCAGTAAATGTGTTTGTTCATCGCCAGGGCCGCCAGCACAAGGTGAGCGTGCCAGTGATCCGGCGTGGCGACCATCAGCGCATCGAAGTTCTTCTCTTCCTTGTCGAACATCTGCCGGAAGTCTTTGTAGACCCTGGCTCTGGGATGGAGCTGGAACACCGGAGCGGAGAACTCGTGATCGAGATCGCAAAGGGCGACGATCTCTTCGCTACTGCAGCCGGCCACATAGTCCCCGCCCACGCCGCCGACGCCTACGGCTGCAATCGTGAGCTTGTCGCTGGGAGCTTGGTAGCCCGGGCCGCCCAACACGTGCCGCGCCACCACCAGCGGCGCGAGGCCGGCGGCCACCGCGCTGCGCCGGGACACTGCGCCCCTGGGCGATTCGTTCGAATTCATGAGCACGCTGTCCTTCCCGCCCGCTATCGCGCCTGCGGGGCCGGGTACTTGCCAATTATATAGTTCCTCACCAGTATTCCCGAGGGTTTAAGCATGTCGTCGGTCCATGGACCGGTTGCGCTTGCTCCAGGTTGAAACGCGGCCGACGTTTCATCCAGTGCTGCCACCGACCAGTTTGCGGAACCGATATGATTCTCATCCAGCCAATTCCACCAGAGTTGCGTTTCCGCGGGATCGTAGGCGCCGCCTCCGGATGCCGAACTCGCCCCGTATTCGGTGGCAAAAAGAGCGGCGCCGTTTTTCAACGCTCTCGCCCCGTTGTCGCGCAAAGACTGCCGGTGAGTCGCCGCGTAAAAGTGTATGGAATAGGCGATGTTCGGTGAGCTGGTGATCGGATTCTGAGACGCCTCGTCGCATTCCTGATCCCAGTGCCGGTTGCCGCAGATGATGATATTGGCAGGGTCGTAAGCGCGTATCTTCGCGATGACGGCTTCATGATAAGCCTTGATGACCTCCCATGATTCCTGCACCGGTTCGTTCCAGGGTTCATACATTATGTTGGGCGTCTTCCCGTAGGCCGCCGCCAAGGTCGAGAAAAAGGCCTGCGCCGTCGCCAGATCGTTCTGCGCGCCCTGCATCGAGTGCCAATCGACGATCGCGTAGATCCCATTGGCGATGCACGCATCGATTACCGTCTTCACCCGGTCTATTTCATCCGTGGGATTGTTCTTGTAATCCCTGGGCAGGACGGCGATCCGAATCACGGTGCATTTCCAGTCCTGCGCCAGGTGGTTGATGGCGCTGGTATTGAAGAACTGCTTTCCCTGGCCCGACCAGCAGTACAAAGACATTCCATGCAAGGTAGTAGGGTTGCCGTTCTGGTCGACAATCTGGTTCCCCTTAACGCTCAGCTTGCCGTGAACGCCGGCGAATGTCTGCTGGCCGAAGCTCGGCGAAACCAGGGCCAAACAGGCAAGGGCAATCAAGACGATCCCCGAAACACGACGCGCCTTACAACCGTGCGAATTGATAAGTCCGATTCTCGACATGCAGTAGGTCTCCATTCTTGCTTCCCGGCCACCAACGATTGTAAGTCCAACGACATCCGTCCGGAGCGTCGACGGGAGAGGCAATCCGGACAATTCCGACGTACGAATTGCCTTTCAGGAGGCTGCTGCGAAGGTCCCGGACAGTGAAGCGGGCGCAAGACTGCGTGCGCCGTGCCAACCAGCCGATGGCGCCCTGTCCGCTGTCATGCCGGATCCGAATGCCGGGCGACGGTCACATATGCCCGTCGAACGAAAACTCGTTGTCCCATTCCGTGGTGGGCTCGAAGAGTCCGCCCTCGTGCAGATTCGCCCTGAGAACGTCCATGTCGATCTCAAAGCCCAGGCCCGGGCCGTCTGGCACCGCGAAGTATCCTCTGTCGATGATGGGATCGTTCGGCTTATCCGTCCTTCTCACCCGGTCGAGGAAATGCGGAACGTCAGCCATGTGGTACTCGCACGCCAGGAACTGATCGCCGGCGGCGGCGGCATGCGCACTGGCGAACAGCGTAATCGGGCCGTTGTTATTGTGAATACAGGATGCAACGCCGTACTGCGTGGCCAGGTCGATGGCCTTCTTGGTCTCGAGAATGCCGCCGAGATTGGCTAGGAGTCTGTCGGAGATAG
>PLGA01000050.1 GCA_003139735.1 Bryobacterales bacterium | reverse complement strand
CTCTACCGCGAGACGGAACGGAGCCGGGAACTGCGGCTAAAGGCGGCGCAGGAGCGCAGAGAGGCTCCGCGGTGGGATGCGTGGCCGGAGGGCAGACCGTCGAAGCGCGACCGGCGCGAACTCGACCGCCTGCGGCGCAGAGGGTGAGGGCGGCATTGACCGACGTGCCGGGACGACCGGCGCGGCAGGGCCGCGTCCCGGCGGATTCCGAGGCGATCGAGGCAGGCGGCTCATTGGGGTCCAATGGCTGCGCTTCCCGCAGATGCCGGATGTCGTTCCTTCCCTGATGCTGGTATGGTCGAGTCTCAGCTGTCCGGCTTGTGGTGCGCCCAGACTCGGGTGGCTGGCCCGCGAGGGAAGGGTTTTCCGAGCGCCCAAGAGTTGCGCCGGCTGGAGAGGAGCGTTGCATGGCGTTGATGTCGCGAAGGCGGATGTTGGGAGCGGCCGGGGCGGCGTTGGCGGCGGCGGTTCCGGTTGTTTTGGGGCAGCAGAAGTCCGGCGGGGCCGGCTCGGGGAAGACGCCGATCTCGCTGATCATCGATGATGGCGGGCCGGTGGATGCGATGTTCTACATGCACCCGGGCTACGAGACGCCGTGGATCGTCCCGAACGCGTTCACGGAGCGCGTGGCCGCGACCTTCGAACGCTTCGACCTGCACGGGAAGTTGACGGTGCTGCCGATGCCGAGTTGCCTGGGGCGGATCGACAAGAGCTTGGAACGGGTGCCGCAGGAGCACCTGGAAGGATTTCTGAAGATCATCCGCGAGCGCATCGCGCCGCGGTTTGACATCACGCCGGAGTTTCTCACGCACCTGGCGGCCTACGACCTCAAGAGCGGGAAGTATCAGCACATTTTCGAGGACGCCTGGATCTCCCGCGCTCCGCTTGAGGAAGTGATCGACTACTTCGTCCTGGCGTTCCAGATTCTCAAGAACGTGGGGTTGCCGGCGCAGGGCATCACATCCCCTTGGAACTCGGGTATCGACGTCGAGAAGAAGTACGCGCAGGCACTGGCGGAGGCGCATTGGAAGGTCTACGGCAAGAAGCTGACCTGGTACTTCCTGTACGTCAGCGAGTGGGACCAGCCGCGCCGGTGCACCGTCGAATACACGGTGCCGGAGCGGGGGCAGGCGGTGGTGAGCGTCCCGGCGAATGCCCCCGACATCTTCTGGTGCATGGAACTGCCAACGCAAAGCGAGAAGGTGGAGTTGATCCACCGGAACATCGACCGGCTGGTGCCGGCGGACGGGCGGCCGGGGCGGATCCGGCAGTTGATCGAGGGCGGCTATCCGGTGGTGCTGCTGACGCACTGGCAGTCGCTGTATCACCGCGGCACCGGGTTGGGGCTGGAGGGGTTGACGGCGCTGGCGGAACGGATTCAGAAGGTCTTCGGCGACAGCCTGCGTTGGGTGCCGCTGAGGGAGATCGCCCGGACGGCGCTGCCCGCCGGCGGCGGACCGGGACCGGATCACGGATGAGCAGCGGCCGCGGCCGGCGGCGCGATTGTCCGTTAACAAAGCACGCCATCGTTGGGCCCATCCAGGAATGGCCCAGAATCGCTCCGTTTCTTGTCCGTTCTGCGACGCCCCTTGATGCCGATCTGTTCCCCGGATTCCTGGACGACATGGTCGCGGCCGTGCCCCAGGCCACGGAGACACCGATTGAGCTGCCCGGCCTTTTGGGCTTGGCCGTTGTGGCCGCTTGTGTTGCGCGCAAAGTAACCGTCTCTCCCGAACCGGGATACGAAGAACCGTTGAACATTTTCGTCGCGGTCGGGATGGAGAGTGGAAATCGCAAGACGGCAGTGTTGCAGGCGATAGCACAACCATTCGCTGAATGGGAACGCATTGCTTTGCTTTCAGATGAGCGCCCAACCATCCCGCCGGTATGACCTTAGACCTTCTTCCAGGCTTTTGGCATTCGGGGTAACAAGACCTGCCTGGAGCGCCAGCGTCACGGGACAACTGGCGCGAGCACAAGTGCGCTCGCGAAGCAAAGGTCTTGGTCGCCTACAGCGCGCCGAAGATGGCGCTCGCCTTTGAAAACGACTCCCTTCAGTGCGAATCTAAACGGAGATGCAGGCCTTCAGGCGAGACCGGTTACGTCGCATCATCGCGGAGCCTTCTCACCTTGCGCTCGCGCTCCTGATCGGCGCTGTGGTCGGTTCTACAATCGTGGCGTTCCTGGCTTGCACGGACTGGATGAACAGGCTGCTGTTCAGCCGGGCGATGCCCGTCTGGATGCGGCCGCTGATCCCCGCCGCCGCCGCGCTGATCGCCGGCTATCTGCTGCTGCGCGTGTTTCCCAACGCGCGCGGCAGCGGCATTCCGCAGACCAAGGCCGCCCTCATTGCCGGTGGTGGATACATCAGCTTGAAGACCGTCTTCGGCAAATTCTTGTGCTGCTCGCTGTCACTCGGGGGCGGCGGTGGCGACCATCGTTAACCAGGATGTGCTCAAGAAGCTGGTGCCTCTGCACCCCGACGAACCGGCAGACATCGTGCTGCGCCGGCTGGGCCAGTTCAACCTGAGCGTGCTGCCGGTCGTGGACCGGCGCGACATCACCCGGGTTTTGGGCGAGGTGACGTTGGAGGACTTGCTGGAAGCGTACCGCAACGCTGCGTCGTGAGGTCGCGCGCCTCCGCCCCTCAGAGCCGGAAAATCTTCGGCGAGTGGAATCCCTTTAACGCGTTGCGCGTATCGACGATAAGCTGCGCCCGCTCCACCAGTGCCGCGTAGTCGGTTGCTTTGTGATCGGTAATGATCACCACACAATCGGCTTTAGCCACTGTATCCGGATCCTGGTCGGAGTTATAGGTGTGTTGCTCCACCTGGATCGATGGGATGTAGGGATCGCTATAAGTGACTGTCACTCCGCGCCGCGAGAGTAAGTGCATGATATCCAGCGCCGGCGATTCGCGCACGTCGTCTATGTCGCGTTTATAAGCTACGCCCAGCACGTGGACATGCGAGCCTTTCAGCGGCTTCCGTACTTCGTTCAGCGCGTTCTGAATCTTGTCCACCACGAAGTGCGGCATGTTGGAGTTGATATAGCCCGCCAGCTCGATGAAGCGCGCCTCCATGCCCGACTGCTTGGTCTTCCACGATAGATAGAAGGGATCGATAGGGATGCAGTGCCCGCCCAGGCCCGGCCCCGGGTAGAAGGGCATGAAGCCGAAGGGTTTCGTGGCCGCCGCATCGATGATTTCCCAGACGTTGATATCCATACGGTCGCATAGGACGGCTAACTCGTTTACCAGGCCGATATTGATCATGCGGAAGGTGTTTTCGAGCAACTTCACCATCTCGGCCACCTGCGTGGAACCGACCGGCACCACGCGCTCGATCGCCTGCGAATAGAACAACTCGCCTATCCGGGTGCATGCCGGGGTGCATCCTCCCACCACTTTGGGGATGTTGGCGGTCTGGTACACCGGGTTGCCCGGGTCCACGCGCTCGGGTGAGAAACACAGGAAGAAATCGATCCCCACTTCGAGGCCCGGCTTCGCCAGCATGGGCAGCACCAGTTCATACGTGGTGCCGGGATAGGTGGTGGATTCCAGAATCACCAGCATGCCCGCGTGGAAGTGCCTGGCAATCTCCTGGCAGGACGCGACAATGTAACTCATGTCCGGGTCCTTGGTCTTGCGCAGCGGCGTCGGCACGCAGATGTTGACCGTGTCGAGCTCGAGCAGCGCCGAAAAATCCGCCGTGGCGCGCAACTTCCCGGATTCCACCAGCGGACCGAGCGTGGAACTGGGGACATCGCCCACATAGGAATCTCCGGCGTTCACGCGCCTGACTTTCTCTTCGTTGGTATCGATTCCCGTGACGGAAAACCCGGCCTTGGCGAACTCCACCGCGAGTGGTAGGCCCACGTATCCCATCCCCACGATGCCGATGCGCGCGCGGCGCGAACGGATCTTCTCTTCCAGAATCCCGGCCGTGGTTTCCACCGCAGCTTTTGCTTCCTGCATGATCGATTATTCTCCCAGAAGAAACTCGCCTTCGGCGATCAGAACGGCGGGGCCGGTAAGATAGACGCTCGCTTCCACCCGGATATCGAGCGGCCCCGCCGGAGTGTGTACCCGCACCGGCGACTTGACCAGGCCCCGCGACACAGCCATGACAGCCGCGCCGGTCGAGCCGGTGCCGGAACTCATGGTTTCGCCCGCGCCTCGTTCCCAGAATCGCACATCGATGGAGTGTTCGTCCATCGGCTTGACGAACGACGCGTTGGCGCGGTTGGGGAACTGCGGATGCCTCTCGATCTCGGCGCCCATGGCGCGCCAGTCGAAATCGAAATCGGTCACCGGAACGGCGCATTGCGGGTTCCCCACCCACAGCAGCGTGACGTCGCGCGCTCCGGTAGAGAGCGGCAGATCGAAACGCCCGGCGGTAATTTCCGGTGTCCCCATATCCATTTCGAATTCGAATTCCAGGTTGGAGCGCCGTAACAGGCGCAGCGTCTTGACGCCGGCGCCGGTGCGTATGCGGACGGCGCCGGCGGTCAATCCGTGCCGGATCAGAAACGCGGCCGCGCAGCGCGTTCCGTTGCCGCTCATCTCGGCCATGCTGCCATCGGAATTGTAGAGCTGGATGCCGCCATCGGCCTCGGCGTCGGATGGCGGCGAAACCAGCAACCAACCGTCCGCGCCTACGCCGGCGTGACGGTCGCAGATGGCCCGGCCAATGGCCGGCCGCGCCGCGGGTTCTGGGGCGTCGCGCTCCCAGGTCAGCAGAAAGTCGTTTCTGGCGCCGTGCGCCTTCGTGAACGGAATCTTCATTGGGGTGGCTTGTGCGCGTCTCCTGCGCGGTGGTAAAGGTCGATCACCGGCTCGAATTTCTTGGCGATGCTCAATTCCAGTTCGTAGCGTATGCCCTCGGTGGCGGCCAGGTGGATGGCGGCGTCCACTTTGTCGCCGCGCTCCACTACCGCCCATTCCTGCCAAAGCCACAGGTCGGGGCGGCGCAGCGTCGCAATCCACGGCAGGCCATTGCAGATGCCGAAGGTCTCGCGCAACGGGATGCCTATCTCGCGGTAGATGCCCGCGAGATCGTCGCCGCCCGACGTGACGATTCCCGAACCGCGCACGTAGCGGGGACCGAGGAACGCGGACGCTTCCCGCATCCATGCGCGGCGCGCCTCAGAATTGGCGCGCGATTCGGCCCAGGTGACCCAGTGCTCCGGCCCCGGATGCGCCAGCCAATAACCGGCGCCGGCGGCCATCACCAGTGCCGCAACCACCGCGGCGCCGCGCGGCGGGACAACTGCCACCAGCGCCGCCGCGGCCAGCGCCAGCAGCGGCAGGACAGCCAGCCCGTAGCGGGTGTTGTAGTAGGAATTCGGCCAGAGGACCGGAACGTAAATCGGGAGGCCGGAGGAATGCACGCTCCAAAGGTAGAACACGCCGGGAAGCGCCAGCAGCAGCAGCGGCCAGAACACCCGCTTGGCCAGCGCGGCTACGGCCCTNNGCGTCGCCGGTGAGCCACCAGTTATGGAAGAGCCAGTAGAGCGGCCCCGCGCCCGCCAGCATCGAGAAGAGCAGGACCACCGGGACGCGCCGGTGCTTGGCCGTGAAAAAGAAATACGCCGCGGCGAAGGGCAGCAGGAACCAGCCGTCGTAGCGCGTTAGTGTGCCCGCCAGCGCCGCGATTCCCGCGCCGCAGAGGGCCCCCCATCCCTGCGTTTCGCGGAAACGGGCGCTGAAATAGAGCAAGGCCGCCAGCGCCGCTGCGAAAATCGCCTCGGTCATGGGGATGGACTGGAGGTACATCATGTTGGGATTCGAGGCGAACAGCGCCGCGGCCGCCACCGCCGCGGGCGTCGAGTGGAAAATCCGCCGCGCCGCCGCGAACAGGAACATCCCCGCTGTCACGAAACAAAAAGCCGGTGGAATGGACCCGGCGAGGCCGCTGCGCCACAGTCCGTCGTTGCGCACGAACGGCAGCATCAGCACGTGCGGCAGCGGCAACCACGGCGGGCCGAGCTGCTCGTAGCCGGGCGTTTGGGAATC
>PLGA01000364.1 GCA_003139735.1 Bryobacterales bacterium | reverse complement strand
CTCTTCCGCCCTCGGGCTGCGGATCGCGAAGCATCCCGAGGCGGTGGAGGATGTACTGAGGAAGGCGAGCTGAGATGCCAGGCTCCGCTCCTTACCCCGGCGGACGTTGGCGATGCCAGTTGGTTCGGCTCTGGAACTCTTTCCCGATCGACAGCAGCAGGTTTTCCGAAAACGGAGCGCCCACCACTTGCAGCGCCACGGGGAGGCGTCCGGCGAACCCGCAAGGCAGCGCCAGCGCGGGGAGGCCCGCCAGGTTGCCGGCGGGGATCAGACCGCTGAAACCGGAAGCCTGCGGCGCCGCGGCGGGGGCCGCGCCGGCGAGCGGCATCAGGGGCTGATCGATGGGCGGGGCCGGGCCGGTGCGCCCTGGCGCGACTAGCGCATCCACACTTGCGAAGATCTCGGCAAACGCCGTCTGAATCACCCGCCGGATGCGCATGGCCTTCAAGTAATCTTTAGCGGCCACGTCCAGACTGGCCTTCAATCCCGCAATCTGCGCCTTGTCGGCCAGCTCTTCCACTTTGCCGCTGGCGATGAGCGGCTCGAATACCGCGCCCTGCTCACCGGAAAGAATGATGCGCAGGACCTGATCGTACGGAAAATCCGGCAGCTTGGTTTCCATCAGTTGCGCGCCCGCCTCTTTCAATACGCCGAGCGCCGCGTCGAACGCCGGGCGGGCGGACGCATCGGCGCGTTCGGAGAAGTCCGCCGGGGCGTAGCCGATGCGCAGTTCCTTCATGGGCCGCGCGTATTGGGGCGTGTAGTAAAAGCTCTTGCCCGCCGACCCCGGGTCTTTGCCGTCGCTGCCGGCGATCGCGTGCAAGACCAGGCCACAGTCCTCGGCGCTGTGCGCAAACGGCCCCAGCTTGTCGAGCGTCCAGGAAAGCGCCATCGCTCCGTAACGGCTCACCAGGCCGTAGGTGGGCCGCAGCGCCGTTACTCCGCAGTACGACGCGGGCGTGAGGATCGATCCGGAAGTCTCCGAGCCGATGGCGAAAGTCACCAGCCCAGCCGCTACCGCCGCCGCCGATCCACTGGAGGACCCGCCCGACCAGCGCGTGCGGTCCCACGGATTCAATCCGGGACCCGTCAAGGACGCCGATGCATACCGGTACCCGCCGCCGCCCGCCAGTTCCACCATGGCGAGCTTGCCGGTGAGCACGGCGCCCGCGTCCTCCAGTTTTCCGATTATCGTCGCGCTGTAATCGAACACCTGCGCCGCGTACGGCTTCGCGCCCCACGTGGTGGGTTTGCCGGCCAGGCTCAAGAGGTCCTTGACGCCGTAAGGAATGCCCTGCAGCGGTCCGCGCGTTCGGCCGTGCTTGAGGTCCTCGGCAACCGCCTTGGCTTGGCGGCCGGCCAGTTCCCGCAACGGCAGCGCCAACGCGTTGTATCCCGGGCCAAGCTGCTCCAGCCGGAGGGCGAAGGCGCGCGCCAGTTCCTCGGCGGAGACTTCCTTAGAGGCCATCCGCGCATTCAACTCCGGAATGGTCGCGAAGAAGATGTCGTCGCCAATGGCCGCCATGGGCCTCCCCTCTCAAGCCTTGAACTGAAACGCCGGTTCCGTTGTCATGGGGACTTCCTGCCGGGCCAGCGCGCCGGCCGCGGCCGCGTTCCTCTCCCGCGCGGCGGCCAGTTCGTCGCCGGGGACCGGGGAAGGCGGGGTTTGCGGTTGGGCCAAGGCCGCCGCCGCCGGCGCTGCGAGCGCCGCGGCCAGCTTGCGTCGCGTAAATTTCATGGCCGGCTTCAATCGTCTCCCTACTACTGCCGATGTTCCAGCGCTTCGTGCGCGGCTTTCAGCATCGCGGCGCGCGGGGCCGTCTCGCCGGTCCAGATTTCGAACTGGCGCACGGCCTGCTCGATGAACATGTCAAGCCCCGGAACCACGGTTTTGCCCTGTTCCCTGGCTCTCCGCAGCAGTTCCGTCTCAACCGGATTATAGACCAAGTCGAAGACCACGTCGGCGGGTATCTCGCCTTCGAAGAAACATCCGCCCACGTGCGGATACATTCCGAGAGGCGTGGCGTGGACCACCGCGTCGAAATGGATCGAGCGCAGTTGGTCCTTCGGCAGCGCCGTCGCGCCGCATACCTTGGCCAGCGAGCGGACGCGGTCGAAATTCCGGCCCGTGAGGGTGATCTTGGATCCCGCGCCGGATAGCGCGAAGGCCGCGCCGCGCGCCGCGCCGCCATTTCCCACCATCAGGATGGAAGCGTTGCGAAGCTTCATCACGCGCGCCAGCGGGCCGGTAACGCCCGCCACGTCGGTATTGGCGCCGCGCCACTTGCCGGCCTTCCTCCACACCGTGTTGACCGCGCCGATCCGGCGCGCCAAGGGGTCCACCGCGTCCAGGTAACGAAGAATCTTCTGCTTGTGCGGAATGGTGACGCTGAATCCCGCCAGCGGCAGTCCCTCGGCGGTCGTAAAGAAATCGCGCAAGTGCGCCGGTGAAACCAGAAAAGGCAGGTATACGGCGTCAATGCGGCGCAATTGAAAGGCGCGGTTGTGCACCGTGGGGGAAATGGAATGCCGGATGGGGTCGGCGATCACGCCGTAGATTTTGGAGGTCTTGCGCAGTTTCTCGACGCGATACAGGCGCCGCAACTGGTGCGCGTCCACCTGTCCGGCCGCCGTGCCCTCCGTACAACTGGGCGCGGCGTACGTGTAGATGGCTCCATACACGGGTGCAAGCACGCGCGTGGGAAAACCCAACTCGCCCATGGAGAGCACCACCAGGCAGCGCCGGGGAAAAGCCCTGGCCGCGGCCAATACGCGCAAGTTATCGGAAGGCTTGCGCGCCGTGGTCACCACCTTGTAGGCGTCGGCCGGGATGCGCATCACCCGGTTCACGATGGCATCCATGGGTGGAGTGGATTCGTAATTGTGGTAAGAGATCACCAGACTCGGACGCCCGTGAAACAGGCTTACCCGCTCCCGCGCGGCCTCGGCGGTTTCGATCTCGATATCCACCGCCTGCGCGCCGGCCGCCACGGCCTCTCCGAGCAGCGCGAGCTGTTCTTCGATGCTGCCATTGAACTTCCCGTGGTTCTGGCGCCGCCGGCAAGTGGCCAGCACGATGCAATCGGGGAACTGCTTCAGAAAATCGCGGATCGCGCCCGGTCCGTCGCAAGCGCGATCCAGATGATCCAGGCGGAATTCGAGGAAGGACTCACCAGCTTCGGCTTCTCGCCGAGCATGGTCCAGCAAGCTCGGGACATCGGGAAGGCCCAACGCGACGCACACGCGCGGGAACTGCCTGTCTTGAGCCATCTCAGTAGGAATAACCAAAATACCACAGGGGGAGGAGCGCGCGAGCCGCGACTGGGTATGCGACGCAGAAGTGAGAGATTCTCGGATTTACCGGCCAATCCGGTGAAAGCGGATACGGAACGTCCTTCTAC
>PLGA01000092.1 GCA_003139735.1 Bryobacterales bacterium | reverse complement strand
GGTTCGATCAAATGGGTGATGGCCACCGCACCGGCGCTGCGCCGCCCTTCGACTGGGTCGCCCCCGACGGCTGCCTCTGCGATTGCGCCCGGCCTGGCTATATCGTCTATAAGCAGGGCGATGGCCGCACCGCCATTCACGATTGGGGCATGGAATTCACCGCCGCGGGCGTCCTCCTGCAATCCGAACTGCTCCTCATCAGTCGCGACCCCGACGCCCTGGCCCATTACCTCCCCCGGCTTGAGCGCAGCGCCAACTTCATCGAGACACGGCGCGACCCGACGAACAACCTCTTCCTCGCCGGCCCCGCCGGNNGGCCTGTCCATCACCTACATTGCGGCGCTGGACCGCTTGATCGAGTTGGAGAAGCTCGCGAAGCATCCCGCGCAAGTCTCGCTCTACACCACCCGCCGCGACCTCGCGAGGCAAGGACTCCCGCGCCTGACCACCGAGGACGGCTGCTTCATCCGCTCGCTCGACCCGGATGGCGTCAAGCACGGCGTCTTCGGCGCTCCGCAGCATGGCTACTTCGAAGCCTCGCCCAATCACGATGCCATTGCCTTCCGTGTCGCCGACGATGCCCAGTCCCGCAGGATCTACCGCAAGCTGGCCTCACTGCCCGGCCTGCGCCCCTATGACTTCATCCTCCCCAACTACCCCTCCTACGACGACATGTATGAAAAGCCCGAGGGCCTATGGGCCTACGGCACCTGGGTCAACGGCGGGCACTGGTCCACCTGCGAAGCCCGCATGGTCCTCGCCTATTACCGCCTCGGCCAATTCGAGGACGCCCGCCGCTCCATGCGCCGCCTGCTCACCTTCGCCGAGCGCTTCCGCATGGACAACCCGCTCACCAAGTGCGGCAGCGACGTTTATCAGCCCAACCTGCCCATCAACCTCTGCTACGACACCTTTGGCCCCGCCGCCGCCTTCATGCGCGGCCTCTTTGAATACCTCTACCGCGCCGACGGCCTCACGCTCATCCCCCATATCCCAGCCGCCCTTGAGGAACTCCAGCAACTCGACCCCGTCCGCTTCGGCCAGAAGCAGCTCTTCCTCACTACCCTTGGCCACGGCCCCGTCACCGCCGTCAAAGTCAATGGACGCAACTGGAAGCGTTTCGACTCCGCCTCCGTGTTCCTGCCTTACGACCAGACGCCCGCGGTGGCGCATGTGCAAATTCTCCTGGGCAACGCCAAACCCCGCGCCGGGAGGGCGAGCGTCCCCGTGAGCCCTAATTCACCTCTGGTCCTTGAAACCAAAGCGCCAGGTCCCGAGCTAGCCGCTTTGGACCAGCGCGTCGGGCCACTGCGCGAGTTCCATCGCCGTCTGGCCGCAGCCGGTCTCGGCGAAACTCCCGAAGCGGCCCACGTGCAGCTTGCCCTCGACTGCATTGCGACCGCCCACCGCCGCCAGCACCTCTTGCAAACCGGCGAGATCAAACCCTTGCCCGGTCCCGCCGAGGCCGCCGCCGACAAGTCCTACCTCGAAACCGCCCAAAAGCTCTGCACTGGGTTGGACGCCGTCCTGAAGGCCAGTGAAACCGCCACCGCCGCCACCCCCAGGAAGATCTGCGCAATCTGGCGCGAAGTCCCGCACTGAAGACTTGAGATGTGGCTTTAGGGTGGCTTTGGGCGGCTTCGCGGGGGGGTGGCCGTTTCGGCAACAAAGGCGGTTGCCAAGGTGCATGACGCCGCCGCGCCGCGGCAAAACATTTCCGTTGACGCCCGCGCCCGCTCTGGCTAAAAGGGTCGCGGCACTGTGAAATGGCGTGTTCATAGTTGGAGCGGAGCAAGTCCTGCGGCACCAGGGGGAATGATTCCCGGCTGTACCCGTGCCGTCCGATTCCCGCGCCTCACCCCGCAACCCTTCCACCGCACCCCTGCGTCATTCAGGGGCGCCCCGGAATCGTTCAGGCGTGCCCCTGAGTCATTCGGGCGTGCGCCTGAGTCACTTGGGCGCGCCCCGGAATCGTTCGGGCGTGCGCCTGAGTCATTTGAGCGTGCCCCTGAGTCGCTCAGGCGCGCCCCTGAGCTATTCAGGCGCACATCTGAGTCGTTCAGACGTGCCTCTGAGCCATTTTACCGTGACCCCGCCGTGCGGGGCCACGCCCTCAAAAAACCGGTAAAAACCAACAAAAACCTAAGAAAACACTAAGAAAGACCCCAAATTATGGCAAAGACTGATTACGTCCCCAAGAAAGACAACGACCTCCTGGTCTGGCACGACGAATTCAAGGCCGGCGTCACCGCCCACGGCACCGCCCTGGGCCTGGTCGCCGCCGATCTGGCCGCCATCGCCGACGACAACGACGACCTCCACACCGACATCGGCGCCTCGGTCACTGCCGATGCCGCCTCCAAGAGCGCCACCGCGACCAAGCGGGCCACCGTCACACGCGTCGTCGGCCATTCCCGCGCCTACGCCCGGCGCATGAAAACCGCCTCCAGCTACAGCGACGCTCTGGGCGACATCATCGGCATCGTAGGCCCCGAAGACACCACCGACCTCTCCACCGCCAAACCCACCCTCACCGGCACGGCCAAGGCCGGCGGCAGCGTCGAAATCGCCTTCGACAAATCCGTCAGCGAAGGCGTCAACATCTACTGCCGCCGCGACGGCGACCCCGGCCCGGTCTTCCTCGCCCGCGATACCGTCTCGCCCTACGTGGACAACCGCCCGTTGCTCGTCGCCGGCAAACCCGAAGTCCGCGAATACCGCGCCCTCTATGTCGTCGCCGACGCCGAAATCGGCAACCCCAGCGACGGAGCCGTCATCACCGCCACGCCGTAAGTTCCTCCGGCCAATAAAAAAAGGCGAGCCGTTGCCGGCTCGCCTTGGAATTGATACTGGCTCANNGACTCGGCCGCCGCCGCCGCGCCGATCGCCATAGCCGCCCCGGCCACCGCCACCGCCGTCTCGGCGCGGTCCGCGGTCGCCGCCGCCGCCTCGACGCTCGCCGCCGCGATCACCGCGCGGTTCGCCCCGGTCGCCGCCACGGTCGCCGTAGGGTTGTTCTCCGCCTTCGCGAGGCTGGGGTTGGTCGCCGCCTTCGCGAGGCGCGCCGCCTTCACCGGCTGGAGCGCCTTCGGCGGGTGCGCCGCCGGCTGCCGCGTCGCGCTCGGCCATAGCGGCCCGGCGGGAGAGCCGCACGCGGCCTTTTTCATCAACGCCAAGGCACTTGACCCAGATCTCGTCGCCCATCTTGACGATGTCCTCGACTTGCTTGACGCGGAAGTTGGCGAGCTCGCTGATGTGAACCAGGCCGTCCTTGCCGGGCAGGAACTCGACGAAGGCGCCGAACTCTTTGATGGTGACCACGCGGCCGCGATAGACCTTGTTGATCTCGGCTTCGGCAGTCATGCCCGCGATGGCGTCCACGGCGATCTTCATCCCCTCGGCGGAGACCGAGTAGATATTGACCGTGCCGTCGTCGTCGATGTTGATTTCGCAGCCGGATTCTTCGACGAGCCTCTTGATATTCTTGCCGCCGGGTCCGATCAGCAGGCCGATCTTCTCCGGATTAATCTTCACCGTTTGGATGCGCGGAGCGTACTTGCTGATTTCCGTACGCGGGGCGGCCAGCGTCTTGGCCATCTCGGACAGCACGTGCAGCCGCGCAATACGCGCCTTCTCTACCGTCTCGGTCATCAGGCTGAGCGGGATGCCGCGCAGCTTGAGGTCGAGCTGGAAGCCGGTGATGCCTTTCTCGGTGCCGGCGATCTTGCAGTCCATGTCGCAGAACGCGTCTTCCCAGCCAATGATGTCGGTGAGCAGCTTATAATTCGTGATCTTGTCCTGGGAGTCGTGCTCCGTGCATAGTCCGATGCTGACGCCGCCGACCGGGCGGGTCATCGGGACACCCGCGTCCATCAACGCCAGGCAACCGCCGCAGACGGAGGCCATCGAGGAGGAGCCGTTGGACTCCATGATCTCGCTGGTGA
>PLGA01000600.1 GCA_003139735.1 Bryobacterales bacterium | reverse complement strand
TGCGAGCGCCGGAGGCCTTTGATCTGTGGCTGCACCGCATTACCGTGAACGCGGCGCACAGCTACTTGCGCCACCACCGTTGCCGGGAGCGCCGCTTGTCCGATTTGTCCGAAGGGCAAATGGCCGTGGCCGAAGCCGCGGCCGGCCGAGATGTGGCGCTGAACGAACAGTATCGCCAGCGGACTCGCGAATCCATAGACGAACTGCTCGGTGCGGTTTCCGAGGCGGACCGGATTCTCCTGATGCTAAAGGAGATTGAAGGACTCTCGCTAAAAGATCTCGGACAGATCTACCGTGTGACCGGGAATGCTCTCAAGGTCCGCCTGTTCCGTGCGCGGCACAGGCTTCTGGGGGCGTTGGCAGGCCGCTGAGTGCGCCGGGATAAACCGGTTTGGAGTAGCACAGGCCCACGGCGCCCGCATCCGCGTCGAAAGCTCGCCCGGCGCGGGCGCTCGATTCACCGTCGAGCTGAAAGCTGCATGACGTCTCCCTCTTTCAGCCAATTTTCAGATCCGGTTGCTATGGTTGTCCAGTAGACCACACAATGCGTACACTGACGGTTTTGCTCGCGATGGGTGCACTCGTGATTGGCGCGCTCGGCGGATCCGCCGTGGCTCAGGAGAAGAAGGAAAAGAGTCTTCAGCTCAACGGACTGCCCGCAGTCGTACAGAAGACCGTGCAGGACAATCTCAAGGGCGGCCAGATCAAGAGCATCGGGAAAGAGAAAGAGGATGGAGCGGAGCAGTACGAGATCGAAAGCGTACTGAATGGGAAATCACGAGACTTCAACGTGGATCTGAAGGGCAATCTCCTGTTGGTGGAAGAGGCGACCACCATCGACGCCATTCCCGCCGCAGCCAAGGCCGGGATTTTGAAGAAGCTCGCCGCCGGCAAGCTCAGTAAGGTCGAAACCTTCACGAAGATTGGACAACCGGCGATGTACGAAGCCGGCTATACCGACAAGGCGGGCAAGAAGCACGAGGTGCTGGTGAAAGCGGACGGTACCGAAACAAAGGAATAGCACAGTCTGGCGTTATGATCCCGTACCAGATCGTTGATCCAGAAAGGCAGGCTCGGTTCATCGTCCATTCATCCTCGGTGGGCTAGAATTTTAGGGTGGCAGTCCTAGATCTGCATCGGAGGCCGTATGACCAGACGTTTTGTGACCGCACTTGCGGTTCTTTTCGCGAGCAGCCTTGCCGCGCCCACCATCGGGCGCGCGCAGACGTTCAAGACTGAGAAGTTCGATATCAAGGGTGACGGAGGCACGGACTATGTCGCCGTCGAAGCCGCCACGGGGCGCGTGTTCGTTTCGCGAGGCGCCCACATGATGGTGGTTGAAGGCGCTACCGGCAAAGTACTGGGAGATATTCCCAACACGCCGGGCGTGCATGGCGCCGGGATCGCCACGAAGGCGGGTCACGGCTTCACGACAAACGGCGGCGACGACACCGTCACCATGTTCGACTTGAAGACGCTGGCGGTGATTAAGCAGATCCATGTGGGCAACGGTCTCGACGGCATCATGTACGACGAGCCGGACGACCTGATCATTCTGACGCGGCACAGCCGGCCGATCGGCCTGGTCACGGCGCTGGACCCGCGCAGCGGCGACATCGTGGGCAACGCGGAACTCGAAGACAACGGGCCGGAAGGCGCCGCGGCGGATGGCAAGGGGCACATCTTCGTCAACAACGAAGGCAAGAGCACGATTCAGGTGATCGACGTCAAGACGTGGAAGGCGACGGCCTCGTGGCCGCTCGCGCCGTGCGAAGGGCCGACGGGCATCGCATACGACAAAGCCTCGAACCGCATTTTCTCGGGTTGCAGCAATACGTCCGTGGTGGTTGACGCAAGCTCGGGCAAGATCGTGGCGACCATCAAGAACGGCACGCGCGTCGACGCGCTGGGATACGATCCGTCGAAGAAACTGATCTTCATTCCGAATGGGGGCGAGGGCAACGTGACAGTGGTTCACCAGGATTCGCCCGACAAGTACACGACGGTGGCCACGGTCCCGACGTTCGCCGGCGCGAAGACCATCTGCGTCGATCCGGCGACGCACAACGCGTACCTTTTCCAACCGGAGCGCGGTCCGGCTCCGGCGCCGGCCCCTGGCGCGGCGCCCCCGGCGCCCGGCGGGCGCGGTGGCCGCGGTCCACAGGGCCCGATCGTCGCCGCGTGGTTTATTGCGATCAGGCAATAGCCTTCGCGGCCGCAGTGGCGCAGCGCTCCGCACGACGGACGACTTATCTGTCCCCGGTGGATTGCGCCGCGCCATGGCCGTGCGATCTCGGCTGAGGATAGGCTGGTCTTATGTTGATAGGAGTCTTGTTCAGGGAAGAATTGAAAGCCACGATGCGCGGCGCATTCGCATGGCTCGGGGCCGCAGTCATCTTGCTGGCGCTCGGGGCGGTTGCCACGGTCGGCACTCAAGACACCTGGCTCGACGGGTTCGGCATTATCGCGTTCTTTCTCGTGCCGCTCGCGTTTCTTCCCTTTGCGGCCGGGGCTATGGCGAACCCGCGCGTCAACCGTTTTGTGGAGAGCGTTTTCACAGCGCCAGTGGAACGCCGCGACTGGTTCATCGCGAAGGTTCTCGTGCTCCTCACGCTCGCGACTGCGTACTATTTCGCAGTCTTCCCCATGGTTCTTGTCTATATTTCCCATGTAGGCATGCCTTTGCTGCTCAAGAAGCTTCTGCTTTGGACGCCTTGTCTGCTGGTCGCCAGTATTGCGGTCGGAACGCTCGTCGGCGTTCTCTTTATCGGCCGCAGTATTGCGCCGCCTGCGGCCACCGGCGTGGGAATCCTGCTCGCATACGCCGGTTTGGTTCCCCTTCAGGAGTTGCTGGTGTCGCAAGGCAACGGCGCCACGCGCACGGGCAGCCTCACGCTCGCGAGCCCCGCAGTACTCCTTAAGAACGGCCTCGGCTTTACGCTCGCCACGGGGAGTATTCCCGCAACGACGGCGCTTACGTGGGTCAGTGTGCTTGTCGTGGTGATCGGCGCATTTGCGTTGGGCGCATGGGTGTTTCTTCGTGCACAAGGCGTGGAAACCTGGGAAACTACACGAAGCCAGCGTTGGGCGATTACGCTCGGGGCCGTGGCGATTTTCCTTTTCCCCGTTCTGTTCGCGGACCGGAACTATGACACCGCTGCGCCTCGCGCGAATGGCGCACCTTCGATTTCCGGTCCCTCCGCTCGTGGGAACGGCAGCCTGGCGCTGGCGCCGCCCGGCGGCGCTCTCCCAGCGCGGTGCTGCGGCGCGATCCTCAATCGTGATGCGCCGATCGGCACGGACGAGAACACCCAGGAGGATTTACTCATTCTCCTGCCCGTCGAGACCGATCAGCGCGTGAACGACCTGAGTATTCGCATCGTCGGTGGCGCTGGGTTGCAGGCGACGGCCAGCCCGGATGTGCTAGCTGCCGCGCAGCAACACCTCGAAACTCATAGGTACATGAACGACCTCGGGCCAGCGGCGGCGGACGGCCACCATGTTGTTATGGGATGGGTCGCCCGAGTGCCTATTACGCTTAACCCAACGAAGCCGTGGGACATTGGCGGCAACCGCTATCCTCTGAATGTTTCCGCCGTGTACCATGTGGCAGGAGACGCCCACGCGAGCATGCTGAGTGCGCGCGGCGCGATCAGCGCACAGGTGGCGAGCGCGATCTACGAAATGGGCGCCGTTTCGATTATCTTTCCCGCCCTCTGCCTGGCGGCCGCCATTGCGCGCTGGAGGCGGACACGATGAGTCTAGCTGGCGATTATGCGGTGGAGACCGACAGGCTGACCCGCCGTTTTGGCGGTTTCGTGGCCGTCGCCCAAGTCACTCTGAAGATCCCGAAAGGGCACCTCTACGGATTTCTGGGTCTTAACGGCGCAGGGAAGACGACGACGATACGCGTCCTGACGACGCTTCTTCCTCCCAGCGCCGGCTCCGCGAAGGTGTGGGGGCACGACGTCATTAAGGAACCCTTGGCGGTCCGGAAGTTGGTAGGGCTGGTCAGTGACGAAACCAGTGAGAGCCAGTCGACGTGGACCGCGCGGGAGTACCTGGAATATTTTGCCCGCATTCGGCGCATTCCAAATCCGGCGGATGCTGTCGAGCACATCCTCGACAACGTTCATCTTGACGTCAAATTCCGTGGCAAACTCATTGGCGCCTACAGCACCGGAATGAAGCGGCGGGTGGAGATAGCGCGCGCGCTGATGGGGAGTCCCAAGGTGATTTTCCTCGACGAGCCCACCCGAGGGCTCGACTTGCCGGCTAAGCGCGAGATATGGAACCTGCTGCGGGACTTGGCGGTGAGGGAGCAGGTGACGACGTTCCTTAGCAGTCACGACGCTCAGGAGATCCGCACGTTGTGCAGTGAGATAAGCGTGATCGCCCGCGGGCAGATAGTCTTTACGGGTGCTACCCGAGACCTCGGAGCCGACCTCGACGCCTTCGAGGAGCATCTGATCGAGTTGCTCACCCACGGCGGCCAGGCCGTGCCATCAGAACAGTAGCTTGGCGGGCTTCTACGATCATAGCGGCTTACATTGGGGTACGTGACATGCAGCGAAAGCCGTTATCCTCAAGAAGTATGGCGCCCCGTGTCTCTCGATTCGCGAGGCGCGGGCGCACTGCGCCGGGAGACCGCGGTGGGATCTACCGTACGGTCAGCGGCAATCGCCTTGGCATTAAGCGCAGCCGCACCGAAATCGAGACTAAGCTGTTTTGTGCCGTTTTTTCGGGGGTTGCCGAAAAAGTGTCCGGAAATGTCCGGTTTTCCGCCGCCCGCCATCGTGATCGCGCCGGCGGAGCCGCCCGGTTCGGGTTGAACGCCAATGGTCGCATTCCCATCGTGAAGACCGATCGCATATCCATTGCCATGAGCGACATACCGCGCCTGCAATGTGTCTCCCTGACGCTTGAAGGCGAGGGGAAGCTCCGCGGATTGCTGGGTAATCGAAGGCGTGGCGGCAAAGATGAAAGGGGTCCACCACGCAATGGCGACCAAGACAGAGCGATGCATGTGAAAATTCTAAGTCCGCGCACCTCAAATAACCAGCAAAAAAGAACTGGAACGCCGATTTCCTCACCTGCCTCCGGTACACGAGCTACTGACGAATCTAATGAGTTTCCGGTTCCCAGGCCACGGGGATTGAAATGTCCAACGTGGAGGTCGGATTCCTGCTAGAGGACGGGCGGCCGGCGTTCGTCCTGGACCCGGTGCATGGGACGAGTTTTGAGAACGTCAAGTCGCAGAAGGCCGCGGGCGCATCGACGTTCGTGCTGAAGGACGTGGAGAACTTCGAGGCGCGCCATTGCACTCCCGTGACGGACGTTCAGGTGGCGCACGCCGTCTGCCGCGAGCTTTGAAGAAGGGCGCCGGCCGGCGATTCCTGGATTCTCTTGAGAGCCGGGGCCGTATGCTAACATTAGCGGCTAACAGAGGTGCAGAAACCTAAGCCACAACCAGCTTCGGACTCGGACCGCCCGGCCGACTATGCGGATGGCGCCTACTTCACGAGCAGACTCCCTCCCGACCCGCGCAGGCAGCAGTTGTGGAAGGTGCGGTGCAGGTACCTGCAGCCGGAGATTCCGCAGGTCAGATGTTCCTGGTTTGCAGTAAGAGTCGTGATTCAGGTACTCGCAAATGACACATCGGCAAGTCGACGGTTCCGGGCGTCCGCCCGTTTCTCTAGTTACCGGAGGCGCCGGCTTCATCGGCAGCCACGTGGTCGATGAACTTTTGAAAGACGGCCACAAGGTGGTGGCGCTCGACGACCTGTCCGGCGGTTTTAGGGAGAACGTGAATGAAGGCGCGGAGTTGGTGGCGGGGTCCGTCACGGATCCGCAGCTTGTGGAGTCGGTATTCGAGCGCCACAAGTTCGATTATGTTTTCCACCTCGCCGCCTACGCCGCCGAAGGCTTGAGCCATTTCATCCGGTGCTTTAACTACACGAATAACGTGGTCGGAAGCATGACAGTAGTCAACGAGGCGGTCCGCCACGAGTGCCGGTGCCTCGTATTCACTTCGAGCATTGCGGTGTACGGCGCGGGACAGACTCCCATGACCGAGGAACTCGCTCCGAAGCCGGAAGATCCGTACGGCATCGCCAAGTACGCGGTGGAGTTGGACCTGCAAGCCGCGCACCGGATGTTCGGACTGAATTCCATCGTCTTCCGGCCGCACAACGTTTATGGGGAGCGGCAGAACATTGGCGACCGGTACCGGAACGTGGTCGGCATCTTTATGAACAATATCCTTCAGAACCGGCCATGCACGGTGTTTGGCGACGGTACGCAGACGAGGGCCTTCACGCACATTTCGGACGTCGCCCCGATTATTGCGAAGTCCGCCGGCTGCCCCGGCGCGTATGGGCAGACGTTCAACATCGGGGCGGATACGCCCTATTCGGTGAACGATTTGGCGCGAGCGGTTCAAGAGGCCATGGGCAAGGATACGGGAATCGTCCACCTGCCCGGTCGCGACGAAGTGCTGCATGCCTTCAGCGACCACTCCAAGTGCGCCCGTTTTTTTGGAAGCCGTGAGAAGACCGCCCTCGATAACGGTTTGAAGAGGATGGCCGCTTGGGTTCATGCGGCCGGCGCCAGGGAAGGCAAGGTATTCCAGAACGTCGAGATTCTGCGGAACATGCCGCCATCCTGGAGAGAGTTATGTTCCAAGGGCAATCGATAGCGGTAGTCATGCCCGCCTACAATGAGGCCCAAGGAATAGGGAAGGTCGTACAATCGTTTCGCGCCATCCCGGAGGTGGACGAAGTAATCGTCGCGGACAACAACAGCACGGATCTCACAAGGGAACTTGCGATCGCGGCGGGCGCCCACGTCGTTCCAGAAGAGCGCCGCGGCTATGGATTCGCGTGCCGCAGGGCCCTGGCGGCGTCCACGAGCGCCATCACGATTATTACCGAGTCGGACGACACGTTCCGGGCCACCGACGTTTACAAGTTTCTGGCTTACGCGGGCGAGTTTGACGTCGTGTTCGGGACGCGCACCTCGAAGACGTGCATCTGGAGCGGAGCCAATATGGGTTGGTTTCTGCGATACGGCAATTGGGCGGTCGCGAAATTCCTGGAGTACGTTCACAATGGGCCATGCCTGACGGACGTCGGGTGCACGTTTAAGATGTTCAAGCGCGAAGCTCTGCAAAAGATACTGCCTTTGTTGACCGTGGGCGGCAGCAGTCTTTCGCCGGAAATTATGATTACGGCGTTAAAGCTGCGGTTTGTGTGCGTGGAGATTCCCGTGCATTATGGTTCGCGCCTTGGAGACTCGAAGATCACCGGCAATTTCCGTAAAGCGTTTTTTCTGGGCCTTCGGATGATGTGGCTCATCGTGCGCTCCCGGTTCCGGCACGTCATTGATGGACACAGCCGCGGATGACCGCTGAGGACTTAGAGCGATCCAAATGCTTCCACCAATTACGGACGCGCAACGGCGCCTGATCTTCCTCGCGCTGTTCTCACTCTTGCTGGCGCTTGCCCTCGTGCAGCATGTCGGCAGGATGAAGGGCGTTGGCTTCACCACTCACGACGATATGGCCCTCGATTTGATGGCCCAGGAGGTCAAGACCGACGGGTTGCCCGCGTACTTCCGGCGAGCGCAGAGCATCGCCGCGCCGCAGGGACGCGTCTCATACTATGCGGGCTTGGTCTTTTTCCTGATTCCGTATTTTGTGCAGTCCGATATTTTCCGAGCGCTTCTCTGCGCGGGCATTCACCTGGTCTCCGTGGCCGCGCTGGCTGCCTATCCGGCGTATTATCACGTCCCGATGGAGCTTACGAATCGAACTGGAAAGCCCATGATAGTCTGGTTTGGGGCTGAGGTTGGGACCGGTCACCCGGAAGAATCAAAGCTGGAGATCTCGTACGAAGCTAAGACCGAATCGTTCGACGTCAATGACAAGCGGCAACCTATCTCAACCGAGCTTTTGGTCCCGGCTGGCGTATCGCGCCTGTCGATTAAGTCGTACGCGCAGCGCGTAACCGCGCCCGGCGACGCTCGTTTCCTTACTTTCGCAATTTACAACTGGAGGGTTGTTTCGCTGGAGGCGGCGCCTGGAGACTTTGAGTGTGCGGGGTGACGAACTGGGCTACGATGGCGGTTCGTCTATAGAAAGGACTACGCAATGAACGATGCTCCTTCGACCGAGAGGGAACCCCCGCGAGATGGTACGCCCGCTGCTTCAGGCAACGGCCAAGGACTCTCCCGCCTCCTACTGCTCTGGGCCGGGACGCCTACTTCACTTCGATATCTGTACATGGTGGCCTTCGCTGCTCTGTTGGTTGCGATATCCATTCATTTCGGCCGCCTTTCACGGCTAACATTTACGAATCATGACGACATGTTCATGGACCGGATTGCATCTGAGGTACGCAACCACGGCATCTCACGGTACTGGGCCGAAGCCGGCGACCTGGCCCGGCAACAAGGACGCGGCTATTTCTACTTCAGCATATTCTTTTTCATTCTTCCGTTCTTCACCGAGCATGAGGCGGTCCGAGCGATGATGGCTTCGGCCGTACAACTGCTGTCGTGCGGAATGATAGGAGTCTGCCTTTCGCTATATTTCAGACCTGCAATTGGTCTGCTATTTGTCTCATTGCTATATGCTTTCCTGCCGGAATGGCCCGCTCATTTCCCGGTCACGGCATATCCAGTGGTTTATCATTTGGCATACATAATGTTTTTTGGAGGGCTTAGCCTATTTATCTGCGCCGTTCGGTATCCCTACTTCCGCCAACGCAGAAGATTATGCCTGTTTATCGCGGCTGTATCGCTGCTGTTCTCGTATTGGATTTACGAAGCTATTTGGGTGTTGTTTCTCTTTACGTCGGTCGCCGTCGTATGGTTAGAGGGCAGGCGCGGACAGGATGCGCGCACGAACACTCAAAGGTGGGAGTGGCTTCGTGGCATGGCGCTGAGTCTTCCGCTCATGGTCTTCTGGGTAAATATCGCGATTTACGCCGTATTCAGAAGCGTCTATTCGACAACTTACGCGGGGACCGCTATTTCGTCGCAGAGTGCAACGAACACGGCGGGAATTTGGCGCGTGCTGAGGTTTTTCGCGTTTGGGTCGTTTCCCGGCGCTAATTATGTNNTCCTTCAAGGGAATTTGGTACGGGACTATGTCGGGGGATCGATTCATGAGAACGGTTTGGTCCCTATTTTCGCGAGTCTTGGCGGCGCTGAGTTGCTGTGGATCGTCCTGCTATCGGCGCTCGTCCCGACGTTCATGGCGGTGTGTTGGAAACAGCTCGCCGGGCCGTGTTTAGTATTGAGAAAGCAGGGTCTTTGGCTAGCGGGTCTTGCCGCTTTGATAGCCGTGATGATCCCCATACCCGTGGCTATGACGGTCAAGTACCAGAGCGATCCTCTCTACTCGCCGTATATTTCGGGTTATTATTCGTTTGTTATCTGGTGCGTGGGCATCACGGCGGCTGTCGCCGCACTCTGCGGCCTGACCTCTCACTGGAGTGGAAGGGCGAGGGCTGCGCTACAGGTGGCCGTCACGAGCGCTGTTGTTCTGGTAGCATGTGCGAATGTCGTGGCCGATGACGCGGTTATAGATGAGCAGGAGCGGGCCGGCCTCAAGTGGCGCATGGTGAATCTGTTTATGGGAACTGACGCGTTCAGAAAGATGCCCGACCAAGCGGTGGTTCTAGCGCCATCGCTTTGGGGGGACATCGATCCCCACTTTGGTCGCTACACGCAGTATTGGAGCGATTACGTCCAGGGGCATAGCAGAAGGCCGGTATCGTTTGTCAAGGAGGTCGGCGTAGACGAATTGAAGAGACCCTCGCTTTATTATTTGGAGGTGCAGCCGCTGCCCGGAACGCGAACGGGCGTCGTTCTGTTTGCTCCAATGAGGAGACCTACGGGCGATGAAACCATGTTTGTGACGGACGAGTTCACCATGGTGGCAGAGCGGCCGTACAGGCGCACGAGTCTGTCCGTCTTGACCGCACTGAAGAACTCCCCAGCCGATTCCGCGGTGTCTGGTTCGTTGCGTGGAAACTGGGAGCAGCCTGGGCCTGGCGAGTTTCAATGCCAGGGGGGCGCCTGTAGCGCGATATTTCACCAACAGGGCATGGTCCTTGGCACGGCCCACTTGGTGGACGGCAGTGGGATTGGGCAGACTGTGAGCGCGGCTGTCTCAGTCGAGTTCGGGAAGGGATTTTCGGGACTTGAGCGCGCGTCCGATAAGTACTGGCGCTGGAGCGACGGGAGCGATGGAGTAGCGGTGTTGAGCGTGAGGAATAGCCTGAGCTCTCCCGTTTCCGTCAGGCTACGCGCAAGGATAAACACCGGGAGCGCGGCGAAAACGCGATTTGACGTCACAATCGGTGAGGGCGATAGCACGACATCCTATGTCGCATCTGGCGATCCGTTTGTTGAACGCTTTGTCGCAAAGCCAGGAATTACGCCGATAACGATTCACAGCTATGGTCCGAGAATAAGGTCTGGCGAAGATTCCCGTTATCTTGTGTTCGGGCTTGAGAGCTGGACCCTCTCCGTCTTGCCGCAGGTCGAGGTCAGTGGAGACGCCGCTCAGCAAGGAGAAGAGAATCCCGTTGAATTGACCTTCGGCCGCGGGTTTTTTGAAACTGAACGCCAAGGTGACAATTATTGGCGCTGGTCCACCGAGAGTTCTGGCGCAATGTCCTTGTGGAATCGCACATCGAGACCAATGGAGGTGATGTTTTCCGCCGAACTGTTCACCGAGCACGAACATAGGTATCCAATCGAGGTGGCGCTTCCGGGTTCGCGGGCGGTCCTTCAGGTGAACGGTCAACCCGTGTCGCTAGTCCGTTTAATTCAAGCGCCACCAGGGAGGACCGAGATCACAATTAAATCGTCGGCCCCGTCTCTTCCGCGAAAACCAAACGATCCGCGGACCTTTGAGTTTGGGATCGGGAGGTGGAAGCTCTATATTCCGTTCGTCGAGGCGCCGTAAGATCGGCTGCTTTCATTAGAGCCCCAGCGGCGAGCTCCGGCCCGATCATGCCCCTCGCCTCGCGGTGATCGCCCGGCGGCACGGCCTTGTGCGCATCGGGCCTACACCGGACTTTTTCGAAGGACTGTTGCTGGGGAGCGGCGACATGACGTGTGCGTTACCATGCGTTCCGATGCCATGGGCATCCACATTAGCGGGAACGACGTTTGAGGTTATCGAGCGAGAAGGCGCGCTGGAAGTCCGAACGAAGCCCGGACTATCCTATACGCTCCGGACGGCGCAGTAAAGGCGTTATATCTCGACCGCATTGACACGCCAACCGTGGTGTGATAATTATGGACATCGGATATGTCGAAGCGAAGAGCGTTAATCACCGGAATCACGGGGCAGGATGGATCGTACCTTTTGGAATTCCTCCTGGCGAAAGACTACGAGGTGCACGGCGTCGTGCGCCGCGTGGCGCTGGAGGACCCGGAACACCGTCTATCCCGCATAATGAGATACCGGGAGCAGGTGCAACTGCACCCCGCTTCACTCGAAAGTTATGCCAGCCTTTACCAGGTGGTGGCGAAGGTGCTGCCCGACGAGTGTTATCACTTGGCGTCGCAGAGCTTTGTCAGCTACTCGTTCGACGACGAGTTCTCTACTCTTAACACGAACATAAATGGAACGCATTACTTGCTCTCTGCCCTAAAGCATAACGCTCCGGCCTGTAGGGTCTACTTCGCCGGATCGAGCGAGATGTTCGGCAAGGTGGAGGAGATTCCGCAGACTGAGCGAACGCGTTTTCACCCGCGTTCGACTTACGGGATTAGCAAGGTCGCCGGGTTCGATTTGACTCGCAATTACCGGGAAGCCTACGGCCTGCACGCCTCTAGCGGCATCCTGTTCAACCACGAATCGCCCAGGCGCGGCTTCGAATTCGTGACGCGCCGAATCAGCTCCGGCGTGGCGCGGATTGCGGCGGGCGCGCAAAGCGAGCTCCGCCTGGGCAACCTCGATGCGCAACGTGACTGGGGGCATGCCCGCGAGTATGTGGAGGCGATGTGGCTCATGTTGCAGCAGCCGGAACCGGACGATTACGTCATCGCGACCGGAGAGATGCATTCGGTCCGTGAGTTCGCGGCCGCGGCTTTCTCGTGGGCGGGATTGGATTATCGTGATTATGTGACTGCGGACGCCGTGTTATTCCGCCCCGCCGAAGTCAACACGCTTCTCGGGGATGCTTCGAAAGCGAGGGAACGGCTTGGATGGCGTTCGCGCACCAGCTTTCAGGAACTGGTGCGGGAGATGGTTGAGGCCGATTGCCGGGCCGCGGGCGTCGGCGACGCAGTGCTCGCGAGGCTCAGTCCAGAATAGAGGCGGCGAACGTCGCCGTCGCTTCCGCTTATTAGGAACTGCAATGCGGATCATGCTCGATGCGACCAGCTTGCTGGGGCCCAGCGCCGGCGTAAAGACCTACATGTACTACTGGATCCGCTCCATCGAGCGTTCCGCGGATCGCGACGCAATCTCTTTGTTTCCGTTTTTCGGAGGAATCGGGGATCTCGATCACGAGAACTCTTCGGTCGGCAGAATGCGGACCACCCTGGCCTATCTGGCTGTGCATTTCTCCAATATCAAGTGGAATCCCGTACTGGAGGCTGTCGGATGCGCGGCCGACGTGTTTCACGCATCGCAGCACCTGCGGAATCCTCCGCATCTGACTACCCGGCTGACCGCCACCATCTACGACATGACTTGCTGGCTCATGCCGGAGACGCACGTTCCCGCGAATGTCGCGGCTACCCTCCAGTACGGGGAGCGGGTACTGCGGCGCGCGGCCGCCTGCATCGCGATCTCGGAACATAGTAAGAAGGACGCCATCGAGATACTCAAGCTGCCTGCCGACAGAATCGACGTCATCTACCCCGGCGTCGCGGAGGAGTTCTTTACTGTGGGACGGCCGGAGGCTCAGGCCGCCGCGAAGAGACACGGGCTTGACAAGCCCTACTTTCTCTACGTGGGCATGATCGAGCCGCGAAAAAACGTGGATCGCCTGCTGGACGCGTATCGATCCATCTGTGAGCCGGTCCGAAATGAGCACGAACTGGTCGTCGTGGGGCCGCTCGGGTGGTGTTCGGACGCGACTAAAGACCGGCTCCGATCCCCGGAGCCGGGAATCCGGTACCTGGGTTACGTCTCCGAAGACGATCTCCCGGGTCTCACCGCTGGCGCAACCGCATTTGTATTTCCATCTCTCTACGAAGGCTTTGGATTGCCGCTCCTCCAGGCGATGGCTTGCGGCGTGCCCGCAATTGCTTCGCGCGGCTCGTCGCTCGGCGAACTCGCGGGCCAAGACGCGATGCTTGTCGATCCCGGCAGCACAGACGAGATCGCGGCCGCGATCGAGCGGCTCGCTCTCTCGCCTTCCCTGAGGGAGGATTTGGGGCGCCGCGGACGTTTGCGCGCGGCCTCGTTCCGGTGGGAGCGCACCGCACGGCAGTCTTTGGCTTTCTTCCACAAACTCGCCTCCTGCTGACTGCATCTGACCGCGTCTTTGAACGTCTTTATCCGCGACATCCGTTACCTTGTGGAGTCGGTCAACACGGTCCTGTTCTGGCTGGTTCCGATTGTCTACTCGTTTGCCATCGTCCCGCCGGCGTACAAAGAGCTATACCAGCTCAATCCCGTGGCGGCGATGGTGATGGCGATGCGCAACATCCTGCTCGATGGCGTAGCCCCGGCGCTCTCGCTGCTCATCAAGCTGACGGCATGCTCATTGGCGATGCTCGGAATCGGCGTTTTGGTATTCCGGCGGCTGAAGCCGAGGTTTTACGATTACCTGTAGGCGCGCATGACGGCAATTGAGTTTCAGGGCGTTTCGAAGTCTTTCCACCGGAACACCGGCCGCTTGCCGCTGCGGAACCGCGTCGCGAACTGGTTTCGCCTGGAGCGGCGGGACGACGGCGCTCCCGGCGCGCCCGGCCTTTGTCCTTCTGTTCGGCTCAGATGCTATAATCCCTGATTGCAGCGGCAGCGTATTTAAGTGCTATGCCTACGCACGACGACGACGCGCAGAACCTCGATCTCGACCAGTTGCTGGGGGAGATCCGTCGGCGAGTGCGCTCCCGGGTGGGCGTAACGGCGGTCTCGAACGATCCTTACCCGAGTGAGCCTGCCGATGCGAAGCAGCCTCTTGCGGCGAATCCGCATGCCCCTTCACCCTTCTGGCCGGGCGCGCCCAAATCGGGACAGCGCGGCCAAACCGACAGGCGGTCACTAACCGAACGGCTGAAGGCGGACAGGAGCGGTATCGAGCGGGTCCGCACCCTAGGCCTGCAAATCGGCCAACTGCCTCCGACGCCCCCCACCCTTCGCGCCCGCATGGGCCGTGTGCTGGTCAAATTTGTCACGCGATGTTTATGGTGGAACCTCGCGCAAATCGAGAGCTTGGCCGCGGCGTGCGTTCAAGCGTTGCACGACCAGGCCGACTTTGGCGACCGGGTGGCCGCGGCCATGCAGGGGGTCGCCCAAAGAGCAAGCCTTGACGCCGAGATCGAAGCGCGCGAAGCAGTCGAAGTCCGTCTCGGCGTCGAGGCGGCACGGATTGACCAGACCGTTGCCGCGCACGTCCGCGATCACGAGGATCTTCTTGCACACATCCTGCGCCTCGAGCGGAAGTTGGCCGAGGCGGAACAGCATCTCGAGTTGGCCAACCAGACGTCGCATCGCCTTGTGCGGGATCTCGTCCTCGTCGACCGCCGCCTCAGCCTCCTTTCGGAAGAGGCGCGCGGGCGGCTTCCGGCTACCTATGACGTTGAGCAACTGACCGATCTGGCAAAGCGGGAGGACCACAAGCTCGATTCACTGTACCTGGCATTCGAAGATGCGTTCCGTGGGTCCCGCGACCTCGTCAGGAACCGCCAGCGCGTGTACCTTCCTTATCTGGAAGCCGCGGGCATTGGAGGGCCGGAAATGCCGTTGCTCGACGTAGGTTGCGGCCGGGGGGAATGGCTGGAATTGCTTCGCGACGCTGGCTTGCACGCCCAGGGAATCGACCGCAACCTCGCCATGGTGGCCCTCTGCCAGGAGCTTGGCCTGGATGTCCGGCCAGCGGACCTTGGGGAGTATCTCTCCGGCGTTCCGGATGCCAGTCTGGGAGCGGTCACGCTTTCGCACGTCGTCGAGCATCTGCCTTATCGCTTGGTGATCGCCCTCCTCGACGAGGTTTTGCGTGCGCTCAAACCGGGGGGGATGCTGATCCTGGAGACGCCCAATCCCCAAAACATTCAGGTCGGCGCGCACACATTCTACACCGACCCGACGCATCGCAATCCGCTGCCGAGCAGCATGCTGAAGTTCTTAGTCGAAGCGCGGGGATTCACCGGCGTGCAGGTTCTGTCGCTCTCGCCGTACCCCGTCGGCGAAGCCGTGCCGGAAGACTCTGAATTGGCCAGGCGCTTCAACGCCTACTTTTACGGCGCTCAGGACTATGCGGTGATCGCCCGAAAAACCTAGGGACTCCAATGCCCGGTTTGTTTGCCCCTCCGACAACCTTCATCCTCATGCATCAAAGCATCGTCGAGTACGATGCCATTGGGTCCGACATCGCCGAGATGTACAAACTCCTCAGCGGTCGGTATCCCTGTTATTTGTTCGGAGACCATTTTTTGGGCATGGAAGGAAAGAGCCGTCTAGATCGGGGCGCCCTTGAGTCTCTTCTGCGAGATCCCTCCACCGTGATTCTGTACCACCACAGTAACTTTTGGGAGGAAGGCGAGGCGATTCTCTCTCGCGCCGCCGGGCCGATTGTCTTCAAGTACCACAACATTACCCCGCCCCGGTGTTTTGCGGCTTATGGCGAAAGCTGGCGAAATTGCGTCATGGGGCGGGAGCAGACCTTCCGCCTCTTCCGCCGGTTCCCCTGCGCATATTGGTTGACGGATTCCGCGTTTAACCTGGCCGAACTCGGTCTGGATATGCGCGACCGCACGGCGGTCCTGCCTCCATTTCCAACCATGACGCACGGCAGCGGCATCCTCCCGGACGGTCCATTGCTGCGGCGTCTGATCGAATCGCGCGATCTCAACATCTTGTTTTCGGGGCGGTTTGTACCCAATAAGGGTCATAAGCTGATGGTCCGAATCGCCGCCCACTATGTGAGAAGTTATGACCGGGCCATCCGCCTGCATATCGTGGGGAAACTCGATCCTGCGTTTACTTCCTACCATGATCGAATCCAGGCCGCGATTGCGGACTTGGATGTTGGAGATTGCGTTTCTTACCTCGGCGTGGTTTCCGACTCGGAGCTCCTCGCCTATTACCTCGGCTGCGACGCTTACCTTTCCTGTAGCGATCACGAAGGGTTCTGCGTGCCGGTCATAGAGGCTCAGTACTGCCGCCTCCCGGTGGTAGCCAAAGCCAAAGGGGCCGTTCCGGAAACCCTTGGCGAAGGCGGGTTGCTCTTCGGGGACGATCCGGCCCCTTACGCGGAAGCTCTTTATCGGATCCGCACCGAAGAGGCATTCCGCCAAGCTCTGATCCAGGCCGGAAACGCGAATTATGAGTCCCGTTTCAACTACCGGTTGATTGCAGAGTCCTTCCGCGACGAAATCGGCAAGGCGACGGGCGCCATTTTATGAAGGTGGCCATCGCAACCGTGCAGGTGCCCTTCCTCCGCGGAGGAGCGGAACTGCTCGCCTCTTCCCTCCAACAGGCATTCGAATCCCGCGGGCACGTCGCTGACATCGTAACGATCCCATTCAAGTGGTATCCTTCTGCGACTCTGACCGAATGCATGATCGCGGGCAGAATGATGGATCTGACCGAGGTCAATGGGGAAAAGATCGATCTCGTGGTCGCCTTGAAATTCCCGGCCTTCTATCTGAGGCACGAACACAAGGTGGCTTGGCTCCTGCACCAGCACCGCCAGGCGTACGACCTCTGGCAAACCCCCTTTGGCGACATGCACGCGTGGCCGGACGGAAAAGGGCTGCGTAATCTCATCGTCCGCCACGACACGCGGTATCTCGCCGAGGCCAGCCGCGTCTATACCATCTCGGAGAACGTCACTGCGCGGCTGCGCCGCTATAACGGGATCGCCTCTATGCCGCTCTATCATCCGCCTCAGGGGTACGCCAGTCTCTATTGCGAATCCTTCGAAAACTTCGTCTTCTACCCCAGCCGTATCGACCCCATGAAGCGCCAGCGCCTGCTCGTTGAAGCCGCGCGGTATCTCCGCAGCGGTATGCGCGTCGTAATCGCCGGAGGCGGCGGCGATATGGAAGCCGCCCACCTCCAAAGCCTCGTACACGAATACGGGCTTGAGAATCGCGTCACTCTTGCTGGGTTCATATCGGAAGACGAGAAGCGTTCCTACTATGCCCGTTGCCGATGCGTCTTCTTTGGGGCTTACGACGAAGATTACGGGTACGTCACCCTGGAGGCGTTTTATGCCCACAAGCCCGTGGTCGCTCTGCGCGATACCGGCGGTGCGCTCGAGTTTGTCGAGCACGGAGTCAACGGCTATCTCTGCGACTCAGATGCCCGCTCTTTGGCCGCCACGCTGGATCGGCTGGGCGACAGCCCTGATTTGGCGGAACGGCTTGGAAGCGCCGCCCATACAACCTTAGGCAAGAAACTGATCGACTGGGATTACGTGGTTACATCTCTTATTGACTCTCGTTGAGACATGAAGAACTCCCTCTTGTATGCCAGCCCGCTGCCTCCGCAACAGAGTGGAATCTCACACTACTCGGAGTTGCTGCTCCAAGGCCTTAAGGAGCTGTTCGACATCACGCTCTTGGTCGATTGCGCCGACGTCGATCCCTCGCGCTACTCCGGCATGGAGCTTTGCCAGTTTCGCGATATGACAAATTGGGACCGCTTCGATTACCGCTTATATAACATAGGCAATAATCCCTGGTATCACAGTTACATTTATGAGGCCGCCCTTCTGCGCCCGGGCGCCGTCATTCTCCATGATGCCGTTCTGTACTATTTGTATACCGGCTATCATCGGATGCGGCCAAACTTTTTCCGAAAGGTTTTCGAGCAAGAGGGACCGCTCGGGGTAGCCCTATTTAAAGAGATGTTCAAGACCGGACGGGACCCGCTGGAATTCAGCCAGCCTGAACTCCTGCCTCTCAATGGCGAATTGATCGATTCGGGGAACGATTTCCTTGCTCATTCCCAATATACGTTGGACATCGTCCGCGCGCGCGCACTCCGTCCGTTCCACTCGCGAAAAATCAACCACATCGTTCGGCAACCCGACAGCGGCGCCAAAGGCAGCGGCGTCCGGCAGCGGTTTCGCGTGCCGCCCGGCGCGGTTCTGATCGCTTCCTTTGGTTTCATCGCTCCCACCAAGTTGAATCATGTCGTTTGCGAAGTTGTCCAGCGGCTCGAAGCGGCTCGTCCTGGAAGTATCTTCTATCTCATGGTCGGGGAGGGCGGGTACGCCGACCGCCATCTCTGTTCCTTTATTCAGAAGACAGGCTTTCGGTCGGAGGAGGATTTCGACGACTGCCTGGCGGGCGTCGATCTGGTGGTCAACTTGCGCTACCCGTCGATGGGCGAAACTTCAGGATCCCTCCTGCGCGCTTTTTCCTTCGCGAAACCGTGCATCGTGTGCAACCATGGCTGGTTCAGCGAGTTGCCGCGGGACACGGTTGTCAAGCTCGACCCCCTTCCGGAGAAGTTGTTGCGCGAGATGCTCTATGAAGTTCTTCTAGCGTATCTCGACAGGCCCGCGCTGTTTAACCCGCTCGGCCGCAACGCCCGGGAGTGGACTGAGACTGAGTGTTCCATTCCGCGAATCGGCGCGCAGATCGCCGAGTTTCTGCAAGACTCCGCTGAGCGGCCGCTATAGACAGCTCGGGGCTACGCGCGACAATGATAATACTGTAGGTAGCACCCCGCCGGATTGGGGCTGATTCCCGCGCCGGTTACGAAATCCGAGTAATCGAATACCCTGCTCCGCCAGGTGCGCACCATCTCGCATAAGCCGAGTTCCAATTCAATCGCAAAGCCGGCGCGCAACAAATTCTCACGCAGATGCTCGGGCTTGTACTCGATCTTATGTTCCGGATGGATCCAGCCCGTGGTGTGAATTTCCGTCAGATTGCGATTCGGGGTGTCGAGGCAAAAGTGCCCTCCGGGCCGGAGAATCCGTTTGACTTCCGCGTAAACGAGAAAGCTGTCAGCCTCGGATACATGTTCGATAACCTGCCCCATCCAGACGAGGTCGATGGATGCGGAGCGTATCGACGACAGATCCGTCATTCTTGTATAGAGCGCCGAAATTGGTCCCTTATCGGTTTTCCGGCTTTCGAGCTTCAGCCCTTGATACATCTCGCATCGGTCTTCCAGAGGGAGGTCCACCACAATCATTTCATCGAATGAGTGCGGGTAACCGAGATCGTAAAGAGTCCCATTGGCGCCACCGATGTCGACGATAGCCAGCGCGGGCGGCAGCATGGCCGCAACCAGTTTGATGCGAGCGCCGTGGATAAGAAACAGATGGAGCGGCATTGCATTCGCCATGCGCCGGCGGACGAATTCGGCGGAGCTGAGAGCCTCATGGAGCACGACAAGCTCGGAACTGTTGCGCAGTCGTTCGAGAAGGGCGGCCGTTTCCGCTTGGGTGAGCGGGCGTCCCAGGATCGTACCGTAAGCAAGCGGAATCGCGTCGGTTCCGGCGGGTTGCACGGCGATTATTATAACATGCGATAAAATCGGGAAACTTCGCTCCGCCTTGCGTGTCGGGACCTTGCGCTGTCGGGATATGGAAACAGCTCGCAGCTTCAGGATCGGTACTCGCACCGGCATGTCCTGACAGTAACCGAAGCCGAAGAGGTTGCCCTGTGCTCATGATGGCGCGCCGTGAGGGAGAGCCCCAACTCATTTTCCGACAATCACTTTTTCTGCCCAGAGTCCTGTCGCCGAGCTTGCAGCCACAGCGCGCAAATCAGCACAGGCAAAGATAGGAACAGCGCCACCCAGCCCGCAATGGCCCATACAGCTATATGCGGGGAAATCGCAGCGATAATTGAAATGGGAAATAAGTGAGGGTGCGCCACTCGATGGGGATCCCGGCGAAGCGTTGGGGGGCCTCACTGTTGGTGACAATCTGTGCAATGTTGACCGCGCGATTCCACAGTACGCCCTGCCAGGAGCCAAGGTTCCTTGCGGCACACCATTCCTGCCAGGGATGCCGAAGCCTTGCAGCGCATCGTCGGAGGTCACGGTTGGCTCGCCCCAGCGAATCGACCGCGCCAGCGGCGTGCGGTATCGATGGTTCCAAAATTGCCAAGGTTGAGCAGCGCGCAGACCGCTACCGCTAGCAGGATAAGGAGCAGGGTGATGCGCGCGGATGAAACCATAAGCCATTGTGAGAAGATTTGGCGAACCGAAATGCGGCCAAAGCAAATTTGAGAATAGGGGGAAAAGGTGCTATGGTACCCAAAATAGCCGTTGATGTCGATAAACACGTCCGTCGGATCCGAAGCATAGATGCTGATGGCCCCGCCGGTTCCGGCCGGAACCACGGCGGCGTTGGCAGTGACCAGTCCGCTCCACGCATTCAGCGTGGACACTACAGGCTCCGCTTGTCCGGTGGGCCACACCGTGATCCAGCCCAAGTAGCCAGTGGAAGGCACGGCGGTGACGTTCAGCGAGTAGGCCACCGCGGAGGCCGGAATGGAGCATGAGGTTGAGGAAGGAAGCGGGAACGAGCGCGAGCTATTGGCCGCCAGGGAAGGCCCGCCGAACGGCGCGGGGAAACCCGCAAAGGAGGGGCCGCACGCTATGCGAGGAGCGTGGCGATTTCGCGCAGATCCTCGGGGCTCAGCTTCCACAGCGGGGCCGCGGCGTTGGCTTTCACTTGCTCCGGTGAAACTGCGCCGGCGATGACCGATGCGACGGTGGGCTGGGCTCCCAGCCAGGAGAATGCCAGTTCCAACAGCGAATGGCCGCGCCCGGCGGCAAAGCCGATCAGTCGTTCCACCTTGCCGGCGTTCTCTTCGGTGAAGACCTTCGGTCCCCATCCGGCTTCGCCACGGCTGCCCTTGGGGGGCGGTTGGCCACGCCGGTACTTGCCGGTGAGCAGCCCATTGGCCAGCGGGAAATACGGCAGGAATGCCAGGCCCTGGCGCCGGCATTCGGGCAGTACTTCGGCTTCGGGCGCGCGCCGCAACAAGCTGTATTCGTTTTGCACGCTGACGAAATGCGCGCCCGGTCCGGCCGTACGGTCCACGGAGCGCTCCGCTTCGCGAAGTTGCTCCGCCGAGAAATTGGAGCAGCCGATTTCGCGCACTTTCCCTTCACGCACGAGTTCGCGTAGCGCCCCCAGCGTTTCCGCGATAGGCGTGCTGGGATCGGGCTGATGGAGCTGATAGAGATCGATGTAGTCCGTGCCCAGCCGGCGCAAGCTGTCCTCGGCGGCTTGGCGAACGTACTCCGGCCTTGCGCCATGGCGCGTCTCATCGAACTTCATGCCGAACTTGCTGGCAATGACGGCTTCACGCCGCCGGCCAGCGAGCGCCCGGCCAAGATACTCCTCACTGTACCCTTTATCGTAGATGTCGGCGGTGTCGAAGAAATTGATGCCAGAGTCGAGCGCGGTCTCCACCACGCGACCGGACTGGGCGGCATTGATGCGCCATCCGAAGTGATTGCACCCCAAACCGGTCAGTGAAACCTCTAGCGCTCCGATTTTGCGCCGTTCCAAAACACTGCGGCGTCACGGAGGATTCAGCCTACTCGATTCGAAACTTCAGCGCCTGGAGTGGACTAAATCGCGGGTCCAGCGGGGGCCGCCCCATTCACTTTCCCATACCTCCCAATGTCCCTCATATCGAAACTCGGCCACCATTTCGGACTCGGCGCGAGTATCGCAACGGGGGATCGATGGACATCTCGACCGATCTAGCCACAATTGATGCGCAAAAGTGGCAGTTTCGCGTTCAGTTGGGCCAACGGTTGCGGCGGTTTTCACGGGTACACTGACGGTGCTCCTCGCAGGCATCATCTTTACTGCGTCACTTGACATGGTTTCCGCCGACTTTTGGAGAGCCGTCGTGCCCGATCCCATTCTCCTTCCTCGACTTGGCATGGTTCACTTCCTTTCGGCGCCCTTTCGTTTGCGCGACTGAGGGCAAGCTCAAGGCTTTGCCGTCCAGCCTCACGCTTTTTATATCAATCTGGGGGTGGTTCAGGACCGCGGAACAGCGGACTTGCACGCCACACCTAAAAGGCCCGAAAGACAATAAAACCTTGAGCGCTGCAAGAATTATATGGCGACTCCTCGACAAATGCAAGGGGAGCGAGGCTTCCAAGACCGGGCTGTGAAGTTGAATGTACCGGCGAGTACAACTGCTGCACTTTGCAACAAATCACGTTCAAATTGCCCATCGTGCGCGTGCCGACTGGGAACATTCCGGCCGCCTTAGGGTGCGAATGAACAGACCCTAAGGCACGCGCCCAATTGAGCCACAACCCTATTAGCTTCAAACTACAACTGCAGACGCCCTCAAGGCAGCGGCCCACGTCAGGAAGACCCTGCGCCGGCAAGGACGAGGATACTCTTTGGCAGTACGTGTGATTTCCCGACGTTCCATATTGCAAGGCGCGGCGCTCGCCCTCGGCGCCCCGATGATTAATCGCGGGCGCTTCGCCCTCTTTGCCCAAAGCGACGCGGAGTATTCCACTCTCACCGTAGATTTGGTTCGCCGTTCCACGGTGATCGACATGTTGGGCTTGCTGACATTGGACTTCCCGAAATTGTGGTCCTGGCAAATCGAGCCGGACCGTTTCCAACAAGCCGACTTTCAAAGGTTGAGGGAGTCGGGAATTACGATTCTCCATCCCGCTGTTGGGTACACCACCGGAGATATCTACGCACTCTCGTTGAGGGACATCACCCAATGGAACACATTCATCACCGCTCACGCGCACCAGTTCGTGCGCATGGACGGCCCCGTCAATCTCGAACAGGTCAAGGCGCAAGGCAAGATCGGCATCGTGGTTGGCCAGCAGAACTCCGGGCACTTTCGATGCGTCGAGGATGTGGATTGTTTCTATGGCCTAGGCCAACGAGTTTCTCAACTCACCTATTGCCGCAATCGGATCGGCGGCGGATCATCCGATGCGCGAGATGACGGTCTGACCACATACGGAGCACGGATCGTCCAGCGCATGAACAAGGTAGGCATGGCCGTCGACGTTTCACATTGCGGCGACCGGACCACGTTGGACGCCGTAGAAGCGTCTCGAAAGCCCGTGTTGATCACGCACTCCAATTGCCGTGCCCTGGTGCCCAACAGCCGTCGGTGCAAGAGTGATGCAGCAATCAGACGAGTGGCGGCAAGGGGCGGCGTGATGGGTGTCACTATGGTCCGTTTCTTCGTCCGGACCGCAGGACCGACTACTATCGAGGATCTGGTCGATCACATTGACCACGTGGCCAAGCTGGTTGGAGTCGAGCACGTCGGCGTAGGAACCGACGTCGATCTGGATGGAAGGGATATCCAGATTCGGCCCCGGAAGAAATGCGATCTAGACGGACTCGATTATGCAAAGAAGGTTTACGATCTGACCGAATGTCTGGTCCGGCGGCGCTACTCCGGCCCGAACATCGAGCTCATCCTCGGTCGGAACTTCCAGCGTGCACTGTCCGAGATTTGGGCCGTCTAGGCGCTCTCCGGCAGCCTTCGCAGCACCTTCCAGGCAGCCACGAGTTGTTGAACGGCGGCGGCTGGTGGAATCCTCTTGCCGTCGTAAGCAGAATCTCGATGGGCCGTTCGGTAGACGCCTTCGACTCCATCCACGCTCAACATGGCGAGACGGCGGCTGAACTCTGCCAATTCATCCCGGCTCAAGATCAGGTCGGATTCGGGGCGGCGTGCCACAACGGGATTCTAGCAGATTCGCTTTTTGTTCGCTACAGCACTTCCGTGCTGCACCTCCCATGCTCAGACCATCCCGAAAACTCGTTCATCGGTCCCGAGCGTCCCGGTGCGGTCCCTCAAGGTCCACAGCGTTCCCGAGAAACATAGGGTCTAAAATAGGGTCTAAAACAGAAACGGCGACGAGCCAATTTCGGATCGTCGCCGTAACTCCTTTATAATGTGGTGCGGGGGAGGGGACTTGAACCCCTACGGGATTGCTCCCGCTAGCACCTCAANNTCTGCCAATTCCGCCACCTCCGCTAAGGAACTCATTTCTTCGGCGCCGGCTGATCCGGCGGCGGGCCGGGCGGAAGCGTGTGAGTCTGCCCGCCGGCTGGCGCAGTTGGGGCGGCCGGCGCGGGCTTGCTCTTCGCCGGGGCGCTGGCTGGCGAGCCTTCCAGAACCGTCGACGAGAGTCCCGCATTCCGCGTTGCCAGAATCGAAAGCGATAGCGATGTGAGCATGAACAGCACCGCCGAAAACGTGGTTGCCCTCGACAACAGCGTCGCCGAACCGCGCGGGCCAAATGCCGTCTGCGAGCCCATTCCGCCGAACGCGCCCGCCAGATCCGCGGCCTTCCCGCTTTGCAGCAGAACCACAATAATCAGGAAGACGCAGACCAGGATGTGAATCAATAAAACCGTAATATACAACATCGTCGTATTTCCAGTGGGAAACTCCAGTATAGGGGAGTCGGACAGCGCCAGTCAAACCGCCGTTTCCCGCCGCTCCTCGCAGGACGGAGCCTGCTTCGCATAGCTCAGAAAGAGGTCCATCCCTTGGTAGTCGCGCGGGCCCAGTTCGTGCACGATGCGCATCGTCAGGTACTCCCGAATCAAATCCGGCGGAAAACTTCGCTGCCCAGCCTCGCAGGCCACGATCTCCTCGATGCGCTCGCGGCCGTAGCGGCAAGACTCGCGAAAGGCCGCGGTCACCTCCGGCGTGACCGCGTTCTTGCGGCCCGCCCACACCGCAAATACCATCGGCATGCCAGTCATGGCAACCCACTCGGCGCCCAGATCGTAGATCCGGTAAGGCCCGCTGCCAATGTCGATGCGCAACGCCGGATCGCCGATCAGGAGCGCGGCGTCGGCCACCTGTAGCATCGCCTGCAGGTCCGGCGCGTGTGGCGCGATTACCGGAAAGGCCCCGTAGCGCCGCCCCAGAACCACCCGCGCCAATTGCACGGACGTGCGCGAGCTGGAATCCGCCGCCAGGGTGCGGATCTCAGACGGCGGGCGCGACGAGACCAGCAGGATGCTGCGCACCGGCCCGTGACAGGCGATCCCGACGCCGGGCACGATAGTCAATTCCTGCCGGGTCAGCTCGAAGGAGGGTACAATGCCCAAATCCGCCTCGCCGGAGGCCAGGCGGTCCGCGCATTCGGCCGGAATGCGGAAATCCAGGTCGAAAAGGCCGCGTTGGGCGCCGTGCAGCATACCCCAAACCAGCGGGAGCGTATTCAGGTAGTTGACCGCGCAAACGCGTGGACGGGGAACAGTAACTTGGCTCAAATCTCAGTGTAGCAGGCCGAAGCGGCAACCCACCTGGGGGTGGGTGCCAAATTTACCCAACCACTCACGGTTCTCCTATGGCGTGCGCTCTGCTAACATCTCAGTGAAGCGCGTTTTCGTGCCGCTTTCGGTGAACTGAATGAAACGCCGTTATGTCCTGATTCTCGCTTTCGCCCTGTTAGGGGCGCCGGCTTGGCCCCAGATTACCCTGAACCCGTTACCGTCGCGTACGGCGGGGCATCCTAAGACGCCGCAACTGGAGCAGAACTCGCTCTATTCGGTGAATCCCAACCTCGTGGAAGGGCGCGAGTTGTACCAACCCTCGGGGGTCGCGGTCGATACCTCGGTCTCGCCAACTCCGATCTACGTCTCCGACTCGAGTAACAACCGGGTGCTCGCGTGGAAGGACGCCACCAGTTTCGTCAACGGGCAAAAAGCCGATATCGTAATCGGACAGAACGATTTTTTCACCACGTGGCCGCAAGGCCCGGCGCAACCGGCGCATGCACCCGGTCAAGGCAATCCCTTGCAATCCGGGTTGAATTCCCCGACCGGACTAGCGGCCATCAACGGCGACCTGTACGTGGCCGATAGCGGCAACAACCGAGTGTTGCGGTATCCCCAACCGTTTGCCAACGCCGGCCACGTCCCGAATCTGGTCATTGGCCAGACCAGCTTGGGCGGCAGCAGCGCCAACTACACCGGCGCCGTCTCGGCTCAAGGGGTTTCCCTGGCCGGGTTCACGGCCAATATTGCGTTCGATTCGAGCGGCAACCTGTGGATGACGGACCCGGGCAACCGGCGTGTCCTGGAATTCGCCGCGGCGGATATCGCCAATAACAATGAAACCGCGCCCATGGCCATCCTGGAGATCGGGCAGGCGGATTTCGTCACTCTGCGTATCAACCTGAACCCAAGCCTCAACGGCGCCAACCTCACCCCGAACCAATTTGCCGTGCCTTCGGCTATCGCGTTCGATCCGCAGGGCCGCCTCTATGTCTCCGATGCCGATCCCAGTCAGCCGAAGAACCTGAGCCGGGTGCTGGTGTTCGTGGCGCCCTTCACCACTGCGATGTCGGCCTCGCGCATCATGGGCGTGTTCCAGACGGCGATCGGCCTGACGCCTCCCGCGGCGCTAGTGGATTCGATCGTGATGGACGATCCCGAGAGCATGTTCTTCACCGGCTCCCAACTCGGCGTGGTGGATTCGGGGTACAGCCGGATTCTGCTCTTTCCGCCATTCGAGCAGTGGCCTGCCGTGGCCGCGCAAATCTCGCCCGCGGCGACCGCGGTGATGGGCCAAAACTCCGATTTCACCGAGCTGCTGCCGAACAACCAGGCTTCCACGGCAACGTTCATTCCGGCCCCCACCGCGAGCGTTTTCAACTTGCCGTTGGCAGCGGTGTTCGCCAACAATCGGTTGTACGTGGCCGACTCGGGCAACAACCGTTTGCTCGCCATTCCGGCGCCCTTAAGTGGAAGCTCCGCCGCAACGGTTTGGCTCGGTCAGGATATCCCTACCGCCGGGTCCATCAACTTGATCGAGGGCCGGGAGTTCCAACTGGTTAATCATGCCAGCTCCGGAACCAGCGCGGATAGCGGGTTGGCCATCGACAGCACGGGCGTCAGTGCGGGCGGTCCGGCGCACCTTTTTGTGGCCGACACTTACAACAATCGAATCCTGGGGTTCAAGGACCTGCGCAAGATCACGGCGGGCATTGCGGCCGACATCGTAATCGGCCAGGCAAACGGGCAAACCGCATTGTGCAACTATCCTACCGGCAATCCGCGACTGCCTACCAACTCAAGTCTCTGTAGCCCGGTGGGCTTGATGGTCGATTCTAATGGCAACCTTTGGGTGGCCGACCGGGGCAACGGGCGCGTGCTGCGATTCCCGGCGCCGTTCGCGCAGACCGGCCAGCCGCAGGCCGATCTGGTTCTCGGTCAAGCGTCCTTCACTTCTCCCTCGATCCGCTCCGACCCCACCCAGAGCACGCTGGCCTCTCCTTACGGTTTGGCCATGTCCGTCAGCGGCTTACTCTTAGTGTCCGACCAACTCCAGAAC